>JAUNDJ010000003.1 GCA_030526175.1 Bacillota bacterium
CTCTCTTTAGATGCTACTCCAAAAAAACCACTCATATTAATGTGTTCCTCCCTAACAAAAAATATTTTAAAGGAAAATATCAAATAAATCTATGGTAAGATACGGATTGTGTTAAATATTTGAAAGAAGGATTGTAATGAAAAATATTGAATTATCCATGGATCGTGGTGGCTTTGTGAATTTGGGCGAACAGATTCCAGATATTTTGTTGGATGTTCGCTATTATACAACGTTTAATTTTGTAGGTGAACGAATCGACGGCTATGAAGAACCCATTATCCTTTGTACCAAAGAGCTTTGTGAAGCTATGAAAAAGGTCGTTCCAATTTTCAAGGAACAAGGGTATCTAGTCAAGGTCTTTGATGCTTATCGTCCGCAAAGAGCCGTGGATCATTTTGTGAGATGGTCTTTAGAAGAAGGAAAAGAAGAATATAAGAAATATTTCTATCCAGATTATGAAAAAACGGAGATTTTTGGAGAGTTTGTGATAAAAAAGAGCAGTCATTCCAGAGGAAGTGCCATAGATTTTACTTTGTTTGATATGAAATCCCAACAAGATTTGGATATGGGTGGTACTTTTGATTTTTTTGGTGAAAGATCCTATCCTCTATATAAAAACTTGACAGAGGAACAAAAGAACAATCGATTGTTTTTAAGAAAAGTCATGTTGGAAAATGGATTCATTCCTTTCCCAAGTGAATGGTGGCATTTTTCTTTGGAAAAGGAACCATATCCAGATACGTATTTTGATTTTCCAATCACAAAAAAATAGGTTCGGTACAAAAACCGGACCTATTTAATATATCTTGTCTCCATATAGTATCTTTTTTCATTGGCTTCTCCCATAGAAAAAGTTTTTCTAGGAAGGGTGTGTCCTTCGCGGATGGAAGGAAATAGATCTTCTTTTTGAATCGCGGTTAATAGAATTCCGCAATTTCCTTTTTCTCGTCCTAAGCTATTGATGACATCGTCTCCATGAATATAATCAATAGTACTTTCTGGGTGTTCTAGAAGATATTGGTCTAAGAACGTTTGTAAGATTTCGACAGGAATTCGACTTTGTTTGTTTGAAATTGAAAAAGATATTTGAATTTCATTGCTGGCGAAACAGATTTCTTTTCCTTCTTGGATATCCATATGTTCTTTTCGTAAATACATTAAGAATGAGAAGAATAGATTTTGTGCATCAACATGGAATAGTAAACGATGAATTGGTTCGAATTGTAAAGCTAAACTATGAAGATTAACGAGTTCTACTAGCGCATATCGTGCTGGATGCTTTTCTTGTTCTTCTTTGGAAAGATTCTTTTTGATATTTTCCCAACAAGTTTTTGCGGTAGCTAAGGAATGGTTCCCATCACCAACCACTAAGAAGAGTCCATGACTGTTTTGTTCAAAATCATAAAGTTTTTGATTGATTTCTTCTACGATTTCTCCAGTAATTTTGTATCCTGTTAAGTGACCACCTTCTTGGATTAAATCTAAATCGTATGCGATTGAAAATTGTTCTTTTTGGATATATAGATTTTCAATGATTTTTCCTTGTTCGTCATCGATTAGAAGCATCACATGTGGACATTCTAAAGGCGCATTTTCACGAATCTTTACTCGTGGTGGGATTCTGGATACAACCGTTTGTTCGGTTGCTCGTACAAACGCTTTTGAATTCGACATATATTCATAGCTTTCTAAATCAACCTTTCCGATTAGTCCCAATCGATTCCCGGAAATCGTTTTTCTTTCAATTAGAATAAATCCATCTTGGATCGTTTCTTCTAAAATTCCTTTTTCTAAATATTCTCGCATTGTATTATTAATCTTTGGAATGCGAGCGTCACCTTGGTCTAAATAAGCTTCTGGATAGATCATATGTAGAGTGGATGGACACTCTTGAATCTTTGATTCGACTTCTTTCCAGTATTCGGGTTGGCTTGTATATTGGTCACATGCGACAACGGGCCAATTGGACGTACAATACTCTTTTTTGGGAAGAAGAATCGAACTGCTTTGAAAACAAGCTTTCATAATAAATCACCTCTATGTCATTGTACTAAACATTTGAAAAAAGACAATGCGTTTGAAAAAGTAAAAGAATAGAATATAATGTGTTAAGTGATTGAGGTGTTATTATGTTAGAACCATTACATGATTATGTATTATTAAAAAAAGAAAAAGAAGAGAAAATGACAACGAGTGGAATTGTCTTAACTTCTATTAAAGAACCTTCGAAATTAGCGACGGTTATTAAAATTGGAAAAGAAGTCATTTCTCCAGAATATACAATTGGAGATAAAGTCTTATTTAAAGAAAGAGACGGAATTCGTATGAAATCGGGGGATGAGGAATATATCGTCGTTCCAGATAAGGATATCATTGCGGTAGATAAGTAGAGGATTTATATGGCAAAAGAAGTAAGATTTTCAAAAGATGTTAGAGATTCAATGGTCAAAGGGGTAAATACGTTGGCCAATGCCGTTAAGGTAACTTTGGGTCCTAAAGGTAGAAATGTGGTTTTGGAAAGAGGATATGGATCCCCGTTGATCACGAATGATGGTGTATCGATTGCCAAAGAAATTGAATTGGAAGATAAATTTGAGAACATGGGAGCCAAATTGGTTTATGAGGTAGCGAGTAAAACGAATGATACAGCTGGTGATGGAACCACAACCGCAACCATTTTAGCCCAACAAATGATTTGTGATGGACTAAATTTGGTTGAACAAGGATACAATCCTGTTTTGATGCGAGAAGGTATTGAAAAGGCAGCCCATGCGGTCAGTGATTTTTTATTGAGCATTTCAAAAAAAGTGGAGAGTTCGCAAGAAATTGCCAATGTCGCAACCATTTCTTCGGGTTCACAAGAAATTGGAACGATTATTAGTCAAGCTATGGAAAAGGTTGGTCGAGAAGGTGTCATTTCCGTGGATGATTCGAATGGATTTGAAACCACTTTGGAAATTAGCGAAGGTATGCGCTATGAAAAAGGATATTTATCTCCTTATATGGTTAGCGATCACGACAAAATGATTGCTCAGTTAAGCGATGCTTATGTGTTAGTAACCGATCAAAAGATCAATGCGATTCAAGAGATTTTACCTTTATTGGAACAAATGGTACAAGCAAATCGTGCTTTATTAATCATTGCAGGAGAAATTGAAAGTGAAGTCGTTTCGACCATTGCTCTAAATAAGCTTCGAGGAACCTTTAATGTGGTAGCTACAGAAGCACCATTGTTTGGGGATATGCAGAAAGAAATGTTGAAGGATATAGCTGCATTAACAGGTGCTCAATTTTATTCAAAAGATTTGGGTATGGATTTGAAGATGATGACACTTGCCGATTTAGGGGTTGCCAAAAAAGTGGTTGTAACAAAAGAGAATACAACGATTATTGGTGGTATGGGCGATAAAGAAGCTATCCAAGAGAGAATCCATGTCATCCAAGTCCAAATGGAAAACGCACAAGAATATGATATGCGTCGTTTAAATGAGCGTTTGGGAAAACTTTCTACGGGCGTTGCGATCATTAAGGTGGGGGCGTTAACCGAAACGGAATTGAAAGAAAAGAAATTACGTATTGAAGATGCCTTAAATGCGACAAGAGCTGCCGTAGCCGAAGGAATCGTCATGGGCGGCGGTGCTAGTTTGGTTAAAGCATACGTTTCTTTAAAAGATCAATTGGTTTCGGACCAAATTGATGTTCAATTGGGAATGCAGATTGTATTTGATGCTTTATTAGCGCCTATTTCACAAATTGCCTATAATGCAGGCTACAATCGAGAAAAAGTCTTAGAGAAACAAAAAATGGCATCGGGAAATATCGGATTTGATGCCAAAGAAGGAAAATGGGTTGATATGTTTGAAAAAGGAATTATTGATCCAACCAAAGTAACGCGTAACGCATTATTAAATGCCGCAAGCATTTCGGCTTTATTTATTACTACAGAAGCAGGCGTTGCTTCTTTGGATAAAGAAAGCGCTAATACCATTCCACAAAACATATATTAAGAGATTGCTAGTCAATCTCTTTTTTGATGCCATTTTGAATGGCATGACACAAATTGTTTTTTCCTTTACATTGTAGGTGTTCAACTTGTCGCAGAGTAATCCACTCTATGAGTAGGTTCTAGAAACAATAATGAAAGAAAATAGTACTAATCTAGGAAGATAATACTACATTTTTCGTTTTTTTAAAGAAAAAACCGTTATTTTAAGTCTTCACAATCGTCAAAATAATGGTCAAAAAAAGGTGAATCGTATGGCTAGAGGAGAAAACATTTATAAAAGAGCAGATGGTCGATGGGAAGCTCGTTATAAAAAAGGAAGAGACGAAAATGGAAAAATCAAATATGGATATTGTTATGCGGATACATATAGAGGTGTAAAAGAAAAAAGAAATCAGGCAATGATTGCCTGGGAGAAAGAAAAAAATAGTAAGCCTGTAAAAGAGATTCGTTTTTATTTTGAAAGCTGGTTGGAACAAAACAAACATGGTCTGAAAGCTTCTTCGTACGCAAAATATCATTCGATGATTTATAAGCACATCCTTCCGTATTTTGAACAATATCCTTTTCATCTTATTAATTCCAAAATCACATCGGATTTCATTGTCTACTTGATGAACGAGAAACATTTGTCTTCGAAGTCCATACAAGATATCTTGTCCTTATTTCGGACCGTATGGTTAAGCATTCAGGTGCAAGATAATATTCAACTCCCTATCATTAAAGTGCGTCTTCCTAGAAAAGTGGAAAAAGAAATACGAATTCTTACGAAAGAAGAAGAACAAACTTTTGTAGAAGATTTATTGAAAGATCTCAATTTAGAAAAAGTATCCATTCTATTATCCTTATCGTGTGGTTTGCGAATTGGAGAAATCTGCGCACTTCGATGGAAAAATATTTTATTGGATGAAAAGTGCATTTATATTGATTCGTCTTTACAAAGAGTTCGAACGTTTCATAGTGAGAAAAAAACGGAAGTTCGTTTGGATACCCCTAAATCCAAACATTCCATTCGTCGTATTCCCATTTCGGATCGTATGATCGAAGTTTTGTCTCTATTTATGAATTCCAATGCGGATGCTTTTTTATTAACCGGAACGACTTCTTATATGGAACCTAGAATCCTACAATCCAAATTGACTAAGTTGATTAAGAAATATAACTGGAAAGATGTTCATTTTCATACGTTGCGTCATACGTTTGCGACTCGTTGTATTGAAGCGGGCTTTGATATAAAAACATTAAGTGAAATATTAGGACATAGTTCCATTCAAGTGACTATGAATCGCTATGTACATCCGGATATGGATCTGAAAAGAAAAAATATGGAAATGTTGTGGGAAATCTCAGCCGTCAAAAAAAAGAGTCAATAATTAAAATATTCGATGATTAAGCTCTTTACGATATTTTTTCATAGAGTGGATTACTCTGTGAGAAATATTTGAACATATGATAGAAAAGAAATACAATGAAATCAATAAAAAAATTAACAGAAAGAAGAAGATGTTATGATAACTGCAGTTTTTAAAGAGAAATGGCTATGTTCGATGTTGAAGAGCCTTAAAATTCCTTATGTTTATTTTGAAGAAAAAGAAAAATTAATCGCTTGTGTGAAAAAGAATGATGTTGTTTTTGTGTTTGAGGATAAGAGTCTGGTTGAACAATTGAACAAAAAAGGGGAAATTAATTGTATATATATTTCTTCTGGTCAAGAAGATTGTCTTTGGGCTTTACAAGAGCATGTCAGTGGATATTTGGTACATCCTTTTGAAGAAAAAATGCTACTTAAGGAGATGCACTATCTGCGGTATGGGAAATTTAAAAAGCCTTTGATTCGTTGTTTTGGTCGATTTGATTTATTTGTGGATGGACAGTCGGTTCCATTTCCGCGAAAAAAATCGAAAGAGCTTTTGGCTTTCTTGGTTCTGAAAAGAGGAGAACCGGTTACTGTGGATGAAGTGTGCCAATTTCTTTTTGGCGTAGTGGATGATACAAAACGAAATTATGTTTATGTTTCCAAATTTGAATTGATGAAGGTTTTAAAAAAGGTAGAGATGGAGGACTTGTTTGTCTTATCGGAAAAATGCTTCCGTATTAATACAGAACTGTTTGATTGTGATTTGTATCAGTATTTGGATGGCGATTTGTCTCTTTATTCAACCGATTTTATGCGTCCATATCCATGGGCGAAATCTGTACTTGAAGAACTGGTTAAATAAATAGTAAAATATTTCGTATCGAAAGAATGGAGAATTGAATAATGAAAATTTTGTATAAATCTTTTCATATCATAGATGTCGAAGATGCGATTAGTATAGAAAAAGAGATTCCAGAGGATTTTGATGTTTTTATTCAAGATTATTATGACTTTGCGAATAATAATGAAAAAAATAAAGACTATCAGATTGTTTCGGAAACCACAGATGTAGTTCATTGTATTTCCCAAATGGGTTTATCTCAAGAGCGAAGAAAAAGATTGTGCGAATCAGATTGCGGATCATTTATTGGAATGTGAGAAACTGGCGCAATCCAAGATCTTTCAAACGGGAACAATGGTTAAAAAGGGAAGTTTGATCCAAGCTTTGATTGAAAAAGAAGATGGGACCTTACAATACTTATTGGCTAAAGTGGAGCATACCAAATGGTACGATGGAAACAGTCTATCGGTGAATTATGGTTTTGCATCAGACAAGAACAATATTTGGAAATCCGCTGTTTTCAATTTTTATGAAGTGAATGGTCATATTTTGTTTGATAAAATTAAAGTGTTTAATGATACGAAATCGAAGTACTGGTACCTTTCTTTCTTACAAGTTGAAGAAGTTCGTGACGATTTTAGTAACACATTAAAAGCGTACCAAGCTATTGATACGGAATTAAAGAGCACAGTAAAAAGTGTTTCTCCAAGAGATTATGTCGTATTGAGTACGGAAATTCAGAATACGATGAACCAACCGCAACCTATCGAGTATGAATCGTATATTGAAGATTTAATGGATAACTATCAACCAACCAACGAGGACATTCAAAAAGACGTGATTAAGGAATGCTTGTTGAATCTTCCGCAAAGAAAAAAATTTGATACCGAATTTACTACGGTGCCTCAAAGTATTCAAAATAAGCGTACGAAAAAATTTAAGATTGCCGAGGGTGTGGAGCTAACCATTCGTTCGGATGCCAAAGAATTTAGTTCTCGAATCATCTCTACAATGGCGGATGGAAAACGAATCTTACAGATATATTGTGACGATAATGAAACGTACGAAGCCTTTATCGAAGAATAGGAGCTAGTGCTCCTTTTTTATTGAGAAAACGCTCACAAAAGTCTATAATTAGTACTAGAGAATTACAGGAGGAATTACTATGGGTTTTAGAAAAGATTTTTTATGGGGAGGTGCCATTGCAGCTCACCAAGCTGAAGGTGCTTGGGACGTTGATGGAAAAGGTATCTCTATCGCCGATGTTATGACAGCTGGAGATAATACAACTGGAAAACGTCGTGAAATTACTCGCGGAGTAATCGAAGGAGAAGACTATCCTAACCACAAAGCCATTGATTTCTATTATCACTACAAAGAAGACTTAAAAATGTGTGCAGAAATGGGATTTAAATCATTCCGTACTTCAATTGCCTGGACACGTATTTATCCTAATGGGGATGATGAACAACCAAATGAAGCTGGTTTAAAATTCTATGATGAAATGTTTGACTGCATGAAAGAATTGGGAATCGAACCAGTTATCACATTATCACACTTCGAAATGCCATATCACTTAGCCGAAAAATACAATGGATTCATGGATCGTCGTTGTATTGATTTCTTTGTTCGTTTTGCGAAAACTTGTTTCGCTCGTTACAAAGGTAAAGTTAAATATTGGATGACTTTCAACGAAATCAACAACCAAGCAGAATGGCGTAACATGGGAGCTCACCACATGGTACAAGAAGGGGCAGTTCTTGTAAAAGAAGGTGACGATATGGAAGCTATGATGTATGAATCAGCACACAACGAATTAGTAGCTTCTGCATTAGCGGTTAAAGCTGCACACGAAATTGATCCAGATGCGATGGTTGGATGTATGATTGGTATGAACGGGGTATATCCTGCAACACCAAATCCAGTGGATGTATTAAATGCGCAACAAGCTATGCACCAAAAATACTATTTCGTAGATGTACACGCTCGTGGACACTATCCATCACACATGTTAAAGAAATTTGAACGTAAAGGATATGACTTTATTAAAGAAGGCGATGCAGAAATCTTAGAAGCAGGAAAAGTAGACTACATCGGATTCTCTTACTACATGTCTTATGCAACAAAATATACTGGTCGTTTTGGAGATACATTTGACTTCTCTGAAGAAGACTTTGTAAGAAATACTTACTTAAAAGCATCGGACTGGGGATGGCAAATTGACCCTATCGGATTACGTTGGGTATTAAACTGGTTCAACGATCGTTTCGAATTACCAATGATGATCGTAGAAAACGGATTTGGTGCTTATGACAAAGTCATCGATCGTACAGAAGAAGGATATATCATTGATGACCAATATCGTATTGACTACTTATCTGCACACATCGCAGCTATGCGTGATGCCGTAAACTACGATGGTGTTGATTTATTAGGATACCAAATGTGGGCACCAATCGATATCGTATCGGCTTCGACTGGAGAATATGACAAACGTTACGGATTCATCTATGTAAACGAAAACAACGCACACACAGGTGACTTCTCTCGTGACAAAAAGAAATCATTCTTCTGGTACAAAAACGTTATCGCAACAAACGGAGAAGAACTATAATCTATCGCAATTAGACGAGCAAATATGCTCGTCTTTGTTGTATAATAAGGGTCGTAGAAATGAGGGATTTGTATGAAATGGGTAACAAACTGGGCGAACGCAATTAGTATTGCGACAAATAAACCAGAACAATACACAAAGAATATTACGTTAAGATATCCAATCTTAAGCGTTTTTGATGGAACGAAAGTTCGTATTACCTTGGATAATTTTACGGGAAAAGAAGAGGTTCATTTTGAAAAAATCACGATTGCCAAAACAGGAGAGAAGAAAGAACATATTGTTCCTTCTACTTTAAAAACAATCACTTTTGATGGTAAAGAACAAGTATCTTTAAAAGCAGGGGAAACACGTCAAAGCGATGCGATTGATTTTGAAACAGAAAAGAATGCCTTCTTTACAATCAATATCTATTTGAAAGAATTTACTTCTTTAAGAGCGGCAACGACAACGTTAGGTCCTTTATCTAAATTTTATTATTCATTGGAAGATCAAAGTGAAAGCGAATGCTTACCAATGGATCTTTATAAGGGGACAGAGTGGGTATATTTCTTAAGTGATATTGAGATTTTTACAGAAGATACGAATAAATCCATTGTTTGTTTCGGGGATTCAATTACTGCCCAAGATTGGCCAGAATGGTTACAATTGGATGCATTAAAAGAAAACATCTCCGTATCTTTTCCTCGAAAAGCGGCTTCGGGAGCTCGAATCTTAAGAGAATATCACAACGTATTATACGAATCGTATGGATTAAAATCAGATACTCGTTTTGTCCATGATATGGATGTACAAGGATGTGATACAGTCATCGTATTGGAAGGAATCAACGATATTATCCACCCAGTTGGAGCGGATAAAAATCCATATCGTCCATGGTCGGATTTACCAACAGCTCAAGAAGTCATTGATGGATATCGTGTATTGATTAAAATGGCACGAGAAAGAGGATTAAAAATCTATTTTGGAACAATCATCCCATTTAAGGGATGGAGAACGTACGCTCCTTTTAGAGAAGATTTGAAACAAGAAATCAACGCTTGGATTCGTACTACCGATGAAATTGATGGATATATCGATTTTGACAAAGATTTAGACGATGCCAATGCGTTTAAACCAGAATTTGATAGTGGTGACCACTTACATCCAAGTAAAGCAGGTTACCAACAAATGGCAAAAACGGCTTTAGAAGCATTGAAGAAATATCACGAGATTTAAAAAAATAAGCACGAATGCTTATTTTTCTTGAAAATGAATGGAATATTTATATCTTGTACCAACATAATATGTTTCTGTATATTCTACATATTGTCCAGTATTCATATCAACTGATGGGTGACAAGATTTTAACACAGCTCCTGAATCTATTTGAAGGAGCTTTTTTTGTTTAGACGTTGGGAGCATAGCTTCAAATGTATAACTTATTGCGGATGGACTAAGATTATAGTTATCCTTGAGATATTTATATAGTGAGGTCTCTAAACAATTAATGTCTAAAACGGGTACTATGGAACAAGGAATATACGTAGTACTTAGGGCTATAGGTGTTCCATTACCTGTTCTTAAACGTTGAATATAATAGATAAGGTCGTCTTCGTCTAAATGAAGATGTTTCATAGCTGTTTCCGCTTGACAAGCGCGGATAACTTTATATTCCAATAATTTGGATCCAGCGACTTGATTAATTTGTTCCATATCTGATGTAAAACTAGAACCGGCAACAAATCCTGCTTCTTTAAACACTTTTAAATCTTTTACAAATGTTCCTTTTCCTGCAACTCTATACAGCAAACCTTTGTTTACAAGTGAAACAATGGCTTTATTTATTGTCATACGACTTACTTGGTAGATTTCGCATAATTCCAATTCTGTTGGCAGTT
Organism: Bacillota bacterium; assembly: GCA_030526175.1. Classification (GTDB taxonomy): domain Bacteria; phylum Bacillota_I; class Bacilli_A; order Erysipelotrichales; family Erysipelotrichaceae; genus Floccifex. The sequence goes on from JAUNDJ010000003.1 coordinate 10,696, forward strand.
GCGAATCTTTTTTATATTCTCCTTCTTGTATCTTATTTTCTATATCATCAGCAATTGCGATATATTGAGGTTTTTTTTTCATAAATTACATCCTGTTCTAAATGTATATACATTAAATTGTATATTGTATACTAATTATCTCTAAACATAATTCCATTGTCAATATGAGTAACGATATTCATATTTCTTATAGCCTTATTTTTAAATGTATAATCATATTGACATATGTATATACAATATAATAATATAGAATCATCAAATGTATATACATTGTAAAGGAGAAGTAAGTATGAAAAATATTTTAATATTTACACACGGTGACTTTTCAAAAGGTATTGCTCATTCGTTGTCATTTATTTTGGGAGACGTCTCAAATGTAAAGACGATGAGTATTACTTTGGATCAAAGTATTGAGGATATTCGAGAAACTTTAGAGCAAACAGTTTGTTCTTTTGAAAACCAATATCCAACGATAATTTTAACGGATATTCCAGGAGGCAGCACAACTCAATGTGCAATGAATTATCTATCAATGCATGAAAATGTATATGTGGTTTCTGGATTGAATCTTGGATTATTAATGGAATTATCGTTTTTGCGATTGGATGAAAATGTAGAATCGAATAAAGCTAAAATTCGTGAAATTGTAATGCATGCAAGAGAAACAATTTCTTTATTAAATGATTCTATGACGGATGCAGATGAAGAATTATTAATAGACGATGGGGAATTGTAGGAGAAAACAAATGATTGAGGTATTAAGGGTAGATGACAGATTATTGCACGGGCAAGTTGCAGTATCTTGGGTTAATCACTACAAAGTAGATGTAATCTTAATTGCGAATAATGCTTTATTAAACGATAAGACAATGCAAACGGCGTTTAAGCTGGCTTGTCCTCCAGGGGTGACACTATCAATGAAATCATTAGAGGGGGCTGTAATGGTTATCAACAATCCGAAACATGCAAATCGAAAGATTATGGTAATTACAAGAACTATAGATGATGCAGAGTATGTGATCGGTAAGACTGGAAACGCTGTTAAAGACGTATTGTTAGGTGGATTACGAAATGGTGCTGGCAAAAAACAGATAGATAGTAACTCTTATATGAATGAAAATGATATTGATATCATGAATCGTTTAGAAGAAAAAGGATTAAATGTATTTATGCAAGCCGTACCAAATCTTAAAAAGTTATCAACAAAAGATATTCGAAATAATTTTAATAAATAAGGAGAAGAACTATGAGTGTATTTCAAGCAATCCTTTTAGGTATTGTAGGAGGATTAGGAATTTGGGATAGCCGTGTAGGCGGAATGTTAATGTTTGATAGACCATTGGTATTAGGGCCAATTGTTGGTTTGATTTTAGGAGATTTCCAAACAGGAGTAATTGTTGGGGGTTCTCTTGAGTTAGTAATGATGGGAATTGTTGGTATTGGATCGGCAACACCTCCAGATACAGTTTCAGGAGCAATCCTAGCAACAGCTTTTGCGATTGTATCTAAACTAGATATTTCTGCAGCCGTAGCCTTAGCTTTACCAATTGCTACATTAGGACAAATGGTTGGTATTCTTGACAGAACAGTGAATGGTGTATTTGTGCATATGGCAGATAAAGCAGCGGAAGAAGGAGACTACGATGGTGTTGATCGTGCATTATGGTTGGGTGCTGGTTTATTCTTTATTAGTTACTTTTTATTAGTTTTCTTTGGTGCATTGTTAGGTTCAGCTGTAATTGGAAATTTTGTTGCAATGATTCCAGCCTCTGTAACAAATGGATTAAAAGTTGCTTCAGGTATGTTACCGGCATTAGGAATTGCGATTTTAATGCAAATCTTATTCGATAAGAAAAATGTGGCGTTCTTCTTTGCTGGATGGGCTATTACCGCATTAATGGGAGTAAATACAGTAGGAGCTGCTGTTATTGGTACTGTAATCGCATATACTATTTTCCAATATACAAAAGATAGAAAAAACTATGTAACTGTAATGGTTGATGAAGAAATGTCAGATGATCTTGGAGGTGAACTATAATGGAAAACAAAAAAGTTGAAACAGAATCTGTGATGACTCCTGAAATCTACAAAAAAAACATTTTGGAGATCATTTCCACTACAAGCTTGTTTCTGTTACGAACGTATGCAAAATGTTGGATTCGCCTATATGATGGTTCCAGCTTTGAAAAAATTATATCCAAATAAAGAAGATGCTTCAGCAGCTTTAAAAAGACATTTATCGATTTTTAATACAACACCAGCTGTAGTAAGTTTTATTGGTGGTTGTGCTATTGCGATGGAAGAAAAATTCAAGAAACAAAAGGAAGCTGGAGAAGATTGCGATGAAGAATCAATTAATGCAGTAAAAGCAGCTTTAATGGGTCCTTTAGCAGGAATTGGAGATTCTTTCTTCTGGGGAACTTTCCGTATTATTGGGGCAGGTATTGGATGTAGCTTAGCTGCTCAAGGAAGTATTTTAGGAGCTATTTTATTCTTATTAGTCTATAACGTTCCAGCTCAATTGGTACGATATTACGGATTACGAATTGGTTATAAGAGCGGTGTTGGTTTCCTTGCTAGTATGAATGAAGGAGGAGTCATTGCAGTTCTTACAGAATGTGCAAAAATACTAGGATTAGTTGTTGTTGGATCCATGGCAGCTTCCATGGTCAGTTTATCTACACCTTTGGTTTTAAATATTGGAGGAGCCGAAGTAGTTGTACAAGATATTTTTAATGGAATTATCACTGGATTTTTACCTTTAGGATTAACTTTTATCGTTTATTGGTTACTAAATAAAGGTGTTAAATCAACAACACTATTATGGTTAATTATTATCCTAGGTATTGTAGGATCTATGATTGGAGTGTTCTAAAATGGCTGAATCAAAAATGTACGAATATATTTGTGAAACTCCTGTGGTTTTGCGAAATATCATTAATAACAGAAAACAAATTACTAAAGAATTTGTAGATATGTTTGCAGATAAAGAAATTGAACAAATCTATGTTTTAGGCTCTGGTACAAGTTACCATGCAGGATTGGCTGCAAAAAACTATTTAGAAGAGTTATTAAACCTAAAAGTTATTTGCATGTATCCAACGCAATTTGAAAGAAGTGAGCGTGTATTTAATAATAAAACCTTAGTAATCGGAATGAGCCAGGGAGGACAAAGTCTTTCTACGGTTGCAGGTTTAGACGCAGCAACAAAACAAGGTTTCTATACAGCTGCAGTATCAGAAAACCCAACGGCATTAATCTTTGAACATGCACAAACAAAAACGCAAATTGAAGTTGGTAATGAAAAATGTGGTGCAAAAACAAAAGGGTACGCAGGAACAACTGTAACATTAATGATGATGCTTACAGAATGGGCATTGTTAAAAGGAATTACAACACAAGAAGTGGTTGATTCTTATTTTGATAGAATGAATAAAGTCATCAACAACTTACCAAATATTATTAAGGCTTCTACAGAATGGTACGGAAGAATAAAAGAAGAGTTTTTACCCGCAAAAAGAATCATTGTAGTAGGATACGATGGAATGTATGCCGATGTATTGGAAGGTGCATTGAAAGTATTAGAAACAGTAAGACAAGGTGTTACTGGATATGATATTGAAGAATTCTTCCATGGAATCTATAACTCTATTACAGACAGTGCTCACTTATTCTATTTGGCTTCTGAAGGAGACTATAAACCAAGAACAATTAAATTGGTAGAAATCTTAAGCGAATGGACACCTCATAACTATATTATTGGTTCACCAAATGGAATTGATAATCCAACAAATAAAGACTGTATTGTTCAGTTTACAGAAGATCCATTGTTCTCTTCATGGGAATATATCGTTCCTATGCAAGTATTGGCTTGTTTAGCACCACAAGATTTGGGGATTAATCCAGATATTCCTAAAGACCCAAAATTCCATGCTCGTATTGGAAGTAAAAAATTGGATGGTGTAAGGGATCATTACGAAAGTAAATAATATCATAAGAAGCAAGATTATTCTTGCTTCTTGTATTTTGGAGTCGATATGAAAAAGATAGTATTTAGTGATTTAGATGGAACCTTAGTCAGAGATTCAGAAATAATCTCTTCTAAGGATCAAAGTATGATTCATGATTTCAGAAAAAAAGGGAATTTGTTTATTTTTTGTACGGGTAGGAATATTCAACAAGTGCAGCGATTTTCAAAAATGTTTGAGTGGGATTATATGATTCTGAATAATGGTGGTTTAATTCTAGATTCAAAAGGGAATATATTATTTCATGAACAAATGGACAATAAGGACATAAAGATGATTATCCAAAAATATCTTATAAGATATCCATATATGCATTGTAGTTTTTTTGACGGAAAAAAGAGCTATGCATATCAAAAAGGTAGATGCATGGTTTTTGAGGAAAAAGACTATATTCCGTATGATATGGATTTTATGGAAGTTTTGAAAAGATATAAACTTGGATTTGATACAATCTGTTTCTACAATCCATCAGGTAGTTTAGATGAAGTAAAAGAAATACAAGAGTTTTTGGAAGACAAGGTTAAAGGTATACATGGAATTCTAAATTGTCACTATTTAGATGTAGTGCCCAAAAACGTTTCCAAAGGAAATGGAATACAAAAGTTGCTTTCTGTATTAAATGATCCTTATGAAACATACGGTATAGGAGATTCTTACAATGATATATTAATGTTTCATAATGTCGATCATCCATATACTTTTATTCATGCAGAAGAATCCGTAAAGAAGTTTACTGCAGGTCAAGTTCGCTATGTATATGAATTACTACAAAACTTATAGAAGGTTTTGTTCACAATATGCATTCAATTCATGCTAAAATGTTTATAAAAAGGAGCTTACTATGAAAACTATCGCAATCATTGCGACTGGAGGTACGATTGCTGGAACAGGACAAAACGGGAAAACAGTGGGGTATCATGCGGGTGAAATCAGCGTGGACGATATCTTACAATCTATTCCAGGCATCCATGAAGTATCTCGTATACGTACTTTTCAGTTGTGCAATTTAGATTCCAATGAAATGAATAAAGAAATATGGATGCAGCTTTCCAATACGATTAATTCTTTAGTATTGGACGAAGACATTGATGGTATCGTTGTAACACACGGAACCGACTTAATCGAAGAAACATCTTACTATTTAACTTTAACCTTGAACACGAATAAACCTGTTGTGATTACTGGAGCTATGCGACCAGATACGGCAACGAGTGCAGATGGACCATTCAACTTATACCAGGCTGTGAATCTAGCTTGTAGTGATAAAGCCCGAGGAAAAGGTGTCATGGTCTTGTTTTCGAATACTATATTCTCTGGACGAGATGTACAAAAGGTGAATAATTTTAAGATTGATGCGTTTGGACAAAAGGCTTCTGGCTGTCTTGGATATATGCAAGATGAAGAAGTATATTTTTTTAGTGAATCGTTTAAAAAACACACGAGCAATTCTGTTTTTGCAGGAAATTATACTACACTTCCGGATGTGGGTATTGCCTATTTCTATGGAGGTGTCGATTCTTCGATTTTGTATCATTTAGCCGAAAAGAACGAAGGTATCGTTCTCGTAGGTTCAGGAAGTGGGAATTATTCCCAAGCCTGGCTAAATGCGATTAATGATCTTTCCGAAAAAGGAATTGTCTTTGTTCGTTCTTCCAGAGTATCAGAAGGAATTGTATTTAGCGATAAAGTCTTTGATCCCAACGAATATTGTGTGGCTTCCAATACCTTAAGTGGTCAAAAGGCACGAATCTTATTGATGCTGGCTTTGAAAAAGACGAAAAATAGAGAAGACATTAAAAGGATATTTAACGAATATTAATAGATTATGAAATTTGGAATTTGTATCTTAACAGGAGGGAAAAGTTCGCGAATGAAATCTTTTCCCAAAGCCGATCTTACCTTGCATAATAAAACTTTTTTAGAAATTCTTGCGGAAGAATTGTCGGTGTTCGAAAACAAATATATTTCGCAAAATGCTTCCCAATCGTATCACTATACTGGTTATCAAAATGTGATAGATGAATATAATGAAATTGGTCCATTAGCTGGAATTGTTTCTACGTTTCATCAAAGTGATGTTGACATTCTTTTTGTGTGCAGCTGTGATATGCCTTTGATTAAAAAGGAGCTTGTTTATTTTTTCTTATCCAAGCTAGAAGATTATGAAGGTATCTTTTTTGAAGACGAGAAACATACCTATACTACCGCAGGCATTTATACGAGAAATCTACTACTGACTATGGAAGAACAAATAAAAAATCAAGACTATCGTTTGTATCCGATATTAAAGAGACATCAAATAAAATATCTTTTGGTTTCTGATTATGCGATGGATGACGATATGTTTATGAATATTAACACACCCGAAGAATATCAAAACATTTTGAAGAAAACATTTACAAAGAAAAAATAAAAAGTGTAGAATATGACTAATCAATGTCATATAGGAGGAATAATAATTATGGCAAATCGTTTTATCTTAAATGAAACTTCGTATCATGGAGCAGGGGCTATTAAAGAAATCCCTAATGAAATTAAAGCTCGTGGTTTCAAAAAAGCTTTTGTGGCTTCGGACCCAGATTTGATTAAATTTGGAGTTACCGCAAAAGTAACTGATTTATTAACAGAAGCGGGAATTGATTATGTGATTTATTCAAACATTCAACCAAACCCAACTATTGAAAATGTAACTTCTGGAGTGGAAGCTTTTGCTCAAGCTGGTGCGGATGTGATCGTTGCCATTGGTGGAGGATCTTCAATGGATACTTCAAAAGCCATCGGTATTATTAACACAAACCCTGAATTTGCGGATGTACGCTCTCTTGAAGGTGTAGCGGCTACAAAAAATCCTTGTACACCAATTTTTGCGGTTCCTACAACAGCAGGTACAGCAGCGGAAGTTACAATCAACTACGTAATTACAGATCCAGAAAACAAACGTAAATTCGTATGCGTAGACCCTCACGATATTCCAGTCATTGCCTTTGTTGATCCAGAAATGATGGCTAGTATGCCAGCTGGATTAACAGCCGCAACAGGAATGGATGCTCTAACACACGCGATTGAAGGATATATCACATTAGGAGCTTGGGAATTAAGCGATATGTTCCACATCAAAGCCATCCAAATGATCGCTAAAAACTTACGTGGTGCTGTTAAAAACGAACCAGAAGGAAGAGAAGCAATGGCTCTTGCACAATACATTGCTGGTATGGGATTCTCAAATGTAGGATTGGGTGTTGACCACTCTATGGCACACACATTATCGGCATATTATGGAATGCCTCATGGTAAAGCTTGTGCAACATTATTACCAACAGTTATGGCTTATAATGCACCAGTTACAGGAGAAAAATATCGTGATATCGCCGCTGCCTTTGATGTAGAAGGTGCGTATACAATGGATTTGGAAGATGCTCGTAAAGCAGCTGTTGAAGCCGTTAAGAAATTAGGAGAAGATGTTGGTATTGAAATGTCCTTAAAATCTGTCATTCCTATGGAAGATGTAGATGCATTATCAGCGGACGCTCTTAAAGATGCTTGTACACCAGGAAATCCTCGTCCAGTCACTGTTGAAGATATTAAAGAAATGTTCTTAAGCTTAATGAAATAAGTAAGCTTTGCCCCAGCTTTTGGGGCATTTTTTTGTATCTTGTCCAAATATTTCTACAACTGAACTGTATACTAGTGAAATAGTTCCTTAGTAATCCTATACTTCATACAAAAAAGGAGCCGAATTATGAAAAAAGAAAACATTGATCATGGAGAAAACTTTGAATGGTCTAGAACTTCTGAAGATTATGCAAAGTTTAGAGATATTTATCCGAACGAATTTTATAACTATATTCTGCATTTAGGCTTGTGTCAAAAAGGACAAAATGTATTGGATATTGGAACGGGAACGGGAGTTCTTCCCAGAAATATGGCTAAATATGGTGCCCATTGGGTAGGTACTGATATTTCGGCAACTCAAATTGAACAAGCAAGAATCCTATCCAAAGATAAGAATATTGAATACTCTGTATGCTCCGCGGAAGAATTGGATTTTCCAAAAGAATCCTTTGATGTCATTACAGCATGTCAATGCATCTGGTATTTGGATGCGAAAGTGACCTCACCTTTATTTTCTAAAATGTTAAAACCAAAAGGTAAGTTTTTGATTCTCTATATGGGATGGCTTCCTTTGGAAGATAAAATCGCAAGAAAGAGCGAAGAAATTATATTAAAATATAATCCTTCTTGGACTGGTTGTAACGATTATGTGCATCCAGTTATGGTTCCAAAAGAATACTTAGAAGAATTTCACTTGGTTAAACAAGAACAATTCTGTGTCGATATCCCATTTTCTAGACAAGGCTGGCATGGAAGAATGCGAACTTGTCGAGGTGTAGGAGCTTCTATGAGCGAAGAAGAACTTGCATTGTGGGAAAAAGAACATTTGGATATGTTAGAAAGAGTTCCTGAAACTTTTTTGATTCATCACTATATTTCGATTGCGGTATTAGAAAAACAAGAGAATAAAGAAACCTAACATATTTGTTAGGCTTCAGTCTCTCTTATTTTTGCGATTGGGTATATCTATGGATTTTTCCAGGACGTGATTTTTGTACACCACGGGCATATGGTATTTCTGGATATCCAAAACCGACAATAAGTCCCATATAATGATTCTTAGGGATACCCAGCATAGTTTTGACTTCTGGTACGAGTTGTTCAATCACTTCTGCAGGGTAGCTCATGATAATTGTTCCTAAACCATAACTATTGGCCAATAATTCAAAGTAGGCAGTGGCTATATTACAATTTACTTTCATATCATCGCCCCATTTACCTGTCTGTTTAGCATGAGCAATAAAAATATGTGGTGCTCCACAGAATAGTAAATCGCCTTTTCGAATACTCTTTTCCGATTCTTTCATTTTTGAATAATAGAAGTCATCGAAACTAGACGTATAAATATGTTTTTTTGCACAATCATCCATGATCTTATACGCTTTATGACGAATCTTGTCCATAAAATCTACATCATCGATAATTGTATATTCAACAGAATTACAGTTTCCACCAGTAGGTACAGCCACCATCGCATTCATCATTTTCGTGATCAATTGGGCATCGACATTGGATCGGATAAATCTTCGACAAGAACGACGAGTCACGATCAATTGTTCCATATAGTCACCCATTTCTTTCGGTGGTAAGGGTAGAGAATCTTTTGGATCTTTGTTGAAAATAGAAATCGCACCTGTAGGACATACGGCAAGACAATGTTGACAACGCCAACATCCACGCCATCCATATCTTGAAAAATCTTTCATTTCTGGTGTACCATTCTTACTTTGTGTTAATACCATTCCTGCACATACGTTTACGCAACGTCCGCACTGAATACATTTATTTGTATCCACTTTAAAATGCGTTTTACTCTTCATATTCTTCTCCTTTTTTTCATATGCATTGTAATGTTTTTAGAAAAGGCAGAAAAGTACGCACAAAAATATCACTAAGTTACTTTTTAGTAACTAGGAAAAAAAGGATAGCTCTAGGTTGATTCCTAGAGCTATATTTGGTTTTTACCCGCTACATAACCAGTTGACCAGGCAATTTGTAAGTTGTATCCTCCCGTTTGGGCATCGACATCAATGACTTCACCCGCAAATTTTAGATTTTTGATTTTCTTGGATTCCATCGCATTTGGGTTGATTTCTTTTACGGAAATCCCACCTTTTGTCACCATGGCATCTTTGAAACCACGCGTTTCCAAAATGGTAATTGTAAGATGTTTAAGAATATGAAGAATTTTCCTTCTTTGATCCTTTTTCATCTGATGAACGAGAGTATTCGCTTCGATTTTCAAATGGACAAGTAGTTCTTCGACAAATCGAGAAGGAAGTAGGGTATTGAGTACCGTTTGGATTTGTTTGTTCGAATTTTTTGAAAAAAGATCAAGAATCTTTTGGTTCAATTCTTCCTCGCTCATTTTAGGAAATAGATCCACTTCAATCGGTGTGTTCTTGAAATCAAATAAGGAAGACATATTTAATACCACAGGTCCACTGATGCCAAAGTGCGTTAATAAAACATCGCCAGTAAATCTCTTCTTTTTAATTCGAATTTCGACATTTTTTAAGACCGTACCCATACACTTTTTTAACCACTCTTCTTGGATGACCAAGGAAGATAGAGCGGGTTTTGGCTCTTTGATGGTATGATAGTCTTTGACTAAGTTATATCCACTTCCATTTGATCCTGTTAACGGATAGCTTTTTCCGCCAGTACATACAATAATGCAATCGGCATAATACGTTTTCTTGTTCGTACGCACCCCTTTACAAACATCCTCTTCGATAATCAAAGAAAGGACTTCTTCGTTGGTACGAACGATTACCCCTTTTAATAACGATTCGAATAATTCCAAGATCGTATAAGCAGAATCGCTTGTAGGGAACATACGATGATTGTCTTCTTCTTTCGTATCAATTTTATTCTTTTCTAAAAAATCCAGCATATCTTGACTTGAAAACTGATGAAGAGGACTGTACATAAATTTGGCATTAGTGTTGATATGGGACATAAAAGCTTGAATATCGCAATTATTAGTTACGTTACAACGACCATGCCCGGTCATTAATAATTTTTTTCCTAGTCTTGCGTTTTTTTCAAGCAGCAAGACATGACTGTTGTTTTGTTTACTTACATAAGCGGCCATCATTCCGGCTGGCCCACCACCAATTACTATTGTTCTCATGCAGATATTGTATCATTTTTCTTACAGACAATGTATATTAATTGTTGGGAAGAGGGAGAATATGAGTTATAAAGGTGTAATTTTTGATTTTAATGGAACTTTATTTTTTGATAACGATAAACATATTTTGGCGTGGGGAAAGATTTCTCAGTTAATTCGAGGCAAAGGAATTTCGGATTACGAGCTACATAGTCGAATCAATGGCTCTCCAAATAAAGAAACAATTTCTTATTTTTTTGAAGGAAAGTGTTCGCAAGAAGAGAACGATCGATATTCGTTATTAAAAGAAGAATACTATCGAGATTTTTGTGCCCAGGATCGGGAAAACTTCCATTTGGTAGCAGGGGCTAATGAATTTTTTGATCAACTAAAGGATAAAAGCATTCCTTTTACGATTGCGAGTGCTTCGATTAAACCAAACATCGACTTTTTTGTCGAATCTTTCCAATTGGATAAATGGATCGAACCCGATACAATCGTTTATGACAATGGCAGTTATCAAAATAAAATTGCGATGTTCAAAAAAGCAGGTGAGATATTGGGCGTATCTTTACAAGATTGTCTGATCATCGAAGATTCAAAAAGTGGAATTGAAAGTGCGTATGCCAGTGGTTGTGAACAGATTCTTGTGATTAATTCGGCAGATAAAAAAGACGAATATGAAAAGCTTCCAGGGGTAATTGGCGTGATTGAAGATTTCACAGAACTCGAATGAGAACATTTTTAAGTAAACGAAACGTAGTCATATTGGAACAAGGCATTGTTGTCAAAACAATGAACGATCCTTCTTTGTTGGAAAAAGAAGTGTGGATGTATCAACAACTTGAAAAATACAATGTGGTTCCTAAGCTATTAAAGAAAGAGAATAATTCTATTTTTTTAGAATACAAAGATTGTCTTACTTACTTGGATGTATTACTGGAACAGGAACAAACAAAGTTTGACAAAACGCCTTGGGAAGCTTTGGTTCAATATTTAAAATTGTCTCAACAAGTAACTGGATTCCTTCCTATGGATTGTAACTTACGAAATTTTCTATGGGATGGAAAACAGATTTTTGCGATTGATTTTGAAGAATATGGAAATGTTTCTTTGACGACTTGTTTAGAAAAAATATCGGCTTACATATTATTGTACGATCCAATCTATTCGAGTGTGAAACAAGAAATTGTAAATTATTATGTCCACCAATATGGAATGGATTGGAAACGTATTGATTTGGAACAAGAAAAACTACAAAAGAGAAGAGCGCAAAAGAGAAGATAGAAGAATCCTTTTGTGCTATACTCGTAATAATAGAATGTCTTCGAGTCTTATTTCCTAAGGAATCTCTATGGAAATAAGACCGGAATCTTTGGATTCAAGGGCTAATGGAGAAATCGATTAACCTTCCGTGTTTGAAAAGAGGACTATATGTTTTAATGCACAACCTTTTTTAGTTGTGGTTTTAATCGTATATAGTGCCTTGGTGGCACTTTTTTGTTTGAAGGAGAAAAAAATGAGAAAACTGCGTGTAAAAGAACTAATTTTTATCGCCATTTGTGCAGATCTAGGCTTGTTTTCCAAACGAATGATTTCTCCTTTCACAAATATCATAACCGATGCCTTACACATACCCGGAGGGATTGGAACAAGCTTTTCCCTGATGTTTCTTGTGCTCAGTGTAATGTTGCTCAAGAAAAAAGGGGTTGCAACGCTGATGAGCTTTATCCAATGTGTTATTGCCCTTTCCATCGGTATGGTAGGTAGTATGGGAGCTCTTTCAATTATTGGATATATGGTTCCAGGAATGGTGATTGATCTTCTTTTTGTGCTGACAAAAAAGATACAGCTGACAAATATGGAAAAGTGTGCACTTCTTAATGCGATAGGCGCTTTATCCGCCGCTTTAACTGCCAATTGTATTGTCTTTCACTTAAAAGGAATCGTATTGGCACTCTATGGTTCGGTTGCTCTATTTTCTGGTTTACTATGCGGCATCTTAGGAGACATTTTGTTACGAAGAATTCAAAAAGTGATTCAATTCTAGAAGGAGAACAAACATGAAAAAAAGAAGATTAGCGATTGTGACCATTGCCTTAGCGCTTATTGTTGGTGTATGCAGCTGGATGTATTTAGGAAATCGTACAGCGATTCCTGAAAACTGTATCGAACTCGTTTATGAAAATAAGACATCGTATGTCGATTTAGATAAATTAGATTTAAAAGAAGTCACTGGCGAAACAATCAATGGAAAAGGGGAAGTGAATACGATTCATTCCAATGGAATCGAATTAAAAGATGTATTGGAAAATCATAAAATCACTTCTTATGAAAATGTGACAGTGGAAGCAGACGATGCTTATAGTGCCGTGGTTGGTAAAGAAGAAATTGATGAAAAAGAAAAAGTATATGTATTAGTTGAGGAAGAAAAGGCTTCCCTAGTAGTATTTGGAGATCCAAATAGTAAACGTAATGTAAGAAATGTGATTCGTATCACGGCAGAATAAAAGCGAGGAGGCCTCGCTTTTTTAGTAATCTCCATAGGAAACATGCAAATATTCTTCAAGAGTTAATCCGGATTGATAGACTTTTGTGGCCAATTCAACACCTAAATAGCGTAGATGCCAAGGTTCGGCTTGATAGCCCGTGATATGTTCTTTTCCTTTTTGAAAACGAACGATAAATCCGTACTTGTGTGCGTTTTGAGAAATCCAATTGACTTCTCTAGTGGATTCAACGAGTTGGTAATTTTTGTTGCATAAGTCAAAAGCCAACCCTGTTTGGTGTTCCGAAAATCCTGGACGAGCCGAATATGTATCGGCTGCTTCTTTGCCATCTTGATTAACGTAATTATTATAGAGTTGTGCTTGTGTTTGGTACGAACGATAACCACTATAGTAGGTGCTTATATCGTAACCAGCCGATCGCATGGTTGAAATAAGATTGCGGATGGCAGCTCCTGCCACTGGATCTTCACCAGGTGCATAAGAAGAATTTAATCCGTGCTTCTTGTTTACGATTAATACATCATCCACGTAGTAACAATATCCATACGTATAGGTTAATGAGCGATTGCTTTCTATACTTTCTTCTTTTGTCGCTTTACGAAGGGCATAGCTGACTATCCCATTTTGTTTCCAACCTTCCGATTTTAGATATTGGTATTCTGAAAAATTGGTTGTAAAAGAATACGCGCCACTTCTTTGATTCGTTTTCTCATTTTCAAAGATAGGAACCGCTTCATTGGCGCTTGAATACCACGCAATGCCCTCGTCAATATATCCCGAAGCGAGTAGTTCTTCTTTTTCTTTTTTGTCCATGGTATATACTCGTCGGTCTAAATATGTACTATATAGTTGATATACTGGATAGTCTGAATAAGAAGGGGCAAACCAGCTAATGCCCTCGTACGCCCATCCATCCTTTACGATTTTGTTTCGAAATTCTATATCAGTTGTATAGTAGTGTTCCTTATTGCCAACATAGTATAGTTGATAAACGGGCACTTCTTCGTTCGCGTAAACGGTTCTCGGGAAGCAACAAAAAAGAAGCAAGCTTAGAATTATAAGTTGTTTGCGCATTGGTAAGCACTTCGAATGGCACTGGAAATATCTGCCGTTTTATCTTGCGAACAATCGCCAATATAATGAATTGGTTTATCCAATCCTGTTAGATCGATTTCTTTTTTCTTAGAACCAACCGCAACAATTACCATATCGCAAGGAATTTCGATTTCTTGTTCGTCTTTAGTTGCCAAAATGGCAGTTCCATTAAATCCAGTTACTTTTGTGTTTGTATATTCTTGTACGTTATGTTCTTTAAAATCTTTTTGAATGACTGGTAAGATGGTTGATGATTCGCCACGAGCAATTGTATCTAACATTTCTACAATCGCGACTTCACAACCTTTTTCAAGGGCAAATTCTGCCGTTTCTGTACCAACTAATCCACCACCAATGATAGCTACTTTTCCTTGGATCTCAACTTTTCCATCCAATACATCCCAACTTGAAACCACTTTTTCTCCTTGTAAGAAAGGAAGCGAAATGTCTTGCGCACCAATGGCTACGATAATTTCATCGTATCCAGAGACACAATGGATACATGGTGTACGATTGTATTTAATTTCTACACCAAGAGCAGGTAATACTTTTTCATAATATTGAATAGAACGTAAGATTTCTTCTTTGCGAGGCGGTTTGCTGGCCAAATGGATTTGTCCACCTATTTTGTCTTCTTTTTCAAAAATAGTCACTTGATGACCGCGGATAGCAGCCACTCTAGCCGCTTCTAAACCAGCGATTCCAGCACCGATGATGGCTACTTTTTTTGAAGAGTTGCTTGGAAGAATCTTCATTGTTTCTTCGTTTCCATTTTCAGCATTTAGTACACAAGAAATGTATTTACGATTTTGGATCGCATCCACACATCCTTTGTTGCAGTTTAAACATTCACGAATTGGTTCGTCTTTCATGACCTTGTTGGCAATATCTGGATCGGTCAATAATGAACGTCCATAACCGATAATATCCGCTTTTTCTTCGGCTAAAATCGTTTCTCCATTTTCTACCGAAATAACTCTTCCTACGGTTGCCACAGGGATGGATACGAGCGATTTCACTTTTTCACAAATATCCAATGTCCAGTTTTCTGGAAGTGTTCCCATTGGAGGAATTGTATCTCCCATATTTCCTGTGTGGTTGGCTTGGGCAACCTGGATCATATTGACACCCGCTTTTTCTAATTCTTGGGCTAGAATATACGCTTCTTCCGGAATTAGTCCGCCTTTTCCGCGTAAACTTCCATCGGGATTGGTTGTGATGATTGGAAGCTTGTATTCGATTGTGATTTCTGGAGCGGCTTCTTTAATGGCATGAACTATTTCAAGGGCGTAACGGATTCGATTTTTTAGTTCTCCACCATATTCATCCGTACGATGATTTAATAAGGATGAGCATAAAGAACCAATCAATCTATCACCATGGATCTCAATCGCATCCACACCAGCCATTTGAGCACGTTTGGCACAAGCGGCAATGGAATTCTTAATGTCCATTAATGTGTCTTGACTACATTCACTGACGAAAAATTTCATATCGTGGTGTAGTTTCGCATACGCTTCGCCACGAATCTTTTCACTTTCTGCCATTTTTGTTTGGAACGTTTCCATATCGCCTTTGGCTTTGGCTTCTTGGGCGGCTTTCATAGCCATCATAGATCCCATGATCATTTTTCCCACACCAACAACATCGTATTCTGGATGGAAAATTTGTAGTCCTAGTTTACAATCGTATTCGTGAAGGGCATCGGCCAATTTTTTGAAAGTTGGGATTTGTGCATCGCTATATAGCTTTGGGGTTGGACTGGCTGTATTTACAGGAGCTACATCTCCAATCACCACATATCCGACACCACCTTGGGCTAGGCGTTTGTAGAAATAGAAACTACGATTACCAATCGAACCGTCTCGTTCTTCGTAACCTGTTGTTAGTGGGGGAAACATAATGCGGTTTTTTAGAGTCATATTTCCCACTTGAATGCTTTGTAGAAGCTTAGAATTTGTACTCATAATTTTTCCTCTTTGTATGTCTTTCTTTCTTCTATTCTAACAAGAAGCATGTAATCTTGGGAATATTGTTTTGCGAAAAAGAAGAGAAAGAATATAATTAAAAGTAGAGTACAACACGATTTAGAAAAGAGAAAATAATATATGAGAAAAGATTTTTTATGGGGTGGAGCATTGGCTGCCAACCAGTGTGAAGGCGCTTTTTTGGAAGATGGAAAAGGCTTGAGCATTGCCGATGTCAAAACAGCGGGATCGAAACATAAGGAAAGAAAAGTAACACAAGGAATCTTGCCCGATACGTATTATCCTTCGCATAAGGCGATTGATTTTTATCATCGATACAAAGAGGATATCGCTATGATGAGTGAAATGGGATTTTCTTGTTTACGCGTTTCCGTTGCCTGGACGCGTATTTTTCCAACAGGAGAAGAAGAAATGCCTAATGAAGCGGGTCTTCAATATTACGACGATTTATTCGATTGTATGCACCAATATCATATGGAGCCTGTTGTCACTTTGTGTCATTATGATATTCCCTATGCGATGTATAAAAAACAGCAGGGCTTCTTAGATCGTAAAGCGGTGGATTTGTTTGTGAAATATTGTCGTTGTGTGTTTGAAAGATACAAGGGCAAAGTAAAATATTGGATGACTTTTAATGAAATCAACGCGCTTCTTACCGATCCGTATACGGGTGGTGGTTTAAAAAAAGAGTACAACAATGACTATATCCAAAATGTATTGAATGCAGCCCATCATCAATTTGTTGCGAGCGCAAAAGTGGTTAGTCTTGCCCATGAGATCATTCCGAGTAGTCAAGTTGGCTGTATGATTGCTTATCAGGCTACGTATCCGATTACCAGTCATCCTCACGACATGATGTTTAATATTAATTTCCAAGATGCATCTTTATTCTTTAGTGATGTACAAGTCAGAGGAACGTATTCAAAAAAAGCTTTAACATGGATGGAACGTTATGGTTTTACTCTTCCTATACAAGAAGGCGATTTGGATATTTTAAAAGAAGGATGTGTTGATTATGTATCCTTTAGCTATTATCAATCTTTAGGAATGTCCAGCAAGATTTTAGAATTCTTAAGTGGTAGTGGAAATATTTTTGCGGGCGCTAAAAATCCTTATATTGAAGAGAGCGAATGGGGTTGGCCAATTGATCCAGAAGGACTTCGTATTGCGATGAATACAATTTATGATCGTTATCAAAAACCGATTTTTATTGCCGAAAATGGTTTGGGAGCTGTGGATCGAATCGATGAAAATCACGAGATTCACGATCCATATCGAAGCGATTATTTGAAAAAACACGTGCGGGAAATGAAAAAGGCGATTGAACGTGATGGTGTGGATTGTTTTGGTTACACCTGGTGGGGACCGATTGATCTGATTAGTCATGGAACGGGAGAAATGAAAAAACGTTATGGTTTTATTTATGTCGACTTGGATGACGAGGGAAAAGGATCACTGGCTCGTTATAAGAAGGATTCGTTTGAAACGTATAAACAAATTATTGCCACCAATGGGGATTGTTTGAAACAAGAACCGCGTTTTAATGGACAGTCTAGAATCAAAGAGCTATGGAAAATTCATGGTCTGAAGCATGTGGCAAAAGAGCTTACCAAAGGGAAGATGAATGCCTTGAGCTGGAAGGTCGTTGAACAATTTAAGATTGATACGATTTGTTCGAAGCTTAAAATTTCGGAACAAAACAAGCGTGTGTTAATTGATGCGCTGAACCGATTGGATTAGAGGATGATTGTCCTCTTTTTTGTTACATTTGTCATATTGTAAAATTTTTGAAAATAAAAGAGAATATACTTGGGTGATTCTATGTCAAAACTTTCAAAATATATCTTGCCAGTGGGATTGGTTTTTTGTCTGGCCATTTCCTTATTCTTTTTCAATACGTGTTCTTTGGAAAGTGTTCAAAGCGATAAACTGAAAGTAGGGGCTACGTATATGACATTAAATAAGCCATATTTTCAAGTGATTAATAATGAAGTGGAAAAGGAAATTCGTGAAAACGGCGATATCCTTTATACGAAAGATCCGGCTTTGGATGCAGATAAACAAGCCGAGCAAATTCAAAATTTTATTGATATGGGGGTAGATGTCATTATTGTCAATCCAATTGACTCTTTTGCGATTGAAGAAAATCTTCTTCGTGCCAAAGAGGAAGGTATAAAAATCATTGTGATTGATACGCCTTTGGAAAATGAGAATATAGCCGATTGTACAGTGACTTCCAATAATTATCAGGCTGGTGTTTTGTGTGCTTTGGATATGATGGAGAAAATTGAGAAAGCGAGAATTGTCTTGTTGGAACATAATTCGGTGATTTCTGGACGAGATCGTATTCAGGGCTTTTGTGATACGATTGCGAATAATCCAAATTATGTCATTGTCAAAGAATTGGAGTGTTTGGGACAAACGGTTCCAGCTTTAAACGCGATGCGTGACTATTTAAGTCGAAGTGATGATTTTCAAGTTGTGATGTGTCTAAATGATACCGCCGCCTTAGGTGTATTAGCTGCTTTGGAAGAACAGAATAAAGAAGATGTTCTTGTCTATGGGGTGGACGGGGCACCGGAAATTAAAGCCTTGATTGCCCAATCCAATGTCATGGAAGGAAGTGCGAGCCAATCGCCCATCCAAATGGGGAAAAAGGCAATTTATGCAGCCTATCGTTTGACAAAAGATGTGGAAATAGGAAAGGAAATATTTATTGGAACGGAATTGATTACCAAAGATAATATTTCGAAATTTTCGATTTCGGGGTGGCAATAATGAAATATTTAAATCTAACAACAGCCTTTTGGGTCAAACAGATCCAACTTCTGCTTAATTTTTTAGTGATTATTTTAGCATCAGCTACTTTTTTGTATGCGACAACGTATGTTTGTTCAATGGGAGTTGAGCGCACCTTTATTGAACAGCTCACAACACTTCCTACCAATCCTATGACACAGTTTTTAAAAATCGTGGCTGGATATATCGTTTTGGTAGGCATGGTTCATTATTCGGGTTTTCATTCTTTGAAACACGAAGGTTCTTCTTTTTTCTGGCTAGAAGCTTTTGTGTGTGTTTGGCTAGCATACTTAACACATTTTAGTTTTAATGGCATGGTCTTTATTGCCCTAGCCGATCATTTGTACTATACAAAGGATATGAAAAACTGGACACTTATAATTTTTGTGTATTTAGTGTTATTTATTCTCACGAGTCAAAATGTGATTGGTCTGATTTATCCCGTATTATCGTTTGATACCTATGTTTCTTTTCTTCCTTTTTCTTTACAAAAAATAATTCTTGTGGGGAAACAAATTTTTGAGACAGGGAATCTAGTGTTGTTTGGTATCTATGGTCTATGTCTTCTTTTGGCCAAAGAAAGAGAACGAGAAGAAATCGAAAGAGAATTGAAGCGTCTGGAACAAGTGAATGTACAAATGGGACATGCGATTACTTTGACACGAAAAACAGCGGAGGATAATGAAAGAAAGCGTATTTCTCGAGAGATTCACGATACCTTGGGACATGCCCTTACTGGAATTCTCGCGGGTGTGGATGCTTGTCAGGTTTTAATTGATTTGGATGTGGAAAAGACCAAACAACAGTTAGGAATTATTAGTAATGTAGTTCGTCAAGGAATCAAAGATGTTCGTGGTTCTTTACAAAAGCTTCGCCCTGGGGTATTGGAAAGCGATCCTTTAAAAGATGCATTAGAAAAGATGATCTTGGAGTTTAAGAATGTATCGAATATTGATATTTTATTCTATTATGAATGGGAAAAAGCGGATTTTGACAAAGCGAGCGAAGATATCATTTATCGTATAGTCCAAGAATCCATTACCAATGCGCTTCGTCATGGGCATGCCACGAAGGTGGAAGTCAATTTATTTGACGATGAATATAATTATTTGATTACGATTCAGGATAATGGAATGGGTTGTAGCGATATCAAATATGGATATGGTTTAAAACAGATGCAAGAAAGAGTTGCGATCTTGAATGGAAAAATTAACTTCTATGGTGAAAATGGTTTTTTAACGGTTGTGGAAATTAGAAAGGTTGGGAATATATGATAAAAGTATTGATAGCGGATGATCAGGAATTGATTCGTCAATCTTTGGAAATTGTCTTATCAGCACACAAGGATTTACAAATAGTGGGTACGGCAAAAGATGGCTTGGAAGTATTGGATATGGTACGTGTTCATCATCCAGATGTTATTTTAATGGATATTCGTATGCCTAAGATGGATGGGGTATATTGTACCAAAGAGATTATGAAAAAGTATCCGTCGACTAAAATTATCATACTGACTACATTTGACGATGACGAATTTGTCTTTAGCGCCTTGAAATATGGAGCCAGTGGTTACTTATTAAAAGGGGTGAGCATGGACGAATTGTATAAGGCCATTTTGACGGTTGTGGATGGAAAAGCGATGATCAATCCGGATATTGCAGCCAAGGTTATTAAAATCTTTTCGCAAATGGCCATTAGTAATTATGCCATTCAGGTGGATGCGGATTCTATAAAAGACATTTCGAATGCAGAATTTAAAGTCATTCAACAAGTTGGTTTTGGTTTTTCGAATAAGGAAATTGCCAAGAACTTATTTTTAAGCGAAGGCACTGTGCGCAATTACATTAGTAGTATATTGTCCAAGCTACAATTAAGAGATCGTACTCAACTGGCTATATGGGCGGTTCAAACAGGACAAACAATGAGGAAATTTGCGGATGACTAAGTTACAAAAAGGACTCACCATCCTGAGCTGTGCTTGTATCTCTCTCCTTCTTCTCTTTTATCGAAATCCAAAAAAACCGATTACGTTGCATCTAGGACTGTATGTAGGAAGTAGCTTTGATGTATACGATGACAATAGTTATGCGTATGTGGATAAGGCGATAGAATTGTTTGAAGAAAAACATCCGAATGTGACAATCAAATACGAGAGTGGGATTCGTAAATCGGATTATTCTTCTTGGCTTTCTAAACAATTATTAGAAGGTAACAATTTAGATGCTTATATGGTTTTGGATAGCGATTTTAATGTTTTATCGAGTATTGGAGCTATGGAGAATCTAAATGACTATATTAGCGATTCTTTGATAGAAAAAATGTATCCTTTGGTTCTGAAACAAGGAACGTATGAAAATAAATTGTTTGCCTTACCTTATGAAGTCAGTCCGATGATGATGATGTGTGTGAATCAGGATTTGTTGGAAAAAGAAGAGATTGAGATTCCTGATGATGGCTGGACGATGGATGAATTTTATAAGATTTGTGAACAGATTACCAAGGACATTGATGGGGATGGAGATGTGGATCAATATGGGTGTTACAACTTTACTTGGGATAAGATTTTGTATTGTCATGGTTTGTCTTTATTTTCGGAAGATGGCTTGTCTGTGAATATTACTGACGAGGTAAAAAGAGCGTTGAAGCTTGCCGAAAAATTAGATGATTTAAATCGCAATTACCATGTGACAAGCGAAGACTTTGACTCGGGAAAAGTAGCCTTTTGTCCGATGTCGATTGCGGAATATCGCACGTATCAGCCATATCCATATCGCGTCAGCAACTATTCGAATTTTTCTTGGAAATGTTTAACGATGCCAGCAACGAGTGCAAATACAAACAATACAACCAGTGTTTGTTCCATGATGGCTATTCATCCTGGTAGTCAAAATAAGAAGTTAGCTTATGAATTTATTGCGTCTTTAGCGGGTAATGAAGAGTTACAAAGTGAAGTCATTAAAATGGGAAAGGGTGTTTCGGTATTACGTGATGTCATTAACGCAAAAGATACCCAAAGCGTTTTACAAGAAGAAGGTTTGGCTATTTCGTCCAAACAGCTCGATTATGTATTGGATCATTTGATGGAATATCCGAAAATAAAAAAATATAATGAAGCAAAAGATCAAGCGGATTATTTAATTCGAAAATCTTTTGAGAGTGGATCGTTAGATACGGATTTGGAAAGAATTCAAAAACAATTGAATACCTTATTAAAGTAATGGTTTATAGGGGCCATTACTTTTTTTATTACATTTGTCATATTTGGATTGTTTAAAGTGATAAATGTCATGTGTTGTTCGTGTTTCTTGACACAGTGAAAGAGCTTTCAAGAAGAGTAGACTATAGCCATAAAGAGGAGGCAAGAAAGATGAAATATGTAGTACTAGTATCACACGGTGGCATGGCTCAAGGAATGAAAACTTCTTTGAATATGTTGGCTGGTGAAAAAGAGGAAGTGTTAGCGATTGGTTTACCAGATGGAAAAACAGCCGATGAATTTGCACAAATGTTTGAAGAAACGATTTCTAACATCACAGAAGATGATGAAATCATTTTATTAGCGGATATTATTGGTGGTTCTCCATTAACAACTTCGATGAACGTTTTGGCTGGAAAAGGACTTTTATCAAACACAACCGTGTTGGGTGGAATGAGCTTACCTTTAGCCTTAACAACAATTCTTATGAAAGACAACATGGATCGTTCTATGTTGGTAGATGTAGTCTTAGCAGAAGCTATTGGTTCTATGAAAGAATTCAAAATGGTTTCGGAAGATGAAGAAGATGACATTTAAGAAGGAGGAGAAAACATGTCAGTATCATTTATTCGTATCGACGATCGTATGATTCACGGTCAAACTTGTACAAGATGGTCTAGAGAATATCCTTGTGATGGATTGGTAGCTGTAAATGATAAAGCAGCAACAAACGATGTTTTAAAAGCAGCTTACAAATCGGCTTCTGGAAAGAAAACTTTTATTTGGACAATGGACGCATGGAAGGCAAAATGTCAAAAAGTATTAGCTTCAAATGACCGTTATTTCTTAATCACAAAAAATCCTTTGGATATGAAAGAAATCTTAGTGGATCAAGGATTTAAATGTGGTGTGGATACAGTAATCGTTGGACCTTGTAACGACCGTCCAGGGGCTGTAAAACTTGGTAACAACCAATCTATTACACAAGAAGAAGCAGAAGCTTTCGAAGCTATGTATCAAGCTGGTTACAAAATCAAATTTGCGCTTCTTCCAGACGTATCTATTGGATACTGGGAAGATTTCCGTTCTAAATTTGGTTTCTAGTAATAAAAAAAGAATAGAAAAAGGAGAAAAGAAATTATGACAATTAGTTGGTTACAAGCCGCTATTCTTGGTTTATTTGCGTGTTTAGCATCTATGCCAGGATTAGGAGGAACTTCAATTGGTAACTACACATTAGGACGTCCATTAATTGGTGGATTTGTTTGTGGGCTTATTTTAGGAGATGTTTCTACAGGTATCTTAGTAGGATGTGCGATGCAAGTTGTTTATATCGCCTTAGTTACACCTGGTGGAACGGTTTCTGCCGATGTTCGTGCCGTATCTTACATTGGTATCCCTCTTGCGATGGTAGCATTAAAATCTTATGGATTGGATGCTTCTAGCGTAGAAGGTGCAGCATTAGCTACATCATTTGGAACAATGGTTGGTACAGTAGGTACTGTATTATTCTATGGAACTGCCACAATGAACTTAGTTTGGCAACACATTGGATGGACTGCCGTAGAAAAAGGTGACTATCACAAATTATATATCGTAGATATGGTTTTACCTTGGATTTCTCACATTATCTTCTCTTTCATTCCAACATTAATTATGTGCCGTATGGGAGCTGACGTTGTTGAATTAATCAAAACAAGCTTACCAATGGACGGATTGGCAATGAAAACTTTATTTACAGTAGGTTCTTTATTACCTTGTGTAGGGATTGCGATTCTTTTAAAACAAATTGCACAAAAAGCAACAGATTTTATTCCTTATTTATTCGGATTTACATTAGCTGCTTCTTTACACGTAAACTTAGTTTCTGCAACAGTAATTGCTGCATTATTCGCAATGATTCACTACAACTTAAAAATGTTACAACTTAAAAAAGTAGCGGCTCCTGCAGCTGGATACGATGATGATGAGGAGGATATCTAATCATGAGTAAGAAATTATCGGCAAAAACTTTGTCTAAAGCCTTCCACACTTGGTACTATGGACACTTAACTTGTTTCTCACAAGAACACATGCAAACATTTGGATACTTATGTTCTATGCTTCCAATTGTTGAAGAATTATATGATAAAAAAGAAGATCAAGCTCGTTCAATGCACACGTATACAGCCTTCTTCAATACAGAACCTCAAGTTGGTTCGGTTGTAGTCGGTATTACAGCTGGGTTAGAAGAAGCGCGTGCAAATGGGGAAGAAGTAGATGATGAAGCAATCAACGGTTTACGTGCTGGTTTAATGGGTCCATTAGCTGGTATTGGTGACTCATTAGTTGTTGGTACAGTCATTCCTATTTTATTAGGTATTGCGATGGGTCTTTCAACAGGTGGTTCACCAGTTGGATGTTTATTCTACATCATCGTATGGAACTTATTCTCATACTTTGGAATGAAATTCTTATTCTACAAAGGATATGAATTAGGAGGAAAAGCCGTAGATTTCTTAGTTGGAGATCAAGGTATTGCCTTACGTGAAGCCGTAACAATGCTAGGTGGAATGGTAATTGGTGCCGTTTCTGCAACATGGGTAAGTGTTACAACTTCTTTCAAATTATTTAACGAAGCTGGTGAAGCTTACTTAGTTTTACAAGACAAATTTAACGAAGTATATCCAGGATTATTAACTGCCATTTTCATAATCGCTTGCTGGTACTTAATGGCTAAGAAAAACATGTCTCCTATCAAAGTAATGTTACTATTAGTAGTTGTAGCTTTTGTCGGAGTATTAGTTGGATTCTTCAACCCAGGATTATCTTATTAATAAAAGGAGTTCAGTATGGATCGTTTAAAACAAGGGTATGTACAAGAAATTGAATATCAAAAAAGAATGATAAATAATATCAAAAAGTACTTAAAAATTTCCATAATTCTTTCTGCATGTGCTTTTACGAGTATCATGTTGGCAAAAAGCTTACCTCTAAAAATCTTAAGTATCGTTCTTCTAGTTATCTCAATGTTACTTATATTTATCCTTGGGTTAGCGATTCATAATGGATATAAAAATGTGAACAAAGTGATTGATGACTATGAATCACAAATGAAACAACAAGCTTAGCTTGTTGTTTTTTAATGTATGTATATCCTATTGACAAAGTAGGAAATAAAACGTATTATCTGAAAAGATTCAAGGAGGTTGTATGTTAAATCAGTTTTCAAGAACACAATTGTTGTTAGGACAAGAATCCATGGGTAAATTAAAAAACTCTCGAGTTGCAGTATTTGGAATAGGGGGTGTTGGTGGATATGTTTGTGAAGCACTGGTTCGAAGTGGTATTCAAAATTTTGATTTGATCGATGACGATCTTGTGTGTTTGACCAATTTGAACCGACAAATTCATGCAACCTTACAAACGGTAGGAAAGCATAAAGTCGATGTGATGGCAGAGCGAATGAAAACAATCAATCCAAAAGTGAATATTCAAGTTCATAAATGTTTCTTTCTTCCAGAAAATGCACATACTTTTGATTTTTCTCAATACGATTATGTTGTCGATGCCATAGATACAGTGAGTGCGAAAATAGAAATCGTTTTAAAAGCACAAGAAAATAAAGTGACTGTCATATCAAGTATGGGAGCAGGAAATAAGCTAGACCCAAGCCGTTTTAAGGTAGCCGATATTTATAAAACAGAGATGGATCCTTTGGCTCGTGTGATGCGAAGAGAATTAAAAAAGCGAAGAGTGAAACGTCTTAAAGTTGTATATTCGAATGAAAAACCGATTCGTCCGTTAGAAGATATGAGCATTAGTTGTCGTGCCCATTGTATTTGTCCGGCAGGAGCTGAAATCAAATGTACCGATCGAAGAGATATTCCTGGTTCTACCGCTTTTGTTCCAGCAGCGGCCGGATTGTTGATTGCTTCAGAAGTGGTCAAAGACTTATGTGAAAAATAAAATTTATTTTTTTACAATAAATGCATAGTGAAATACTAGGAAATGTTAGGAGGAAGTATGACATATAATTTTGATACAATCGTTAATCGTAAAAATACATCGTCGTTAAAATACGATTTTGGTTTGGAAAGAAAAGGAAGAGACGATCTACTTCCATTATGGGTTGCGGATATGGATTTTTCTTTACCCGAAGAAATTCTTCAAACAATCAAAGAACGTGTGGATCATGGTATCTTTGGCTATACCGATCCCAAAGAAGATTATAAGAATTCGGTGATTCATTGGTATGAGAAGAAACACAATTGGAAAATCGAGCCAGAATGGATTACGGTTACACCAGGCGTAGTCTATGCCATTTCCACTGCGATTCGTGCTTTTACCAATCCAAAGGATACGATTTTAATTCAACAACCAGTCTACTATCCTTTTTCCGAATGTGTATTGGATAACGATAGAATCTTGGTCAATTCCCAATTGAAATATGAAAATGGGAAATATTCGATAGATTATGATGATTTTGAAAAGAAAATTATCGAAAACGATGTAAAACTCTTTATTCTTTGTTCACCACACAATCCAGTGGGAAGAGTATGGACAAAAGAAGAATTGGAACGAATTGGAAATATTTGTTTGAAACACAATGTTTTGGTTTTTAGTGATGAAATTCATTGTGATATTACTTATAAATCGGTAAAACATATTCCTTTCGCAAGCATTTCGGAATCGTTTAAAAACAACGTGATTGTTGGAACTTCTGCTTCAAAAACGTTTAATATCGCGGGTTTACAAGTTTCCAATATTATTATTCCAAACGATAAGCTAAGAAAGGTATTTAAACAAGAAAACGCAGCTGCTGGCTATTCCCAAGCCAATGTTCTTGGACTGGTTGGAACAAAAGCTGTATACGATTTAGGTGAAGCATGGTATACCCAATTGTTGGCATATTTGGAAGAAAATTTAAAATTCGTACGCGATTATTTAGAAAAGGAAATTCCACAAATAAAACTGATCGAACCAGAAGGTACATATCTAATTTGGTTGGATTGTTCAGCTTTAGGCTTATCTTCCGAAGAACTAGAAGACGTAATTCTGAATAAAGCGAAGCTTTGGCTGGATCGAGGAGCTATTTTTGGTAAAGAAACATCTTTATTTGAACGAATCAATATCGCTTGTCCTCGTTCGATATTAAAAGAGGCTTTGGAACGATTAAAAAATGCGTTATAGAAAATACTTATTGCCAATACTATATTTTTCGTATTACTTGTAATAAAAATGTGAATGTTAAAATTATGTATATTTACAAGGAGAATGATAGTATGAGCACAAAAATAGAAACACGATGTATTCATTTGGAAAATGACCAAGACCACCCATATGGAGCGATTAGTTATCCGATTTTTCAAACGGCGACTTATGCCCACCCTGGAGTCGGTCAAAGTACGGGTTTTGATTATTCAAGACACAAAAATCCAACACGCGATCATTTAGAAAAAATTGTTGCTTCTTTAGAAAATGGAACGGAAGCTTTTGCGTATAGTAGTGGTATGTCCGCTATTGCAACCGTGATGGAATTGTTTGTTCCAGGCGATCACCTAATTGTAGAAGAAGATTTATATGGAGGAAGCATTCGCTTATTTGATCACGTAAATAAGAAAAATGGGATTTCTTTTTCCAATGTAGATGTTGCCAATGAAGATGTGGAATTGTATTTTCAAGAAAACACAAAAGCGATATTTATTGAAACACCTACAAACCCAATGATGCATATTGTTGATATTGAAAAAATGGCAGAGATTGCTCATGCACACTCGGCATTATTAATTGTTGATAATACCTTTTTATCACCTTACCTTCAAAATCCTTTGGATTTCGGTGCAGATATTGTTATCCATAGTGGAACAAAGTATCTAAGTGGTCATAACGATACACTATCTGGATTTGTGATTGTCAAAGATGAAGAATTGGCGGAAAAGATTGGTTTCATCAGCAAGACAACAGGCCCTATGATTTCTCCTTTTGATGCGTGGTTAGTTACACGTGGGATTCAAACTTTATCCGTTCGTATGCGTGTTGCTCAAGAAAACGCTTGGACAATCGCAAACTGGTTATTGGAACAAGATGTGATTGAAAATGTCTTTTATCCAGGCTTAGAAACACATCCTGGACACGACCTTATGAAAAAACAAGCACGTGGATTTGGCGCTATGTTGTCTTTTCATGTAAAGACGCAAAAAATAGCGCATGGTATCTTGGAAAATATCCAACTTATTCAATATGCGGAAAGCTTAGGGGGAACCGAATCCTTGTTGACATATCCGCTAACACAAACCCATGCGGATGTTTCAAAAGAATTAAGAGATAAAAATGGGGTAACAGAAACACTATTAAGGATGTCTGTTGGTTTAGAAAATGTGGAAGATATCATTCTAGATCTGAAACAGGCAATTGAAAAAGCTAAGGAGAATTAGAATGACACTGACTCAATTAAAATACGCTGTTGTGATATCACAAAGTGCTTCCATGAATGAAGCAGCAAGAAAACTATTTATTTCCCAACCCAGTCTTTCTTTGTCCATTAAAGAATTGGAAGAGGAAGTTGGAATGGAAATATTTATCCGTTCCAATCGAGGAATCTCACTAACTCAAGAAGGGGAAGAATTTATTGGATATGCCAAACAGATGGTCGAACAGTATGATTTAATGGAGTCACGTTTTATTTTGAAAAAAGAAGCAAAGAAAAAATTCTGTGTTTCTATGCAACATTATTCTTTTGCGGTATCTGCTTTTGTGGAAACGGTAAAAAAATTTGGAATGGATGAATTTGAATTTGCGATTCGTGAAACGAGAACAGCGGAAGTGATTGAGGATGTGAAAAATTTCCGTAGTGAAATTGGTATCTTGTATCTAAATGCGTTTAATCAAGAAAGTTTGAAAAAACTATTGTATAAAGATGGTTTAGAATTCCAGGAATTGTTGCAATGTTATGTGTATGTATATATGGCCAAAAGTCATCCTTTGGCTCATAAAGAAACTCTTACATTACAAGATCTTGAACAATATCCTTGTTTGTCTTTTGAACAAGGAAAAGACAATTCGTTCTATTTTGCCGAAGAAGTGTTGAGTACGTATGAATATAAACGATTGATTAAAGGAAATGACCGAGCTACGATGTTAAATCTAATGGTGGGATTAAATGGATATACGTTGTGCTCAGGTATTATTTCGGAAGAATTAAATGGTCCTGAATATTGTGCAATTCGTTTAAAACCGGATGAAAAAATGAGAATTGGATATATTGTACGAAAAGGAATGAATATTTCAGAAATAGGGAAACAATATATCGATGAATTGTTGAAATATAAGAAATATGCGATTGAATAGAAGAGGAAAGATATGAGTTTAGTCAATAATAAGCGTTTAACACAAACCTTTTTAGATTTAGTATCGATCGATTGTGAATCGTATCAGGAAAAGGAAATGGCAACTTTTCTTAAAGAAAAACTGGATGCACTACAAATCCCTTATTTTGAAGATAATGCTTCCGAGTTTCTAAAAGGAGAAAACAGCGCCAATAATTTGTATTGTGTTCTAAAAGGGAATTTATCGGAAAAAGAAAATATGGAAAAAGCCATCTTATTTTCTTCGCATATGGATACGGTAAAACCTGGAATTGGAAAAAAGGCCATCGTGCATGCGGATGGGAAAATCACGAGTGATGGCACTACGGTATTAGGTGCGGATGATGGTGCAGGACTAGCAGAAATCTTAGAAATGTTGACCATCTTAATTGAAAATAATTTACCCCATCCAGACATTGAAATCTTATTTGCGAGTGCCGAAGAACCATATTGTCAAGGAAGTCGGTATGTCGATTATTCGAAGTTTCATGCCAAAAAAGCGTATGTACTGGATTTGAGTGGAGAAATTGGAAGAGCAGCCAATGCCGCTCCTTCCATCTATTCTTTGTATATTAAAGTAAAAGGAAAAAGTAGCCATGCCGGTTTTGCGCCAGAACAAGGTGTGCATGCTCTTTATATTGCTTCCAAAGCCATTGCTTCTTTACCATATGGAAGCGTGGAAGAAGGAACAACGATAAATATTGGAACTGTCCAAGGGGGCAGGGGAAAGAATATCGTTCCCGATGAGGTATCTCTTTCTGGAGAAGTTCGAAGTATGTTCAAGGAAAAAGCCGAGTATTGGATCGAACAAATGAAACAAACGTTTGAAAAACAAGCAAAATTACTGAATGGAACTGTTGAATTTGTCGTAGAAAAGGAATTTGATGCCTATTTTGTGGATGAACAAGAAGAAGTGAGTCAATTGTTTAAATTGGCTTGTGAAAATCTAGGATTAAAATCGACATTACTACAAACCTTTGGTGGTTCCGACAACAACAATATCAATCCTCATGGCATTAAAGGTCTTGTTCTTGCCAATGCGATGAATGAAGTGCATTCTGTTCGCGAATGGACGAGTATACAAGATATGTCTCTTTGTGTAGACATTTTACTACAAATCATAAAATTATCGTGTTAATAAGCATTCGCTATAGCGGGTGCTTATTTTTATGTATTACTTGTATATAAAGCCTTTTTGTTAGAATAAGTGCATTCATATAGGAGGTTTATTATGATTTCGTATTCAGAAGATAGAAATGAAATAAAAGCGAACGGTTCTTTTGTTCGCCAAAATAATTATTTTACAACACCATTTGGAAAAGGGGAAAACGATTTACCTGTAGAAGCAAATCGATATCGTTTGATTTGGACACCACTTTGTCCTTGGGCAACTCGTCAAGTGATTGCTTTTAAGCTATTAGGTTTGGAAGATGTCATCAGCATTGGAAAAGTGAATCCTGTTCGTACAGATAAGGGATGGGAATTCTCATTGGATGAAGGAGGCGTGGATCCTGTTTTAAAAATACGTTACTTACCAGAAATCTATGCCAGTACAGCTCCTGAATATACAGGAAGAGCCACTGTACCAACGATTGTGGATGTAAAAACGAGAAAAGTAGTAAATAACGATTATCACAAGCTTACCAATTATTGGGAAGTGGAATGGAAAGAATTTCATAAAGAAGGCGCACCGGATTTATATCCAGAAGCACTTCGTGACCAGATTGATGAGTTAAATGATATTTTATTCCATGAAATCAACAATGGAGTTTATAAAACAGGTTTTGCGAAAACGCAAGAGCAATATGAATTAAATTACAACTTGGTGTTTGATCGTCTAGATTGGTTAGAAAAACGTTTGGAAAACAATCGTTTTCTTTTCGGAGATTATATTACCGATTCGGATATTCGTTTGTATGTAACACTTGCTCGTTTTGATACAGCGTATTACTTCGGATTCAATACGAATAAGAAAAGAATTCGTGACTACGATAATTTATGGAACTATGCCAAAGAGTTATATAGTATTCCGGCTTTTCAGGAAGCAACGGATTTTGAAGCCATCAAAAGAGGGTATCTATCCGCCAATAACCCATATAATATCTTCCCATTAGGACCAGACAATAGTGTTTGGTTAGAACCGAACAATCGAGAAGAGAAGTTTGGTCCGATTCAATTTGATTATGGAAAGTAGAGGATGAAACAATGTCAAGTAATATTATGGAAAATAAAGAAAAAGAATTTAATAAAGACGGAAAGTTTATTCGTCAAAAGAATCGTTTTACGACACCTTTTGGGAAAGGAGAAAACGATTTACCCGTGGAAGCGAATCGTTATCGTTTAATTTGGGCACCTGTTTGTCCTTGGGCACATCGTTCGATTATTGTTCGTTCTCTATTAGGATTGGAAGATGTCATTAGTTTGGGTACTTTGGATCCGATTCGTCCGAATACGGAAAAAACAGATTGGGCATTTACTTTGGATCCTGAGAATGTGGATCCTGTTTTGCTGATTCATTATTTAAGTGAAGCATATTTGCGTACGGATCCTGACTATCAAGGAAGACCGACGGTTCCTGCTGTCGTAGATTTAAAAACGGGAAAAGTTGTAAATAATGATTATTTTAATTTGACTCGGTACTGGGAAGTGGAATGGAAAGAATTTCATAAAGAAGGCGCACCGGATTTGTATCCAGAAGAGTTGCGTGACCAAATTGATGAACTAAATGATATTTTATTCCACGAAATCAACAATGGCGTTTATAAAGCAGGTTTTGCCAAAAGTCAAGAAGCGTATAACGATGCAGTAATCACATTCTTTAAGCGTATGGATTGGTTAGAAGAAAGATTGGAACATTCTCGATATTTGTTTGGTGATCAAATTACGGAATCGGATGTTCGTTTATATGTCACATTAGCGCGTTTTGACATTGCGTATTTTAATGGATTCCGTGTGAATCTGAAAATGTTGAAAGATTATCCAAATCTTTGGGCTTATGCACGAGACTTATATTCCATTCCAGCTTTTGGACAAACAACAAACTTTGATGCGATTAAGAAACATTATCACTTATGTTGTTTAGCCACAAATCCTAAGAAAATCCTTCCTTTAGGACCAGAGGAAAACTTATGGTTACTTCCTCATAATCGAGATAAACGAGAGTATAAATAAGGAGTCTAACTATGTCATATGTAAAACCGTTTCAAAGCATTGCTCTTTTTGAGAATACTTTCAAACATCAAATTAAGAAAAAAACAGGAAAAGTGGAAGAGCGAAGCTTTGTGTTTAATAAAAAGTTTGGCAAGGATCTGCTTGTAGAAGCGAATCGATATCGTTTAATTTGGATGCCAGGTTGTCCGCATTCGAATAAAGCGGTTATTGTGTTGCGTTTATTGGGATTGGATCGTGTCATTAGTGTAGGTGAAGCTGGAATACTTAGAGATCCAAGAGGATGGGTCTTTTCAGAAGATTTAGGAGAAGTGGATCCTGTATTAAAAATACATTATTTAGACGATGCATATTTAAAAGGGGATCCCAATTTTGTGGGAAGATCTACGGTGCCAGCCATTATAGATATTGAAAGTGGTAAAACGGTGCAAAATGAAGCATGGGATATTCCTAAGTATTTAATTACCGATTGGAAAGCTTACCAAAAGGAAAAGGCTCCGGATCTCTATCCAGAAGCTTTAAGAGAAGAAATTGATCAAGAAGTTGAAAATATTAAGCGTGTCAATGCGTACGCTTGTGGGTTTGCGCGTTCTCAAGAACAATACGATCAGGGGTTTGAAGAATATTTTAATGTATTGGATGAATATGAAGAAAAACTTGCGAATCGTCGTTTTCTTCATGGTGATTTTATTACTTTGTCGGATATTCATCTTTATGTGGCTTTGATTCGTTTTCATATCAATTACCATTTGGTGTTTGGTGTGAATAAGAAGCGTTTGGAAGAGTATCCTAACCTTTGGGGATATACTCGTGATTTGTATCAAACAGAGGCGTTCTATGAATATACAAAACTGGAACAAATTAAGAAGCATTATCAATTATCGCCGCATATGCGTGCCAAATTAGGAAATGTATATGGTCTTGTCGGTACGGGACCGGATAATCGTGATTTATTAAAGCCTACTGGAAGAGAAACGCTTTCTTTACATCCAGAAGAAAAGTTTGTTTATAGTATTGAAACTAGGGAGGAATTTAAACACGATACGATCGAACACGAAATTGAATATCTTCAAAAATATGTCATCGAACCGATTGAAAAGGCTGGACAAGCTACGTTCCAAACGGATTTGGAGCGTTGGTCTTTCCAAATCCAGGATGCGTTTAAAAATATAAATAAGAGATTGGAAAATAGTGAATATTTACTTGGTAATCAATGGAATGAAGCGGATGCATTGTTGTATAAGACACTTCTTCGTTTTGATCATATTTATTATTATGTATATAAATTGAATTTTGCGAAAAGCAGCGATTTTGATCATTTAAAAAATTATATCCTTCGTTTTAAAAGACAAAATTCCTTTTGATGTAGAAAAGGAAAAGGAAGAATTTTATAAAAATTTGGATGATGATTTCAATCCGTATCATATCGTATTTACAGGACCGACACCATTGTAATGTCGTTTCATGATTGAAGATTGAACTGGAGAGGGGAACTATCCTATGAATGTAATTTTTATATCACCAAACTATCCGAGACATTTTTATCAGTTTTGTGAAAGATTAAAAGTAAGAGGTGTAAATGTATTAGGAATTGGAGATCAGCCTTGGGAAGAACTTTCAGATCCATGTAAGCATGCAATATCGGATTATCGGTATGTTTCTAGCCTTTCTGATTATGATGCAGTGTATCGTACAGTTGCATCTTTTATTGCGAAATATGGTCGAATAGATTATATTGAGAGTCAGAATGAATATTGGTTAGAGACCGATGCGAGAATTCGTACCGATTTCAATATTTGTTCCGGGCCAAAGCTAGATGCTTTGCGCTTAATGAACCGTAAGTCTGAAATGAAAAAAGTATATGAGCGTGCAGGGATTCCTGTTGCTAGATGGTTGCTTCCTGACAATTTGGAAGAAGCCGTTGCATTCGCAAAGGATGTTGGTTATCCAATTATTATGAAACCGGACCACGGAATGGGTGCGAGTGATACCCATAAAATTCATAATGAAAAAGAGCTAGTTTCATTCTGGTCGAGCAAAGTAGTAGACGTGATCTATATTGAGGAAGAATGTGTTCCTGGTCACGTAGAAACCTTTGATGGTATTACCGATAGTCATCGTGAGGTATTGTTTGCTGCTAGTCAGGTTCTGCCAAAGAGTTTAATGGATGCTGCACATGGAGATGATATCGTATCTTATTGCCAACAGGTACCTAAGGATCTATATCAGATGGGTGCACGCTTATTGAAAGAGTATGATACAAGAAACCGATTTTTCCATTTTGAGTTCTTCTGTTTGGATGAAGATAAGGAAGGTTTAGGAAAAGTAGGGGATATTGTTGGCTTGGAAGTTAATATGAGAGCACCAGGCGGACGTATTCCGGATAAGATGAATTATGCCTTTAACACAGATGTCTATACGATATGGGCAGATAGTTTGATTCATGATAAGTGTTTTATAAATCATCAGTTCAAATATTATATTACCCACATTGGTAGAAGACATGCGATTTCTTATTTACATTCCGATGAAGAGATTCTAAAGGAAATGGATGGACAGATTATTGAAGATTTTGAAGTGGATAAAGTTCTAGCTTTGAATATGGGTGATCATGCATTCTTATTGCGTGCAGATTCCAAAAAAGCTTGGGAACATCAGATGAATTATGTATTGGAGAGAAATAAATGAGAAGAGAATTCATAACACAATTTAGTCAATATCTAAAACGCGATATGCATATGTTGGTTTATGGAGAAAGAGGTGTTCCAGTTATCGCCTTTCCTTGTCAGGATGGTATGTGTGATAACTGGGAAAGCTTTCAGATGCCAGAGGAACTATCAGGATACATTAACGCTGGACAGATGCAGTTATTTTGTGTAGATACGATTGATAAAGAGAGCTGGTCAGATAAGGGTGGAAACAAGGAGCATCGTGCCTGGATGCAAGAAATGTACTATCGTTATGTGGTCGAAGAATTAGTTGCGTTGGTAAAAGATATCAATAGAACTGGCAATCTTCCATTGGTGATGGGGTATAGTCTAGGTGCCGTGCATGCGGCAATCGCATTTTTTAGAAGACCTGATTTGTTCCGCGGAGTTCTTGCTTGTAGTGGATGTTATCACGCACCTTATTTTTTCGATGGTTGGTGTAATTCTGTCTTATATGATAATTCGACTTTAGATTTTCTTAAAAATATGCCTTTAAACCATCCATACATTAACCTATATAACCAGAAAAAAATAGTTCTATGCGTTGGTCAAGGACGTTGGGAAGGTAGATGTTTACCAACGACCAAAGAGATGAAAGAAATTTTTGCGCAAAAAGGAATTCATGGCTGGGTCGATCTTTGGGGCTATGATGTAGACCATGACTGGCCTTGGTGGAAAAAACAAACGCATTATCACATTCGTGATTTATTGGCATAGTAAGAGGAGGGATGTTTGTGTTTCATGTTGAGGATGACAAGATTAAGGCACTAATTTTAAAGGGGAATTTTGGTTTGGAGAAGGAGAGCCTTCGGATTACACAGGACGGATACATGGCACATACGGGACATCCTTTTGTAGGGGATAAACATATTGTTCGTGATTTTTCGGAGAATCAGATTGAAATTAATACATCTGTGGAATCTACTGCGGAGGATGCCGTCGCAAGTTTATATCGGTATACGGTGAAGATTCAGAAAAAACTTGCGGAAAATGGCGAATTGTTATGGCCTTTTTCCTCACCACCTTATATTCGAAATGAGAATGATATTCCTATCGCATTTTTTGAGGAACCTTATTCTTCCCAAGTAAAATACCGAGAGTATTTATCGGATCGATATGGAAGATACAAGATGAGCTTTTCTGGAATTCATGTAAATTATTCGTTTTCGGATGAATTGCTGGAGGCGGATTTTGCGTTGAGTTCATATTCTGATTTTCAGAAATATAAAAATGATTTGTATCTGGTTCTTGCGGAACGTGCAGCTTCTTATAGCTGGATTCTGACTGCGGTTACGGCTGCCAGTCCGTATTTGGATAGCTCTTTTGTAGAAAAAGGAGTATATGGGAAGAATTCCTTTAATGGAATGGCATCGACTCGTTGTAGCGAATTGGGATATTGGAATTACTTTACACCAATTTTTGATTATTCGAGTCTAGAAGCTTATTGTGATAAGATTGAATGGTTTGTGAAGCAGGAGCTGATTGTTTCGCCTAGTGAATTGTATTATCCAGTTCGAATTAAACCGAAAGGGGTAAATAGCCTGGAACGTTTGAAACACGATGGGGTGGATCATATTGAATTGCGTATGTTTGACCTAAATCCTTTATGTAAGGAGGGAATCGATATTCGTGATTTGAAATTTGCTCAGTTGCTTCTAGTGTATCTAGCTAGTTCTCCTAGACAAACATACGAGCAAAAGGATCAGGTCAATTCATCACAGAACTTTAAAAATGCAGCTCATTACGATTTGCAGACAGTGAAGATTTCGATTCCTGATAATACTGCATTGTCTGTAGTGGATGCAGGTCGGGAAGTAATTGGATTTCTAAGAGAATTCTACCAGGGATTCCCTCAGGAGATTCAGGATATTCTGGATTACGAAGAGGCTAAATTTATTAATCCAGAGTTGCGTTATGCATGGCAGGTTCGAAAGCTGTATTCGGATGGATTTGTTTCCGGCGGTCTTGAACTTGCGAAGAAATATCAGGAGATGGCAATAAAAGATGTGTGAATTATTTGGTGTGAACTCTAAAAATAAAGTTACAATTAATGATTATTTGAAGACTTTTATGTCTCATAGCACGAAGCATCCCAATGGGTGGGGTATTGCTCAGTTTTGGGGAACTATTGTGAATTTGGAAAAGGAACCCAAGGCAGCGATTAATAGTGACTATTTGAGCAGTAGACTGGAAGAAACAATTGAAACAGAGAATCTGATTGCGCATATTCGTTTGGCGACACGTGGAAAGATGACATATAATAATTGTCATCCTTTTGTGAAGCGTGATCGTAGTGGCAGGGCGTGGACTTTGGCGCACAACGGTACGATTTTTAAATCCGAGATTTTGGATACTTATAAAGAAATCGAAAAAGGTGGAACGGACAGTGAACGAATTCTGTGTCATGTCATTCATGAGATGGATAAGAAAATCGAGGAGCTGGGAAGAGATTTATCAAGTGAGGAGCGCCTGATAATTATGGATGCCTTGATCCAAGAGATTACGGAATCGAATAAAGTGAATCTTTTGATTTATGATGGTGAGCTTTTGTATGTACATACGAATATGAAGGGGACGCTTTATTATAAGCGTGAGAAGGATACGGTTTATTTTGCGACTGTTCCGTTGGATCAAGACCTGTGGGAGCCAGTTCCTATGATGCAGCTGTTGGCATTTCGAGAGGGAAAACAGATCTTTATAGGTAAAGAGCATGCTTATGAGTATTTCCAAGAAGATTTTACACCAATATACGATTGGGCAAATTTATAGTAATTAAGGTAAGACTGTTAAATAGAGTCTTGCCTTTTTTCATACTTTTTTTCTATATCGAGTTCTAGGATATACGTATTTTTCAAAAGAAAGGAAAAAGAATAGAATTTGGGACAAGAACAAGGAGATGAGTATATGACAACAATTAACTATAAAGGATCCGTAAAGAATGAAATTTCTAAAAGCGGAGAATTTAAAAGACAGAAAAATTTATTTACTACACCTTTTGGAGATCAAGAAGGAGATCTTCCAGTTGTAAAGGGAAGATATAAGCTATATTGGGCCAAAGGATGCCACTGGTCGAATCGGGCTTCGATTGTTCGTGAACTATTAGGGTTAGAAGATGTATTGGATGTACAGATTGTCGGAAGTGAAAAGCTAAATGGAACAAACGCATGGACGGTGAATGATAAAGAAAGTGGTTATACGTATTTGTATGAGTATTATGAAGCGGCAAAACCTGGTTTTGAAGGAAGAGCGACCGTACCTGTAGTAGTGGATCAAATTGAGAAAAAGGCGGTAAACAATGACTATCACCATTTGACAAATTATTTTGAAACCGAGTTTAAGCCGTATTTTAAAGAAGATGCTCCGGATTTGTATCCAGAAGAGCTTCGTGAAGAAATTGATGCGTTGAATGCCTGGTTATTTCCAAATATCAACAATGGAACGTATCGTATGATGTTTGCGAAATCGTTGGAAGCGTATGAAAAAGCGTATAAGGACTTTTTTGAAGGATTGGATTATTTAGAAGAACGTTTGGAACATCAGAGATTTTTATTTGGGGATTATGTTACGGATAGTGATATTCGTTTGTTTGTGACCTTGGTTCGTTTTGAAGTGGCGTATTATCGTTTCTTAGGTCCTTTAGAAAAAGGTTTAAGAGGATATAAGAACTTGTGGGAATATACTCGAGATTTATATGTCATTCCAGCTTTTCGTAATAACACATATCTAGCGGATATTGCGCATGAATATGGGGCACTGGATGAATCGAATACGAATTTCCAATCGTATAACTATCGTTTCTGGAATGAAGTGGATTATGACAAAGTTTTTTCGGCACCACAAAATCGTAGAGTGTTATCGAAAAATCCGGATTCAAAATTTAAGTTATAGGAAGAACTTATAACATGTATTAGGTTTTATATATTATACAAACGAGTTGCAAGTGCTTATACTAGTGTCATGGTTAATCACCTAAAAACCTAGTAGAAAAGTAGGATATGATATATAGGAGGTAAAATATGGCAGATTTAAAAAAATCCATTTGGACGGATGAACAAGTGGAAATTGATGCAAAAGAAAGAGGGGTTAAGCCTAGACCGAAAGAAACGAAATCGGAAATTGATGAAAGAGGTGCCTTTATTCGTCAACCCAATCGTTTCGCCACTCCATTTGGAGATCAAGAAGGGCAATTAAAAGCGGAAAAAGGAAGATATCGTTTGTTCTGGGCCAAAGGCTGTCACTGGTCCAATCGTGCTTCCATTGTTCGTGAATTATTAGGATTGGAAGATGTCATTAGCGCACAAATCGTAACACATACGGGAGAAACAAATGTATATGGTTGGGGATTTGCGAACCAAGAAAATCATGAAGATCCTGTTACGAAAGCAAAATTCTTAAGCGAATTCTATTTCAATGCCGATCCGGATTACGATGGAAGAGCAACGGTTCCTTCTCTAGTAGA
The DNA here is from genome assembly GCA_030526175.1 of Bacillota bacterium. Classification (GTDB taxonomy): domain Bacteria; phylum Bacillota_I; class Bacilli_A; order Erysipelotrichales; family Erysipelotrichaceae; genus Floccifex. Next base: position 50,720 of record JAUNDJ010000003.1, read on the forward strand.
TATTACCACAAATAAAATTGTAAACAACGATTATCATCGTCTAACAAACTACTTAGAAGTAAATTTTGCTCCTTGGCAACCTGAGGATGCACCGGATTTATATCCTGAAAAATTAAGAAAAGAAATTGACTTGTTTAATGACTGGTTATTTCCAAACATCAACAACGCGCATTATCGAATGGCATTTTGTCAATCTTTAGTGGCTTATAACGAAGCGTATGATGATTTCTTTAATGCGATGGATAAGTTGGAAGAACGATTGGAAAATCAACGTTTCTTATTTGGGGATTATGTAACCGATAGCGATGTTCGTTTCTTTGTGACATTGGCTCGTTGGGATTCTTATTACTACAAAAATTTAGGTCCTCAAAAGAAACGTATGATGGAATACAAAAACATTTGGGCATATGCAAGAGATTTATATGAAATCCCAGCTTTTAAAAACAATACATATTTCAAAGATTTCTCGAAAGTTCCAAAAAACCAAACAATTTTTAATTCATTTAATGCAAGATTTGCCGATCAAATCGATTATGAAGCATTGTGGTCTCAACCACAAACAAGACGATTCTTAAGTCGTACACCAGATGAAAAATTTTTAAGAAGAAACAATAAGGAGAAAAGATCATGGAAAAAATAAATTATTAAAATCATTATTAGCCTTTGGCGTAGCTGCTTCTACTTTAGTTGGATGTGGAGCAAAAAGTGAACAACCAAAGGAAGCGGAACCTCAAAAAACAGTTATTAAAGCAGCAACTAGTGGTTCTACTAACCCTTATACAACAATTGGAGATGATGGTCAAAATACAGGATACGATATTGAAGTTTTAAAAGCGGTATTTGAAGAATTACCACAATACGAATTGGAATTTGTCACAACGGATTTTGGTTCTATTTTTGAAGGAACATTAAGTGGATCTTATGACATTGCGGTGAATAACTTCTCGTATAATGCAAAACGTGCTGAAAGTTATTTATTTAGCTATCCATACGATGAAATTTCTTATGTCTTTGTAACGAAAAAAGGTGGAAAAGAAATTAAATCGTTTAAAGAAGCGGCTGGAAAAACATATCGTGGAGGAGCTGGAGTTTCTATCACAACAGCTATTGAAAAATGGAACGAGGATCATCCAGAAGAAGCAATTAATTTAGAATATACAGAACAAGATACAGCTGTTGATCTTCAACAAGTAGCCGATGGGGCTGTCGATTTCGCCATCATCGACTTAGCAATGTTTGTAGCTTATCAAAATGAGTACAATTTTGATATTCAAATGACACCATTGAGCGAAGAAGATACAAGAGCGATTGCAGAAAACAATTATGCATATTACTTATTCGCTTACGATCACGATGGATTACGTCAAGAAGTAAACACTGTATTAAAGAAATTCCAAGAGGATGGTACATTAACAAAAATTAGTAAAGAATGGTTTGGACAAGATACAGCACCAGATGCTTCTCAATTTGAAAAAACATTAAATTAACATTTATAGGGTACGTTCGTACCCTCTCATTTTAAGTAACCAGTTTACTGGTTAGGAAAGGAATCATTATGAGTAAGATATTTGACTTAGGTTTAGTATTTTCACAAATTCCACAAATTCTGGAGTACTTACCAGTAACACTGGAATTAGCGATTATATCGTATGCGGTAAGTTTAGTATTTGGATTAATTATCGCTTTAATAAAAATAAATAAAACCCCTGTATTTACACAGATTGCCAATGTGTTTATTTCTGTAATTCGTGGAACACCAATCATTGTCCAACTTTATGTGGTATATTTTGGAATTCCTCTGATCCTAAAAGCAATCAATTTAAAACTAGGAACGAATTTAAATGTGAATGGAATCCCTTCTATTATTTATGCTTTTGTCGCTTTGGCTATTAACGAATCTGCTTTTAATGCCGAAATCATTCGTGGGGCTCTCTCTTCTGTTAAAGAAGGACAAATCGAAGCTGGACATGCCTTAGGTATGTCTACTTGGCAAGTGTTATATCGAATTGTCATTCCAGAAGCTTTAGTGGTTGCCTTTCCTTCATTAATCAATTCTTTTATTGGTTTGATTAAAGGAACTTCTTTAGCCTTTACTTGTTCTGTAGTGGAAATGACAGCGCAAGCAAAAATTCTTGGTGGAAGAAACTTCCGTTATTTTGAAGCGTATTGCTCATTGGCTATTATCTATTGGTTGATTACGGTAATTTTGGAACAAATTGCCAAACGTGTGGAACAAAAAATGGCCATTCCGGACGATGCACCGGAAATTAAGAAAATCGAAGAGAGGGCTTAATTATGACGATTCAATTAAAAAATATCTCTAAAAAGTTTAAAAACAACGTTGTTTTGGATGGCATTGATCTTTCGATTGAAAAAGGGGATGTGATTGGTATTATTGGTCCTTCGGGAACAGGAAAATCGACTCTACTTCGTTCAATCAATCGTTTGGTTCACCCAGAAGGTGGTTCAATTGTTTTGAGTAATGGAAAAGAAATAGATTTGGTCAATGCCAAAGGAGATGACCTTTTGGAGTTAAGACAATCTACGGGAATGGTTTTTCAAAGCTTTAACTTATTTGAACGAAAGAGTGCTTTGGAAAATGTCATGGAAGGTTTATTGGTTGTAAAGAAAATGAATAAAGAAGAGGCGAAAAAAATTGCCTTAAAACGTCTACAAGATGTAGGACTACTGGATTGGCAAAATCATTATCCAAAACATATGTCGGGTGGACAACAACAACGTGTAGCCATTGCCAGAGCGTTGGCAATGGAACCAGAACTTCTTTTATTGGACGAACCGACTTCGGCTTTGGATCCTGAATTTGTTGGAGAAGTATTGGATATTATTAAGAAAGCAGCCAACGAAGGAGTCACAATGATTCTTGTTTCGCATGAAATGAATTTTATTAAGAATGTGGCAAACAAAGTGATTTTCTTAGATGGTGGAAAGATTTTGGAAGAAGGAGATCCAAAAGAAGTCTTTAATAATCCAAAACATGAGCGTGTACGAGAATTCTTTGTGAAGATGAATCGTTTGGAAAGTCCAGAATATTATTTATAGGAGAACACGAGTATGGCAAAAGTATATGATAGTATTCTTGAATTAATTGGGCATACCCCACTAGTTCGTCTTCATCGGATTGAAGAACAAGAAAATATAGAAGCACATTTGATTGCCAAATTGGAAAGCTTTAATCCGGGTTCGAGTATAAAAGATCGAATTGCCTTGAATATGATTGAGGCAGCCGAAAGAGAAGGAAAACTTCTTCCTGGGGGAACGATCATTGAAGGAACTTCGGGTAATACGGGTATTGGAATTGCGATGGTGGGAGCTGCCAAAGGGTATAAAACCATCATTTGTATGCCTGAAAACATGTCGCATGAGCGTGTACAAATCTTACAAGGTTATGGAGCTGAAGTGTATTTAACACCGGCTGCCTTGAATATGGCTGGGGCTGGTAAACAATCCGCGGAGCTTCAAGCCCAAATTTCGAATTCGATTGTTTTGGGACAAGGAATGAATCCAAACAATCCCAATGCCCACTTTAATAGCACGGGTCCAGAGATTTGGGAGGATTTGGATGGACAAGTAGATATTGTGGTTGCGGCTGTAGGAACGGGTGGAACACTGACGGGTGTTGGTGAATTCTTGCGTTCCAAAAATCCAAATGTTGAATTGATTGGGGTAGAACCAGCGGGTTGTCCTGTCCTTTCTGGAGGAGAACCGGGTCCTCATAAGATTCAGGGAATTGGAGGGGGCATGATTGCTCCTGTGACAAAATTGGAATTGTTTAATGAAATCATTACAATAACGGATGATGATGCTTATGAAACGTCTCGTTATAGTGCCTTACAAGAAGGAATTTCCATTGGGATTTCGAGTGGTGCAGCACTTAGTGCAGCTATTCAAGTCGCAAAGCGTGAAGAGAATAAGGGCAAAAATATCGTTGTTATTTTTGCCGATAGTGGAGAGCGTTATTTATCGAGTGGGTTGTATGGAGAATAGAATATGACTGTGGAATATAGAGTAGAATCGAAGGATAGTCAAATATCAATTATCGCTTATGAAAATGGAATAGAGATTGGTAGTGTTCAAGCATTAAGCGATGGTCATGCCTGGGCTATTTTACACGATGTGAATGCGAGTAGTGAAGATGTTGAAAAGGGGCTTATTGAGAAAGCGACAAATCTTTTAAAAGGACAAGAAATCTTCACGACTGTTTCGAGTGATCAACTGGATACGTATGAAAATCAGGGCTTCTTTCGTTAAAAAAATGCCTTTACTTTTGTCGGGGAGAACTTAAGCGATTTGGAAGAAAAAGAATTGTCAGATTCTGGTTTATATCTTCCTATAGGTTATAAGTATGAAACTGAATTTGGTCCTGTGGTTGGAAACTTTCCTGTTGGGGCTAAGTCAAAAAAGAAAAATGTACAGGTTACGTATAAAACCGATCATGAGGGCATTGATTTTGTTCGTGTGAATGAGATTTTAGAAAAAGCTTTTGGTGGGAAAAGAGATGTGGATGTTACGAGAGAAACATTTTTAAAGAGTCAATTTGTCCAATACGCCTTTGATGGAGATTATTTGATTGGGTGTGCGCGTGCCATTGCGGATGAGAATGTGGCTTTGATTCTTAATGTAGCAGTAGATCCATCGTATCAAGGATTACACTTGGGATGGAACGTGGTTGTCAAGTTGGCTGAACAAATGCCGAAGAAAACAGTATTTTTAAATACGCATCCTGGTGGTGTTGGTTTTTATAATCGCAAAGGTTTTCGAAGAAATAAGACAGCCTTGATGTATCCGGCTCATGATATGCCAGAGCATATTGCCAAAGGGTTCCAACTTCCTAAGGGATATCGTTTCTTTGATGAATACAAATAAAACGACAAGTCTAGCTTGTCGCTTTTAGTGTATAGAGCATACAGATGGTTTCACAACATACAAAGCTTGCCCAGATTCCATTTAATCCAAAGAAGTAAGCTCCTAAGATTCCGAAGACACAAATGAGTACGAGTCCTCGTAACATGGATAGAATAAAGGCTTCTTTTGCCTTAGAAATACTGCTTAGAATAGATCCGCCAACTAGGTTAATGCCAGTTCCGATAAAGCCTAGAAAATAAATGCGGATGCCTATATAAGCCATATTGTATAATTCCATGTTCTTTTCACTATTGAATAGGGCAATGATGGAATTGGTAAACACATAGCCGATTAAAATAATAATCAAAGAGAATAATATGGATGTGATATATCCATATTTTTTTAATTTTTGAATGTCTTCTTTTTGTCCTTTTCCAAAACATTCACTTACCAATGGTTGTACGCCTAAAGAAATCCCATTTAACGATGCCACACAAATAAGGGCAATGTTGGCAATGACTCCATAGGCTGCCACACCGATATTACCGGCCAATCCTAAGATTAAGAAGTTGAATAAGGTTGTGATTACCCCGGAAGAGACTTCGGCTATTAAACAAGAGATTCCTACTTGGCAAGAATGGACTAGTTTTTTGATCGAAGGAACCATTTTTTGAATATGTAGATTGCTTCTTTTTGAAAACACATGTTTTGAACAAATCAATAGCCCTAATATTGGACTCACACCTGTAGCAAGTGCTGCTCCAGCCATTCCCATATGGAGAGGATACATAAAGATGTAGTCGAATACGATGTTGAAAAGAGACGAATAAATGGTCGCTTTCATAGCCAAATTTGGATTGTCATCGTTTCGTACAAAGCTATTAAATATCTGGTTCCATATAAAGAAGGGAGAAAGAACCATAAAGATTTGGGTATACGCTTTTCCTACCATAACTATGGTTGAATCGGCACCAAACAATTGGAGTATTTGTACCGGAAAGAAAAGTCCTACCATTGTAAAGAACAAGCCAGCTATTAAACCAAAGATTACCGCATTAGTAAAGTAATTGAATTTCTTTTTATTCTCCTTTTCTTGAGAAAAGCGGATGGAAGAACCAACCCCTATCATATCTCCTATTCCATAGAGTAATGAATAGATGGGTAGAACTAGATTTAGAGCAGTTAATCCATTGGCACCAACGGCTTGACTAATAAAAAAGGTATCGGCTAGTACATATAGGGAAACGGCGATTTTTCCAGCTACGTTTCGTGTTGTATATTGAATAAATCGATTGAAAATAGTCATGTCTAGAAGTATATCACAAAAGTGTTTATAATGGGTATATGAAGGAATACGAAAAATTTGACTTTTATTAGGAAGAAGAGGATTACTTGTCGAATGAGAGTTCCCAGGGCTTTCAAGTGAAATTGATTGATAATGGGTATTATTATTTTGAGAAAATGGGTTATCTTTTTTTGGGGATGAGTATCCTTTTTGTAGCGTGGCTATTACTTTATATGGGGATGGTCTTATTTTGTATCTTGAGTTTGATTTTTTTGAAAAAGTCGGATTTGTATAGGAGAGAAAGAGAGTAAGTATATGGTGAATTATGATGCACTAAAATGGAAGATTGTTTCGAAAGAGAAGATCTTGCATACACCTGTATTTGATGTGTATGCCCAAGAATCGGTAACGGATTCGGGTTTAAAAGGAACGTATGTGGGGATTGATTGTCCGGATTGGGTTGTGGTGATCGCAATCCATGAGGGAAATTTTATTCTTGTTCGTCAATGGCGTCATGGAGAGGATAATTTAACGCTTGAATTCCCGGGTGGGGTTGCTGATCCTGGTGAAAACTTGGAAGTAACGGCCATTCGTGAATTGGAAGAGGAAACGGGTTATAAGGCTGGTAAAGTTACATTCTTGGGTCGAGTGAGTTCGAATACAGCCTTATTTAAGAATCACTTTTCTGTATATTTGGCCGAAGACCTTGTCCAAACGGGTGAGCAACATTTGGATGAAGATGAATTGTTGAAATATGAGGAAATGCCGATGGAAGAAGTATTGAGAAGATATGGGGATGCGGAATTTTCGCATGCATATATGGGAACGGCTTTGGCATTTTATTTTAGACATATTGGAGCGAAGTTGAAATAATATGGAATGGTTTGTGTTGATTATTAACTTGTTTATTCCTTTGTTGCAGTTGTTTGCGGGTTGGATGATGCTCTATCATCCGCCGAAAAATATCAATTCGTTCTATGGATATCGAACAACGCGTTCGATGCGTAATTTGGATACTTGGAACTTTGCGCATAGAATTTGTGGTAAGCTTTGGATGCAGATGGGAGCTATTTTATTTGTGGTAAGTACGATTGTTTCTTTCGTATTCTGGGGAGCTTTTTGGACAAATATTCCATTGATGATTGGTCAAGTGTTTTGTTTATTCTATAGTATTGTACCGGTGGAAAAGGCGTTGAAGGATAAATTTGGTGTGTAAGATGATTCAGAAGTTTTGTATGGAATGTGGGGAAGCGTTGATTGAAAAAGAGTGTGGGATGGAAGGATTGGTTCCTTTTTGTCCAAGCTGTAAAGAATTTCGTTTTCCTATGTATAATGTTGCGGTGAGTTTAATTGTCGTGAATGAAGAAAATGAAAAGATTCTTTTGATCCAACAATATAGTAAGAGACGTTATGTCTTGGTGGCTGGCTATGTCAATCGTGGTGAACAAGTGGAAGAAGCGGTTTGTCGTGAATTGAAAGAAGAAATGGGTTTGACTGTCAAATCTATGCGTTTTAATCGGACTTCTTTTTACGAGCCTTCGAATACCTTGATGTGTAATTTTACGGTCTTTGTTGGAAATGATAAGGATTTGTGTACGAACGAGGAAATTGATTTGTATCGTTGGTTTTCGAAAGAAGAAGCGAGAGAAAATATCGCACCGAATTCTTTGGCATCAAAGTTCTTGTGTGCGTATTTGGATGAAGTAGAATAGGAAGTGGATTATGGCTTTGGTGAAGAAGATTGCGAAAGTAATCGTAAAAGAGAGTGGCGTGGAGAAGAAAGCGAAGAGCATGGCTTTCTCGGTAGCGCTTAAGGGTGCGCAAAAGGTGGCTTTGAAAAAGAGTGGTTCGTCTAAAGTGGATCAATTTTTTGCGAATGCACAATTTGAAAATCCAATTATGATTAAATGGTTTGATGACAATTCGACTTGGATTGTAAAGGATACGTTTAACTTTTCAATCGAAAACTTGGAACAAGAATTATTTACCATTTCTTGTAAGTGTAGAAATCGTAGTGTGTATTCCATGTTTGTTTCAAAAGGGGATGAAACGTATTGTGTGAAAGAACAATCGTATCTTCGTATAAAAAGATATATCCTTTTGGATGAGAATAAGAAAAAGCTGGCTTCGATTATTCAGAAGAAGAATGGCTATGTTTTGCGTAGTAAAGCTATGGAAAGCGTAGAACTGAATAAGGATGGTAAATTCATTATTCAATTAAAGGAATGTGGTTCTTTATTAAAGGAGAAGTTGTCTTCTTCGGATCATGTATTATTTTTGGATACGAGTTTGGAAGAAAAAGAATACCTTTGTGTCTTGAGTATTATTGCACAATTGAATAAGTGAACTACTCCCTCTTACACTTCGTTAAGAACAGGTAGCTTCTGGAAGACATTACTGTCTTCGTTTGCGAAGTTTGATATTTAAGTTTCCT
>JAUNDJ010000091.1 GCA_030526175.1 Bacillota bacterium
TCGTAGATCAGCGTCTTTTTTATTTATAGAGCTACTTACTCGTTACAGCCCCTTTATTTTCCCATTAATTTTTTTAAGTATGTGTTTTGAATGATACGATCCATTATGAAACAAAAACCGAAGACTAAAACAATCAATACGAGCTTATTGAAGACAGTTGGTAAGGGAAGCTTTCTCGTGATTTTTAGGGCAAGAGAAAGGGCAACCGATTGATGAAAAGCGAAATAAACCATCGAGTTTTGTCCCAAATAAGAAAGTGTTTTACTATGAATTTGTTTCGAAACAATAAGGATAGCCAAGGATAATAAGATGGCTGCACTGATTGTCAGTGGAAAGATGCCATACGAAGAATGGAACATATCAAACGTTTTTCCTGTAATCCAATAATTGATGAGTGAAAAAAGAATCGCAAGGCTTGTAAAGCTGAGTGCTAAGCTCCATTTTTTTTCGTGATCAATTAGTTTTTCTAATAATCTTTGTTTCTTACATATATATCCGATGACTAAAAAGATTTGTATGATACATGCAGTATCTAAATTCCAAAGTAGCGGTTGTCCAATCCACATATCGTAAAAAATAAATACGAGAGACAGGATGGAAGAGGCCATAAATATCTTTTTATTCGTTTCTCCTATTTTGACAATAAAATAAAAAATTAGAATCCCTAAGAATAGCGTTGTTAAGAACCAAAGCGTTGTTTCTCTTTGTTGCAGAATCACAATACGAACAAATTGATTGATGAAGTAAACGGGTGAAATCGAGTGGGTTTCTAAAATGAGTTTACTTCCTTCTACAATCGAAAGAAAGATTCCACATGTCAAAAAGGGAATGAGATGGCTTTTTATTTTTTTTTGTAAGAAAATTTGTAGATCGTAGGGTTTGAAAAAATATCCACTGATGATAAAGAATAATGGTAAGTGAAATATATAAAAGAATTGGTCAATCAATCCCAACTGACAATGTCCCAGAATCACGGCTAATAAGGAAATCCCTTTGGCAATATCCATATATTCACTTCGTTTGATTTGTTGTCGCATAAAGAACTCCTTTATTTCTTTTCTTATGATAGCACAATCTTTTTTAGAATTAGAAAAAAAGTGATACAATATAGGCAACGATTACGAAAAAGGAGGGGATGAGATGGTGAAATTGAACCGTCTTTTTAGTGCCCTGTTATCTACCAGTCTGATTCTTACGAGTACCAGTCCTATTTTTGCCAAAGTACAAAAGGATACGTTTATTAGTGTTTCTGGAAATTTTGTTTATTCGGATCATGAAACGTATGTGGATATGAGTACAGGCATTGAATACGATATAGAAACGGGAGAATCCATTTCTCATGGATGTTCTTTCTATTATCAATATCTACAAAGCCTACAATCGGTTGTTCCTGAAGTTCCACAAGAACCGGAAAAAGAAGTGGTGGAAGAAAAAGTGGAAGAGCCAGAAAAAATAGAAGAAGCGGAAAAGGTAGAAGATGTTCTTGAAAAAGAAGAAGAACCGACGCAAAAGAAAGAGGAAAATAAAGTTGTAAAAGACGATCCAAATTATAAGGAAGATACGTGGTATCATCCCAAGGAAATCAATCCACAAGGATATGTGGGAGAATTAAAAACCGCAATTAAAAAAGACAACTTTGTGACAAGCAGCTGGGATGCGTTTAAGATTGCTTCAAATCCTTTTACCGTTGGGGAATGTACTTATTTTGCCTGGTCTCGTTTTTATCAAGTCTATGGTTATGACCATGGAGCAAGAGGTTGTGGTAAACAAAATGCAGCGGAAATAGTACAAGCTAACAGTGATAAGTTTGTCCTAAGTTCTTCACCAGCGGCTGGAGCTGTATATTCAGCTGAAAAGAATACGTTATATCGAAAATATGGTCATGTTGGTTTTGTCGAAGCCTTTGATGGAAAGAATATTTGGTTATCCGAAGGAAATGTGGAAATTGGGGATAATAAAGGCTACATTTGGATTCATAAAATGGCTTGGGAAGAATTTCAAGAAATGTTTCCCGATGCGGTTTTTGCGGTGCCAATAAAAGAAGAAAAAACGGAAAAGAAAGAGAAGAAGGAAGAATCGATCACTTTGGAGATTAAAACACCAGTGATCCAACCTCGCATTCTAAAAAAATAATGTTCGATACGAAGAGCTCACCGGGCTCTTTTTCTGTACTTTTTCGTACAATTCTGTTTATAATTGATTAGGTTCTTAAGGAGAATGAAATATGAACGATAATAAACCTTTTTATAAAACGATAGCTTTTTATGTTTCTTTAGTTACCTTGGGTGCAGTTCTTTATTTAGTATTTCAATTGCTTCGCTTAAATTTACTTCCGCCAAAATATTTTTATATTGTGGCAGGATTCTTAGCTGCTATTTTAGCTGCGGATCTTTTTATGTTGAATTGGAAAAACAAGAATCTTTTTGTTTCAGTCGTGGCTTATGTTTGTAGTGCTGCCATTATTGCTTGTTCATGTTTTGGATCGTATGTATTCAACATGACTTTTACGACACTAGAAAATATGACAACGACAAAGAATTCAAGCGATGAAACAACTCACTATGTGAAGTTGTATGCCTTATCCGATTTTACGCAAAAGAAATTGGATGGGATTGAAGGACAAACCATCGGGGTATTAAAGAACTATTCTCGTAAATATGTCGAAAAAGCTTTGCGTGAGCTTTTTGATCAAGGATATCATTTTAAGATTACCGAATACGACTCTTCGATTGAAATGATGAATAACTTTAAAGGAAAAGCCATCAACTATATTATGATGGACGAAACGTATTTACCAACCATCGAAGATTATGAGGGGTTTGAAGAAATTACCGATTTAATGATTGAATTGTATTCATACGCTTTCAAAGTCAAACTGGAAGACACTTCGAAACAAGCGGTGGATGTGACAACTACACCATTTACTGTATTGGTAAGTGGGTCCGATTCTCGTGTTGGAATTGAAGAAGTGGCACGAAGCGATGTCAATATGGTCATTTGTATCAATCCAGTGACACATATTGTCTTAATGATCAGTATTCCTCGTGACTATTATGTGGAAACGGCTTGTGAAGAAAAAATGGGTTGTGCCGTTGGTAAAATGGATAAATTAACGCACACGGGTCTTCATGGCATTGGTACAACGGAAGCGACCATTGAAAAATTCTTGAATGTGGAAATCAACTATAACGCAACTGTTACATTTAATACGGTGACTAAGCTAGTAGATGCTCTTGGAGGAATTACCATTGCCAACTCGGAAGAAGTGACATTAAACGATCATAAATACGAAGTTGGAAACATTCGTGTTAATGGAGAACAAGCACTTCGTTATGCGCGTGAACGTTATTCGTATGCTTCCGGGGATCGTCAACGTGGAAAGAACCAAATGGCGGTTGTCAAAGGTATTATTAAGAAAATGTTGTCGCCACAATTGTTGAAAAACTTTAGTGGAATCATGAATGCGATTAGTGGAACGTTTAGAACGAATATGGAAGTGAGCGACATGATGAAGCTGGTGAATAAACAATTGGAAGACAATCCTTCTTGGAAAATCTATCAATATTCATTGGATGGAAATTCGGGTACGGATTATGCGTATGAATTAGGAGACTATGCTTCGGTAATGTATCCTAACGAAGAAACAATCCACCGTGCAAAGACGGATATTCAAGCCATCTATAATGGTGAAGTACCTCCATATAAAGCCGAATAGAACAAAGAAAAGGAAGCGTGTCTTCCTTTTTCTTATGGTTGAGAAAAAAGGAGAAAAATAGTAGTATTTAGTAATACTTAGGGAAAGGAAATCGTATGAACATTTTAGTCACAGGTGCTTGGATAAGCGCAAAAGAGTATATTTCGATTTTGGAAAAGATGGGTCACAAGGTTTGGTTTTTACAACAGGAAAAGGACAAGCTTCCTTGTTCACCATCGGACATTGAGGGTGTCATTTGTAACGGATTGTTCTTATATCACGATATAGAGGCTTTTGTGAATTTGCGTTATATTCAACTGACAAGTGCTGGAATGGATCGTATCGATTTAGAATATGTAAAGAAGAAGGGAATTGAAATTCATAACGCCAAGGGTGTTTACAGCATTCCGATTGCGGAATTTGTACTGGCTTCTCTTCTTGCGGAATATAAAAAGCTAAACGATTTTCGAATCTTTCAAAACCAATCTTTTTGGAACAAACAAAGAGATTTAAAAGAATTGTTTGGAAGTACGGTTTGTATTCTTGGTTGTGGTTCGATTGGTAATGAATGTGCCAAACGATTCAAGGCGTTTGGGAGTCAAGTCATTGGTCTGAATCGAACGCTTCGTCAAGATGCGAATTACGATCAAATGTTACCTTTGAGCGAATTGGATTGGGCTCTTTCAAGAAGTGATATTATCCTTCTTTCCTTACCTTTGACAAATGAAAGTAAACATATCATGAACGCTTCGCGTTTGGCACATTGTAAACAGGGGGCCATGCTTGTGAATGTGGCAAGAGGTGGACTTATTGATACGGAAGCTTTGATGAAATATGCTTCCAGATTTTCCGCCATATTTCTGGATGTTTTTGAAGAAGAACCACTTTCTTCTACACATCCATTGTGGAATATGGAAAACGTTCGGATTACTCCGCATAATTCGTTTGTAGGAAACCACAATTCGGATCGTTTGAATCAAGTCATTTTGAAAAATTTGGAGGATTTACTATGAATCAAAAAGAATTTATACAAATGTTAGATACACATACGGAATTAAAGAAGGATTTGTTTATCCGTGGATTTTTAATTTCCGATGATCAAAATATTGACACTTCGACCTTTCCATTTTATGGAAACTGGAACGAAATCAAAAAAGGGAATTTTCGTTTCTTATCGCATCCTTTAACGGGTATGCATGTGTATGAGGAGGAAAATGGAAATGTCTTTTTCTTAGCGGGACATGCCTACGATCCATTTACGATGGAAATTGAAGAAGAAATCATTTTAAAAGATTTATCGACACGTTATGGTAGTGAGGCATTTTTTGAAAAGCTGAGTGAAATCACGGGTGTTTATGTGTTGGGTGTGATGCACGATGGTACAATCGAATATTATGTGGATCCATCGGGGATGCAGTCAGCATGTTTCGGAAAAATCAACAATGCCTTTTATTTAAGCTCTCATGCCCAATTGATAGGGGATATTTGTGCTTTGGAAATGGATGCGTTTGTCAAAGAACTAAGAGCGTACAAATGGTATTCTCGTGTTATGGGACCTTATTTACCAGCCGATCTTACACCATTTCAAGAAGTGAAGCGTGTCGTACCAAGCATTCAATATATCTACGATGGACAAGTGAAACACAAAAGATACTGGCCATTAAAAGAACAAGAGATGGCGATTTCTCCAAAAGAATATCAAAAAGTAATTGAAGAAGGGGCGAAGATCCTTCATAACAATATGGCTTTGGTTGCCAAAAAATGGGCAAAACCTGCCATTTCCTTAACCGGAGGTATTGATTCGAATACTACTTTTGCGGCAGGTAATGGAAACTATGACCACTTTGAAACATTTAGTTATGTTTCGGCTGAAAAAGAAGTGCCAGATGCCAAAGCGGCCCAAACGATCGCTTCGCATTTTGGATTGGCACATCACGAATACCAAATCCCTTCTAACAGTCAGGATATTCCTTTGTTTGAAGAACGAAGAGAATTGTTCCGTCACAACAATGGTTACATTGCCGAATTGTATGACAATGAAATGCGTAAGAAATTATTTTTAAGAGATCATTTGGATATTGATGTGGAAGTCAAATCTTGGGTTTCGGAAACAATTCGTGGATATTGGTACAAACACTACAATCGTAAATCTTTTCCAAAACTATCGGGAAAACTATTTCGAAACTTATATAAAATCTTTATTTTCAATCGAAGCTTAGCGCATAAGATTGATAAACTTTTTGACAAGTATATTCAAGAATTTGAATATGACAAGATTCCTTCTTGTTACCCAGCTGCCGATATGCACTATAACGAAGTGACATGGGGAAGTTGGGGAGGACTCAACATTACGGAAATGAAATATTGTTTCGATATTACTTTCATCTACAACAATCGTAAGTTTTTAGATCTAATGTTCCGCGTTCCTTTGGAAAAAAGAATTAGTGACCAACACCATTTGGATTTGAAAAAAGTTTTGAACAAAGAGCTGTATGATATGAACATTCGCGTTGTGAATATGAAAGAAACGAATTTTAGAGCTTTTTGTCTAAATGTGATCTTTACCATCAATTCGATATTGCCATTCTAAATAGGAGAATTTTATGAAAGTATTATTAACGGCTACGGTACAAAGCCATATTTGTCAGTTTCATAAGCCTTTGGTTGAAGTACTGCATAAACACGGGTGCAAGGTGCATGTAGCAGCCAAAGACAATTTGGCGGAAAAAAATGGATTAAAGCTGGATTTTGTGGAACAAGTGTTCGACGTTCCTTTTTCTCGTTCTCCCAAAAGTTTGGACAATGTCAAAGCGTATAAGGAATTGAAAAAAATCTTGGAACAAGAAGATTATGATATCATCCATTGTAATACACCAATGGGAGGCATTGTGACGCGTTTAGCGGCTCGTAAGATGCGCGCAAAAGTGATTTATACAGCCCATGGTTTCCATTTTTATCAAGGTGCGCCAAAGAAAAACTGGCTTGTGTTTTATCCGATTGAGAGATTGTTTGCGAAAATTACCGATACTCTCATTACTATTACACATGAGGATTACGATTTGGCTTCGAAAAAGTTTTCTTGTAAAGTGGCCCATATGCATGGTGTTGGTGTAGATGAGAAACGTTATACCTTTGTGACTGAAGAGGAAAAGAAACAATTAAAAATGCAGTATGGATATTCACCCGATCAGCCAATCCTTCTTTGTGTGGGGGAATTGAATAAGAATAAGAATCAAACGATGGCTATTTTTGCGATGAAAGAAGTGATCAAAGAGTACAAGAATGCCCAACTTCTTTTGGCTGGAAATGGTCCGGAAGAAGAGCATTTAAGACAAGTGATTCGGCAACAGGGTTTGGAAAACAATGTTAAGTTGTTAGGTTATGTCACAAACCTTCAAGACTATCAACATATCACGGACATTTCGCTTTCTTGTTCGAAACGAGAAGGACTTCCTTTAAATATCGTAGAGGCGATGTTAAGTGGTTCGCCAGTGGTTGCCTCAATCAATCGTGGGCACAGAGAACTGATTCATACTCGTGAAAATGGCTTCTTAGTGGAAGTGAATGACAGCCATGGGATGGCCAAACGTATTCTTTCTTTATTGAACAACCCGGATTTATACGACCGAATTCAGGAAAATGCCAGAGTGTATGCGAAAGCGTATGGTTTTAAGAATGTAAAAAAAGAATTGGAAGAAATATATTTTGGTTCCAACACTAACAAGAAGTGAAAAAAGAAATTTCACTTCTTTTTTGTTTAGACAATGCGTATAATGTATACAAATTAAAATAGATAGGAAAGAGTAATATGAAAAATATAAAAAAACTAATTTGTCTCGCTTTGGCTTTTTCAACTATATTTCAAACGATGCCTCCTGTTTTTGCGCAAGAAGAACTGGAAGAGAAAGAAATTGTGGATGAATTCGAAGATGCAGAACTGGAAGAACGAGAGATTGTTCAAGAATTCATAGAGGAAGAAATTATTGTTGAAAATCTTGCGGAAGGAAATATCAATGGACAAACCACTTGGATGGTAACCGAGGATGGAAAGCTTTTTATTTATGGAAATGGTGCCATGGATAATTATTCAATCAATAGTGTAGTGCCTTGGCAAAGCTATCTAAATAAAATCAAAAGTGTTTGGGTCGAAGAAGGCGTTACCAGCATTGGGGATTATGCGTTTAAAAACTGCAGTCAGCTGCAAGATGTGCATATTAAAGGATCGGTTTCAAAAATTGGAAGCCATGTTTTTTATGGATGTTCCAACATTTCCATCATTCGTGTGGATATGTACAATACCGTATACAATTCCGACGAAGATTGCCAGGCTATTGTGGAATCGAGTACGAATAAAATCGTTTATGGTTGTAAAAACACAGTCATTCTTGATGGAATTAGCGCAATTGGAGATTATGCGTTTGAAGGATGTATGGGTCTTGCCTCTTTGATTCTTCCAGACAGCGTGACTTCGATTGGACAAGGAAGCTTTTTAAATTGTAGTGGATTACAAGAGGTTACGATTCCTAAGTCGGTTGGAAAAATCGAACCAAATTCTTTTGATGGTTGTGCTAATTTAAATACAATCCGTTTGTATATGAATTCGTATGCCGATTCGTATTTCAACGATTCGTACACAAAAGTGTATTTTGATGAAAAAGGAACTTGTGGAACAAATTTAACTTGGTCTTTTTCGCAAGATGGATTGTTGACAATTTCGGGTAGTGGAAAAATGAGTACGTACGATGACGAAGACATTCCTTGGGCTTCTTTTAAAAATCGTATCACACGTATTGTCATAGAAGAAGGCGTTACTTCTTTATCCAATCGTGCTTTTTATGCTTGTTCGAATGTGAAAAGTGTGACATTGCCAAAATCCTTAACGACTTTGGGTCGTGCAGTGTTCCAAGATTGTACGTCTTTGGCTTCAATTGAAATTCCTTCGAGTATAACTTCTTTATCCTGGGGGTTATTTTATGGTTGTACAAGCTTAAAAGAAGTCTTACTTCCTTCCACTTTGAAAACCATTGGAGATTATGTTTTTGCGGATAATACTTCTTTAGCTTCCATTTCGATTGGTCGAAATGTAACGAGCATTGGAAATAGTGCATTTAAAGGATGTACCTCATTAAAAACGCTTCGTCTTTCGAAGAATTCGGTAGCGGATCAATATTTTGACAATTCGTATACAAAAGAATATGTGATTGAAAACGAATCGTTAGAAGGATATTCTTTGAGTCTTCAAGGGAATATTGGTATCCATTTTTATATGCACATTGACGATAGTATTCTTGCCAATTCGAATATTCAAATGAATTTTACCCTTCCAAATGGTAAGACGAGTGTACAAACTTTACAAGAAGCAACAAAGAGTGTGATCAATGGAAAAACATATTACGTGTTTACTTGTTTCGTATCGGCGAAAGAAATGACACAAGATATCAAAGCCCAATTGTCCGATTCGTATGGAAATGTAGGAAATGTATATTCGTATACGGTTGAAGAATATGCCAATTATTTAATGGATCATGCCAATTCTTATTCTTCGAAAGAAGTGGCGATTGCCAAAGCGATGATGACTTATGGTTATTATGCCCAAGAATACTTTGATTATCAGACAAATCGTTTGCCATCTCGTATCAACGAGTTAGAAAATGTCAATTTGGATTCGTATGCGTATCGTTTAATTGACAACAACGATGCACTGAATTTTGTCGGGGCTCGTTTGGTCTTAACGTCTAAACCGGGATTAAAACTTTATTTTAAAGGCGATGTGTCTTTTAAAGGGTATACAACTACAAAAGAAGAAGGATTGAGTGTTATTACCGTTTTGGATATTGAAAATATGGAACAAATCTATACGTTCTCGATGGACGATTTCTTATTAAAATATGGAATTTTCTCGTATGGAAAAAAAGCAATGGAAACGGATAATGAAGCCTTAATTCACTTAATTCAAGCCATGTATGCGTATCAAAAAGCTTTACAAGCTTATGTCAACTTCTAGAAACTATACGCCTAACACAGATTTTGAAAGGTAATAAAGTTGATTATTGTTTATAAGTAAGCTCCATTCTATGAAAGAAACATAGTATGGAGTTTTTTTGTAAATTTAAAGGAAGATAACAGAAAGGAGATTAGTAACAAAAATTAACTTTAAAAAGGTTAAAAAAATTAACTTAATCAAAGTTATATAATATATTCTATCTATAAGGATGGAAAAAAGTATGAAATGTACAAAATTTGGAGAGTATATTCGAATACTTCGAATTAAAAATGGTGAATCCATGAAGAATACTGCAGAGCTTTTTAATGTAAGTGTTCCTTTTGTTTCTGCTGTTGAGAATGGGAAAAAGTCTATTCCAGAAACATGGTTTAAAACATTAGTGATGCATTATCAGTTAGATGAAAATGAGTCGATAGAATTAAGAGAAGCAATAGATAATTCTAAAACTAATGTAAAAATCGATTTGTCAAAAGCATTAGGTGTAAAAAGGGAGATGGCAATGCAATTTCAAAGATCCTTCAATGATATTGATGATGATACTGCATTGAAGATTATCAAACTTTTAGAGAAAAAAGGAGGGAAGTAATGGATTATAAGACAAAACCTTTGAGTCGAAAGAATATACGGACATTATCTATGTTTCTTAGACGAATTTTTGATATGGACCTTATAGGTTCTGTTGATGTCATAAGTATGCTGGATAAATTAAGTAGTGTTTTTGATAAATGCACTTATGACATCGTAGAAGATAATGAATTACCAATATCAAATCCAGCTGTATGTGAAATTGATGGCAATGATTATATTACAATACGGATAAAAAATAGCGTATATGAAGGCGCAATTTTGGGAATTGGTGCATATAGAGATCATATTGTTCATGAAATTTGTCATGTATTTCTATAATGCATAGGTTACAAGCCTATAATGGAACGTAGTTTTGAAAATGGAACTATTAAAGCTTATGAGTCAGTCGAATGGCAAGCAAAAGCTTTATGTGGCGAGTTTATGATGCCATATGATGAAACAATCGATATGACTTTAAATGATATTGTTAAGAACTATGGCGTCTCTTTAGAACAAGCAAAGTATAGAAAAAAGTATTAATATTGTTCAGAAAATAAAAAGCATAAATTTTGTTGGCAGCAAAATCTATGCTTAACGATTATGACTAGCTTGGTGGAAATCTTTTAGTTTTCGTTATATATTTGGTCAAATTGTTATTAACTATAAGGAGGTGTTCAGTGTGCTGAAAATAAAAAAAACATAGACTTTGTTGGCAGCAAAACTATGTTTTCCAGATGTTTTGGTAACACATCTAATTGGCAAACACATGTTACCATAAACGTCTAGTGATAGTAAATGAAAAAAATCTTATTTGTAAAAGGATAGGTGATTTATTTGAAAAGAACAAATAAGATCGTTTTAGACGATGGTAGTATTTCGTATGAAGAAAAGAATTTAAAGAAATTATTAAACCTTAATTATCTGATGTTAACTAATAGAGCGAAACTAATTGGGAAACATAACTTACCAGCTTTACACTGTAACACAAAAGTTTTTCCTGATTATTTAGCATTATATACAGAACCTTGTAATTATCATAAGACAAACAATACTGCTGTTTGCTTTTTCTTATATGATGATAAGTTTGACGGAAAAGATGGTTTATATAATTCAATATATTATAATGATCAAAAAGCCTTGAAGAAATATAAGGAAAGGTTTAAAGATGTTAAATTTTTTATCACTCCAGATTATTCATTGTTTGGTGACATTGATGACATTGAAAACCGTTACAGAATAAAAAAAGGTAGGATTGTAGGGTTATGGTTAACAATAGAAATGAAAGCAGTTGTTATTCCACTAATCTCCTTTCCAACACTTGAGAGTTTAGATTTTGTATTAGACGGATTAGAGGATTGTAATGTTGTTGCTTTTAGCACAAAAGGATATATAAGAGATAAAGTAGAAAAAGAAATACTAAAAGAATCCATCCGATATACTGGTACTATGTCAAGATTTCGGACAACCCAAATTCCTTTTTCTATTCAAACGT
>JAUNDJ010000092.1 GCA_030526175.1 Bacillota bacterium
ACTCTATTATTTATTTTTACAGGAAAGAAAATTGGTCTTGTCGAAAGAAGCTATTTATCCGATTCTATTTCGGCTTTCAGCATAGGTGGCATATTGAAAGTATCTAAGTTTTTCTTCAAAATCGTGGTTATTGTAGAAAGCTTAGGCGCCTTAATTTTATTGCCAACTTTTGTACATGATTTTGGAGTAAAAGGAATTTGGTTTAGTATTTTCCACTCCATATCTGCATTCTGTAATGCAGGATTTGATTTATTAGGTTGTCGACAACCTTTTTCTTCCTTAACAATGTATGCTGACAATCCCTTTGTCTTATTAACAATCTCAATGTTGATTGTAATTGGAGGAATCGGTTTTTTTACTTGGGAAGATATTTCAAAGCACAAGCTCGATTTTCACGCGTATCGTCTCCAATCAAAAATCATATTGTCAACCACAGCCTTATTAATATTGATTCCAGCTATATATTTTTATGTATTTGAATTTAATACTTTACCAGGAAAACAAAGAATTCTAGCATCTATATTTCAAAGCATAACACCAAGAACCGCTGGTTTTAATTCCGAAGATTATTCTCTCATGAGTGAAAGTGGTCAGTTCTTAACCATTTGTTTGATGCTGATTGGAGGGGCTAGTGGATCCACTGCTGGGGGGATTAAGGTTGCCACTTTTGCGATTCTTTGTTCTGTTACCATTACTATTATTCTTCGTCAGGAAGAAACAAACATTTTCAAACGACGTATTCCAAACGACATTGTAAATAAGTGTATTACAATTCTCACATTGTATATTGTATTGATGATTTTTTCCACTATGGCAATTGCTTCCATCGAAGGAATCCCAATTATCCAAGCAGGATTTGAATGTGCATCTGCTTTAGGAACCGTTGGATTAACCTTAGGAATTACTCCAGAATTGTCTTCAATAAGTCATGTGATTTTAATCGCATTAATGTACATTGGTCGCGTTGGAGGATTAACATTATTGTTTGCGACGACAAATTCTAAAAAAAGAAAATCAAAATATCCACTTGAAAAAGTATCCGTGGGATAGAAAGGACTATATATGAAAAAATCAGTTTTATTAATTGGAATGGGGCGTTTTGGAAGACATATCGCCATGAAAATGAACGAATTAGGAAATCAAGTTATGGCAATTGATATTGTGGAAGAACGAATTGATAAAGTATTGCCTTTTGTTCATAGCGCAGAAATAGGCGATGCAACAGACGAAGAATTTATGAAAACTTTGGGTGTTCGAGATTTTGATGTTTGTATCGTAGCTATTAGTAGTAATTTCCAAAGTTCCTTAGAAACCACTTCTCTTTTAAAAGAATTAGGTGCTCAATTTGTCGTATCCCGAGCGAATCGAGATATTCAGGCAAAATTCTTAACGATGGTTGGAGCCGATAAAATTGTGTATCCAGAAAAACAAGTCGGGAACTGGACAGCTATTCGATATGGTTCAGACCATATATTAGATTATTTAGAATTAGAAGATGATCATGCCATTATTGAAATGGATATTCCTTTAGAATGGGTAACTTGTACCATTCAGGAATTGGATGTTCGTAGAAAGTACGGAATTAATATCATCGGAATTCGTAAAAATGGAAAAATGAATATGAATATTACACCGGATATTCGTTTATTTTCTTCCGATACATTATTAGTTGTCGGAGAATTGAATCAAATTCAAAGAATATTAAAATAGAAATTTTTTAGAAAGGGGACACATATATGAAAATCTTTATTCTAATAGTTGTAATAATCGCAATCCTCTTCTTATTTGGTTACTTCCTAAGAAATCTAGAGTCTTTCGTGTTAGATATAAAGCATGGTATTAATAGAAAACATCTACGTGTTGTAAGTGGGAGTCTGGATTATGTAGAATTATTTGAGAATAATCCTTTAACAACTATCTTTTTTGATATTCAAAGCTATCAAGAATCTGTTCAGTCTTTACAAAAAAAAGATTATGATTTTGGATTGTTTGATCAAACATCTATTCAAGATATTCCTCATCCACTTGTCGTCTTAAATCGATCTCAAATGACAGAAGTAGCTGTGGATTTGGAAGATTCAACAAATTCCTATCCCAATTTAGTTTTAATTACACATAAAAAAAATATGCATAAATTGTTAGATTTAGGTATTATTAACAGTAGTAAGGTGTAAAAAGATATGGATCATGTTTTAGTGTGTTTATCATCGTCTCCTTCGAATAAAAAAACAATCGAAGAAGCGTATCGTTTAGTACAAGTAACACAAGCTAAATTTAGTGCAATATATGTAGAAACTTCACATAGTTCTTCTTTAAGTTCTCAAGACCAAAAGAGGTTACAGGAAAATCATCGATTGGCACAAAAACTAGGTGCTTCATTGGAAGTGGTTTATGGAGAAGATATATCTCGTGAAGTTTCTCGCTATATTCAAATGGTAGGTGTAAGCGATGTTGTTATTGGAAGAAGCGCATTAAAATCAAGAAATCCATTTAAGAAAACGATTATGGCTAAATTACTTGAAGAATGCCATAATGTCGAATTTCATATCGTCTCCGATTATTCGTTGTTAGAAAATTTTACAATGCGTAATTCCATTGTCTTGTTCCATCCGATTCAAGATTTATTTTCTTGTGTCAGCATTCTTTTTGTGACGACTTTGATCGGTTTTGTGTTTGAGTCCATGGGATTCACAAAAGAAAATATCATCACTATATATATCCTCAGCGTTTTAATCATTTCAATTATTACGACAAATAAAGGCTTTAGCTTAATTTCTTCTATCATTAGTGTCATAGTCTTTAATTTTTTCTTTACCGACCCCAAATATACATTATTTGTTTATGAGCAAGGATACCCTGTCACTTTTTTTGTGATGTTTTTATCCGCTTTTATGACAGGTACTTTAGCCTCAAGATTAAAAAGTATTGCGAAACAATCTTCAATGCGCGCATATCGTACAAAAATCTTGTTGGATACGGATCAAGCGTTTACGAAAACACAGAATAAAAAAGAAACGATTAATGTATTGGGGAAACAATTGGTAAAATTGCTTCAGAAAGATATTGTGATATATAATGTAGAAGAAAATAAGGTTGTCACATCTTATTCTTTTTGGATGAATGAAGATCATCATTCCATTGACTTTGAGGAAGAAATTGTAGATTGGGTTTGTCAGAACAATCGACAAGCAGGTTATGGAACCAAACAGTTTGGGGATTCAAAAGCGCTATATCTTTCAATCCAGAATCAAAATAATGTTTATGGTGTGGTAGGTATTTCAATTAAAGACAATCCTTTGGAATCTTTTGAAATGGATCTTTTGATTGCCATCTTACAAGAATGTGCATTAAATATGGAGAATATATCCATTCAGAAAGAAAAAGAAGAAGCGGCTCTTTTAGCTCAAAAAGAAAAGCTACGTGCAAATTTGTTACGAGGAATTTCACACGATTTACGAACACCGCTCACAACGATTTCTGGAAACGCAAATATTTTAATGACAAGCGGGATGTATCTGAATGAAGAAACAAAAGAGGATTTGTACAAAAGTATTTTTGAGGATTCGGTTTGGTTAACCAATGTGGTCGAAAATTTATTATCCGTATCGCGTATCGAAGAAGGTAGAATGAACGTTTGTTTCAAACCAGAATTAGTAGAAGAGTTAATAGAAGAAGCTGTTCATCACATTGATCAATATAAAAAAAAGAACACGGTGAAAATTGAAATCGAAGATTCTTGTTTATTGATAAAAGCCGATGCTCGATTAATTATGCAGTTATTAAGCAACTTGTTAGATAATGCCCTAAAATACGCAGGAGAAGAAGTTTGTATCACAATTCGCGCTTATGCGAAAAACGAATATGCACATATAGAAGTGCAAGACGATGGCCCTGGAATCTCGGCTGAGGACATAGAACATATTTTTGAGACCTTTTATATTGGTCATGCAAGAATTGTTGATAGTAAGCGTTCTTTGGGACTTGGTTTGTCTTTATGCAAGAATATTGTGGATTTGCACAACGGAAGTATCGAGGTGTTTAATGTGGAACCACATGGAGCTTGTTTCCGAATAAAGCTTCCAATAGAAAAGGTGATAATAAATGAATAAAATAAGTGTTTTAGTTATAGAAGATGATGTAGCTATTAATAATTTAATTAAAACAACGCTGGAAACTAGAGATTATAAGTATTTTTCCGCTTATAATGGTTTAGATGGAATATTAATCGCTACAAGCCAAAACCCAGATATTATCTTATTAGATTTAGGGCTTCCAGACATTGATGGGAATGAGATTATCAAAAAGATTCGTTCGTATTCAAATACGCCTATTATTGTTATTTCGGCAAGAAGTGAAGATAAAGATAAAGTAGAAGCCTTAGACAATGGAGCGGATGATTATTTGACAAAGCCCTTTTCTGTGGATGAATTGTTAGCTAGAATTCGCAGTACATCCAGAAGATTGATGTATATGAATACGGTTCCTTTTCAAACGAATTTATTTGAAAATGGAGAATTAAAAATTGATTTTGCTAGTGGAGTCGTTTATTTTCAAGAAGAAGAGATTCATCTTACTCCTATAGAATATAAACTATTATGTTTATTGGCTAGAAATGTAGGTAAAGTATTAACATATACATTTATCACCAAAGAAATTTGGGGAAGTAGCTGGGACAACGATGTAGCTAGTCTTCGTGTCTTTATGGCTACTTTGCGAAAAAAAATAGAAAAAAATGGAACAAGTTATATTCAAACCCATGTAGGAGTTGGATATCGAATGATTCGTATTTAGGATAGGAAACTATCCTTTTTTAAAGAGGAGGAAGAGTATGAAATGGATGATTGCTAGTGATTTACATGGTTCATATACTTATACAAAAAAACTTTTAGCAGCGTATGAAAGAGAAAACGCCAGTCAATTAATACTGTTAGGAGATATTTTGTATCACGGTCCTAGAAATGATTTGCCTAAGGATTATAATCCCAAAAAAGTAATTGAGCTTTTAAATTCTTATAAAACTGAGATTTGTTGCGTGCGTGGCAATTGTGATACAGAAGTTGATCAAATGGTTTTAGAATTTCCGATACTTTCTGAATACGCTCTATTTTCGAATGAGAAATTTCGCGTATTTGCCACACATGGGCATCATTACAATATGGAACATCCATTGCCCATGAAAAAAGGAGATATCTTGATTTTTGGACATACACATATTCCATTGTGTGAAGAAAAAGAAGGAAACTATTATATGAATCCAGGTTCTGTTTCTATTCCCAAAAATGACAGCTGGCATGGGTATATGATTTGGGAAGGGAATTCGTTTTGGTGGAAAGATTTAGAAGGAATAATCAAAAATAATATAAACTTATAATAAAATAAGAATATATTGGACATATGGGCGTTTTAGGTGTAAAATCTTCTCGTAGTGAAAAACAGAAAGAGGGAATTAATTATGGGAATGACAGTACACTCGGATTTATTGAGTCCAGAACAAATTAAAAAGGAGTACCCACTTCCAGAAAAATTTAAAGAAATTAAAGAACAACGAGACAAAGAGATTCGCGATATTTTTGAAGGAAAAGACGATCGTTTTATCGTCATTATTGGACCATGTAGTGCGGATCGAGAAGATGCAGTTGTAGAATATATGGAACGATTAGGTAACTTAAACGAAGTGGTAAAAGACAAACTAATGATCATACCTCGTGTCTATACAAATAAACCACGTACAACAGGTGCTGGATATAAGGGAATGCTTCACCAACCAGATGTTGATAAAGAACCAGATTTATCTGAAGGAATCATCGCCATTCGAAAATTACATATTCATTGTGTTGAAGCGAGTGGATTAACATGTGCTGATGAAATGTTGTATCCAGCTAACCGAGCTTATTTGGACGATATTTTATCTTATGAAGCCGTGGGAGCTCGTTCGGTTGAAAATCAACAACACCGTTTAACTAGTAGTATAAGTGATGTTCCTGTTGGAATGAAGAATCCTACTTCTGGAGATTTAGGAGTAATGATCAATGCGATCAAAGCTGCCCAATCTTCACACCGCTTTATTTTTAGAAGTCAAGATGTAACTTCTACAGGAAATGATTTAGCGCATGTTATTTTGCGAGGATCTGTGGATAAACACGGTGTATGTCATCCAAACTATCATTATGAAGATTTAGAACAAATCAAAAACTTATACGAAAAATCTGGTTTAAAAAATCCAGCGGTTATTATTGATACAAATCACTCAAACTCGAATAAACAATATAAGCAACAAATTCGTATTGCTCGTGATGTATTACATTCAAGAAATACAAATCCAGAACTTAAGAAATTAGTCAAAGGATTTATGATTGAGTCTTATTTAGAAGAAGGTTGTCAACCAATCACAGACGATCGTGTGTATGGAAAATCCATTACAGACCCTTGCTTAGGATGGGAAGACACAAAACGCTTAATCTTAGAAATTTATGAAAAATGTTAGAAAGTCAATTGACTTTCTTTTTTTCTCTTGTGAAAAAGAAAAGAACTAGCTTATTCGCTAGCTCCTCGTTTTTTCATCATCGCATATGCTTTGGCTGCAAAAGGATATAAGATTTTATATACTGGATAATCAAATTCTCCAATAAATTCGTTGATTGTTGGATTGAAGTTATCTTTAAATTTTGTCAATCCATCATCTAAGCTTCCTTCAACACCACCCATATTTGACCAGATACATCCTCTTTCAAATGCCCATTCAAAGTTGGCTACGTATTCTTTATATTGTGGCATGAACTTTTTAAAACGTTCATCCATTCCAGCATACAACATTTCACAAGTATTTCCATATTGAATGCTTAAGATTCCTGCAATCGCAATGGCTTTGTCTTCGTGACCAAATTCTTCTAACATTGCATCAAATTCGTTAACATCTTTTTCTACAGAATTCATCTGATCCATTAAACGACGAAGTTTCTTTTTCGCATTTTCTGGTGTTTCTTTGATTTCTTTAACTAAAGCTTCTTTGCGATCGTGTGCATCTTTTGCCAATTGGAATAAGTTACATTGTGCTAAGAAAATCACACCATCTTCCGGATAGTTTTGCATTAATAATTTGAAATAGTCACTATTTCGTAAAGATACTTGTTTACGTTCTTCTGTTAAAGCAACTAAACGAGAAAATTCATCGACCAATTCAATTCCTCCGTGAATGATTTCCACATTTCTACGGTTGGCATCTTTGATCAATCGTTTTGTGTGTTTAGGAAGTGTTTCTTCCACATTTTCAGTGGCATATACAATGGATTGAAAACGAGGTTGGATTGTTTCCGAAATTGACATTGTAAATCCATGATGTTTAGCTCCAAGCTTTTTGAAAATGTTTAAGTATTCATTTGTGTGAGGGTATTTATTCTCGTTATAATCTTTCGATAAGTAATCGTTCACATGAATAAAAGGGTCAAATTTAATAAATAAACCATGATATTGCTTCGCAATCTTCTTAAGTTCTTTAAAATAGAATTGTAATAATTCTTCATTACGATAATCCATAATCGGACCACGAGGAATATAAAACATACTAAATGACATAGGTAAGTGACGAATAAGCACTAGTCCAGTGGCACATAATGTATGACTCTCATCATAAACTCCTGTGTATAAGTGATCCCAATTGGATTTAATATTTGCCCAGTTATAGCTTTGTAGTAAGTTACAATATTCGTGTGATTTTACGAATTCTTCATATTCTTTCTGAGGAACATCCTTCGAAAATGTATATTTTGCCATATTTTCCTCCTTTGGTACAAAGTACCCTTACTACTTTAACAATTTAGTTTCTAAAATTCAATGTGTATTCGGGAAATTGAAAACGATAGAGCGTTTGTGATATAATTAGCACGGTTTTTTTATATAAGGAAGGAATGATTGATTATGGCACTTATAATACCAGAACACTATGATCCAGTTTTAACTGTGAGAGAAACTCAAAACGCGATTAAATATATTCGTGATACATTCCAATATGAATTTGGAAAAGAAATGAATTTATCTCGTATTTCGGCTCCTTTATTTGTGGAACGAAGCTCTGGATTGAACGATGATTTAAATGGGACAGAAGAAGCAGTACATTTCACTATGTCTAGTATGGGAAATGAAAGAATTGAAGTAGTACACTCTTTGGCAAAATGGAAACGTATGGCTTTAGGACACTATGGATTCCAAATGCACGAAGGTTTATATACAAATATGAACGCAATTCGAAAAGATGAAGAATTGGATAACTTACACTCAGCTTATGTTGACCAATGGGACTGGGAAAAAGTAATTGATAAAAGCGAAAGAAATATGATTACGCTACAAGAAACCGTTCGTCAAATTTTCAAAGTAATCAAACACATGGAACACGAAGTTTGGTATAAATACCCTCAAGCGGTAAATCACTTACCAGATGATATTCACTTTGTCACAACAAATGAATTAATGACTTTATATCCAAATCTAACACCAAAAGAAAGAGAAAATGAAGTAACAAAAAAATATGGTTGTGTATTTGTGATGCAAATCGGAGAAGTAATGGCAGATGGACAAAAACACGATGGACGTGCACCAGACTATGATGATTGGTCACTAAATGGAGATATCTTATTCTGGTACGAACCTTTACAATGCGCATTAGAAATCTCTAGTATGGGAATTCGTGTGGACGAAGATAGCTTAGTAGAACAATTGAAAAAAGAAAATATGACAGAACGTTTGGAACTTCCTTTCCACAAAGCGATTCTAAACAAAGAATTGCCTTACACAATTGGTGGGGGAATCGGGCAATCTCGTTTATGTATGCTCCTTCTTAAGAAAGCGCATATCGGAGAAGTACAAGCAAGTATCTGGCCAAAAGATATGATTGAAGAATGTGCAAAACACAACATTCAAATTCTATAAGAGTTCAATTTTGAACTCTTTTTTTATTTTGTTTAAAAAAAAGCTGAGTGGGTGACTCAGCTTCACACATGTATTGTACAAAGAAATATATTTAGATTTTGGTGAGAAAAGAAATGTGTACAATACTGTTGTTAGTAAATTAATGTCTTTCTACATAAGATGCATAGGATGCTGCTGAAATGTTCATAAAGCTACCTCCATATATATTCAAATCTTTTTCAGATTTTGTTCTTTCTTTTGTTTACACATTAATTATATTCATTTAAAATGTTTTTAAAATAGATACAAATAATCAAAATAAGTATATCGTTTTGTGCACTATGCACAAAAAGTGGAAAGTAGGTGAGTTTATGGCATTTAATGTACAAGATGTAATTTTAGAAACACAAAATTTATATCATTTAAATTTATTAGCTGGAAAGAAAGGTTGTGTGAATGGAATTGGTTGGGTCCATCTGGTAGAGGACGAAACAATCTTACAACGATTAAATGGAAAAGATTTGGTTGTCACAACCGGTTTGGGTTTTCAAAACGATGAAAAGCTTTTTTCCTTTGTTCAGAAGTTACAAGAAGTTCATAGCGTTGGATTGATTGTAAATACAGGCTACTATATTATGGAAATTCCAGAAAAGATAATTAAATATTGTGAAGAAAATGATTTTCCATTGTTGACTTGTCCATGGGAAGTATCCATTAACGAATTGATAAAAGATGTATCGTATCGAATTATTCGTGCGGAACGAGAAGATAAACAAATTAATCAACTGATTATGCAGACATTGATTAATCCTCGTATTATTGAAGATACACGTTCTAAATTAGCTGTGGATTTTGATATGGAAAACTCATTTCAAGTTGTTGTGATTCGTGTACGCTCCAAAGAAGAATTGGGAATGCTAGAAAGACGTCACTTAAAAGCAACCATTGAATTGTGTTTAGAAAAAATAGAAGGAAATTATGCCTTTTTCTGGTTTGATGGAAGTTATGTATTAGTCATAAATGGTTTGGAACAAAGAATTGTCGAAGAATTAATTCGAGAAACCAACCTTCGTTTGAAAAAAAGATCGCCTTACTTGTTGCATATGGGTATTGGTTCACGGATGATAGACTTTACCAATCTAATCGCTTCTTACAAAAGAGCATTGGCAGCCTGTGATATGTCATATTGTTTCGATAAACCCTATGTCTTTTTTGACGAAATGGGGATTTCTCAGTTACTTTTTAGTATCGAAGATAAAAGTATTTTACGACAAATCGAAAATAAGTACTTGTCGAAATTACGCGAATATGATCGCAAACACAAAGCGGAATTAGAAGAAACACTTCACAATTATTTATTATACGACTGCAACTTAAAGGCAATGTCAGAAAATTTATATTTACACAGAAATACGATAAATTATCGCTTAAATAAGATAAAAGAGATCACAAACTGTCAGTTTTATTCATTTGAAGACAAAGTACCCTATATGATTGCTTTCTATATTAAGGAGATGAAATTATGATTGTTCAAATTGTTCAGGGCATAGAAGGTGCGAAACAAGCCAAAGGTGTAACTGTTATTATAGATGTATTTCGAGCCTTTAGCTTAGAAGTTTTTTTGACAAATCAAAATGCCGAAAAAATATTGCCAGTTTCTAGTTTAGAAGCAGCATATGAATTAAAAAAAGAGCATCCAGAATATGTATATATTGGAGAACGAAACGGAATTCCCCTATCTGGTTTTGATTATGGAAATTCTCCAAGTCAGGTCGAAGGAATAGATTTTAGTGGTAAAACGATTGTGCATACAACTTCTGCGGGTACACAAGGAATTATCAGTGCTGAAAAAGCCGAGGAAATACTAACAGGCTCTTTGTTGAATGCGAAGGCAATCGCCTCGTATATTCAAAAGAAAAATCCAGAATATGTAACATTAGTAGCCATGGGACTTGGACTAGCAGGAAATGGAGAACCGACGGAAGAAGATACTTTGTGTGCCGAATATATCCAAAGTTTATTAGAAAAGAATCCCATTGAATTAAGAAGTCGAATTGAAGATTTAAAGAACACAAGCGGAAAAAAATTCTTCGATCCTCAACAATCCACTTCTTTTCCGACAAAAGACTTCTTTATGTGCACCCAAGTGGATATCTTTAATTTTGTTCTAAAAGTGGAAAAAGAAAACAATCTATTTGTATCAAAGAAAGTAGACTAGCTACTTTCTTTTCCTGTTTTTTTAGTAAATGACATAAATAATATCAGTATATGTGAGATTCTTAATTTAGAATCGTATATATAAATGTATGTATATTCTAGAAAGGAGAAGACCATGTATCTGACTATCAAACAGCAGCTGAATCATCTTTCTAAAGAAGAATATGAGATACTTCGTGAGCTTTCTCATGTTGCCAAGAATCTTAAGAATGAAGCTCTCTATAATGTTCGTCAGCATTTTTTCAATACAGGAAAGTATCTTTCTTATAATCAGAATTATCACTTGTTGAAAAACTCAGAGAATTATAAACTCTTAAATTCCAATATGGCAGAACAGATCATTAAGAAAGTGGCTTCGGATTTTCAATCGTTTTTTGAATTACTAAAACGAAAGAACAATGGGAAATACGATGCGAAAGTTCATATTCCACAGTATCTTCCCAAAGATGGACTGACTATTCTGATCATTGGTATGGTACGTCTAAAAG
>JAUNDJ010000173.1 GCA_030526175.1 Bacillota bacterium
AAGGGGATGTAAAAAAACTTCCCTAAAGAAAAATCGGCTGGGACCGTGAGGTCTCAGCCGATTTTTGGTATAATTAATTATGCGACTAACTAGCAATACCAATGGTAATTATACAGCTCGTCAGCTTAAATTACCATTGGAAATCGAAAAATTAATTGATATTTCTGATCCGGTATACACTTTCTGTGAAGTAATGGATCACATCGACCTATCAAGATATTTTGTAGAGAAAGGATACAAAACAGGTCGTCCAAGATGTGATGAACAGAAGCTCCTCAAAGTGATACTCTTCGCTTTCATGGAAAACGGTGTCTGCTCTTTGCGAGAAATCGAAAAGCTTTGCAGGAACGACATCCGATATATGTATTTACTTGATGGCATGAAGGCACCTTCTTTTGCTACTTTCGGCAACATCATTCGCAATGAACTGACTAACTCAATTGAGCAGATTTTTTCTGATGTAAACAAGTACATTTTTGTTCAAGATCACGTCGATCTTACTCATGCTTATATTGATGGAACAAAAATGGAGGCCAATGCCAACCGTTATACCTGGGTATGGAAAAAATCATGTACCAGAAACCGTGAAAAGGTGTATGGAAAGATTTCAGATTTAATTGATTCCATGAACAATGAGGTTCTAGGATATCTGGGCTTAAAGTTTGAGAAACGAGATGAGTATGCCATTGAGTATGTCTCTGAGTTGCTCTCAGCATACGAAAAGGCAACCGGTTTGGATATGTCAGCTTTTGTTAAAGGAAGCGGCCATAGAAAAAGTATCCATCAAAGACAGTATCAGGAAATGCAGAAATATCTGGAGCGTTTGAAAACATATGCAAAGCACATCGAGACCTGTGGAGATGAAAGAAACAGTTATTCCAAAACAGATCATGATGCAACCTTTATGAGATTGAAAAGGGATTACATGGGAAATGACCAGCTTCTTCCTGCCTACAATCTTCAAGCAGCTGTATGTGATGAATATATTGCTGTAGTAGATGTAAAACCTTACGCCTCAGACATGGAATGCTTTGTTCCTTTGATGGAGAAATTCAACCAGATTTATGGGCATTACCCAAAATACCCAGTAGCTGACGCTGGATATGGTTCTTACAATAATTATTTATACTGTGAAGAGCACGGGATGGAAAAATACATGAAGTTCACTATGTTCAAAAAGGAAACAAGTGATAAAAAATATCAATCCAGTCCGTATCGAGCAGCTAACTTCAAGAAAGACAAAAACGGGAATCTCATCTGTCCTGCAGGGCGTAAGTTTTTCTTCAAATATAATCGCCATGTCAGATATAACAAGTATGGTAGAACAGAGGAAATATACGAATGCGAATCTTGTGAAGGATGTCCGCACAAAAAGGAATGTAGTCCTCGATCTTCGAAGAATCGAACTATAAGAATGAATCAGGAATTGACTGCAATCCATCAGGAAGTGATTTCAAATTTGGAATCCGTACATGGAGCTCTACTGAGAATGAACCGGAGTATTCAGGCCGAGGGAACATTTGGCGTTTTGAAGTGGGATAAATCTTATAAAAGACTGTTTCGAAGAGGCGAAAAGAACGTAATTTTTGAACTCACACTGATTTCATGCGGTTTCAATCTGTATAAATATCATAATAAAAAACAGAGAGCCGAGTTTGCTGCATAAAAACTGAGCAGTTATCCACAGTGCTTTATTAAGTGCGCTTATTTTCCCATGAATTATATAAAATATGCGAAAAATTCATATGTAAAAAACGAGGACCCGCCAAATCCGGCTTATGCCGGAACTGGCGGATCCTCA
Source organism: Bacillota bacterium (assembly GCA_030526175.1). Taxonomy (GTDB): domain Bacteria; phylum Bacillota_I; class Bacilli_A; order Erysipelotrichales; family Erysipelotrichaceae; genus Floccifex. Next base: position 1,802 of record JAUNDJ010000173.1, read on the forward strand.
CTAAGGACTTATTTTACAGCCCCTTTTT
>JAUNDJ010000004.1 GCA_030526175.1 Bacillota bacterium
TCAGGCTTCTTATCATCTTTATTCTCCTCGATAAGTTCTCTTACCAGTTTCTTAGATTTAAGCAATATATTGCTTCATGAATCCTGGCATATCAAAAATCATGATATTTGGATCAAACAATTTATTAATATCCTAGTAATTCTATATTGGTGGTTTATCCCTATTTATAGATTACAACAAAACATCGATCTATTTCTAGAAATGAGGGTTGATAACCAAGTAACACAAAATTTCTCTGAACAAGATACCCTAAATTACATGAAAACACTTGTATCTATTCAAGAGAAATTAACTCAAGAAGAGAAACAAGCTATTTATTTTTCTATTAATGATAATTCAAAAATTTTATCTTATCGAATCAATTATATTATGAATGGTATGTTCAAAAAAAATACAAACACGTTCTTATTGATAATTCTGATATTCATACCCTTCTTATCAAATTTAATCATTCTAGAATCACATTTCGATATTCCAAAAGAAGAAGGTATTTATGAACAAACTGATATCAACAAAGGATATATCGTAGAATATTCAGACGGTTCTTATGAACTCATATTAGATGGGCAATGTATTAAAATACAAAACCCTAATGACGACGTTTTTAAAGATGTTCCAATTATTAAAGAATCAGGAGAAAACAAATGATTAGAGTTATTTTTTCTATAGCATTAGCGCTTTCCATGCCTAATATACCACTAACATCAGTTGGAGATACGCAAATTAAACAAAACTTAGCTACAGCAAGAAAAGACGAATTAGTATGGCGATACAAAATAATAAACGGACTTTTATACAAAAGATTATGGAATGTCACACAAAACAAGTGGCAAAACGATAATTGGATACTATGTTAGCAACTCCCAATAATTACTAAATGGAACCAATCATAACACCTTTGAATTGTAAGATGTATTGGTCAGTTTATACTGCTCAATATTCTTCAAGTTGGAGGTGTTTTTTTTGAGATAGTAATATGATTCAAAAATTTCATTACTAATAATTCATCGTTCTTCATCAAATGAAACTAACTTCTATAATGTGACTCAAAAAAAACAGATAGAACTTTAAATAATGAAATATAATTTAAAGCAATCCTAAGAGTATAATTTTATTCAAAAAAAAGCTCCAGATTTACCTAAATAAGGTTTATCTGAAGCTTATCTATACACAATGGCAGGGGTGGTAGGAATCGAACCCACATCAACGGTTTTGGAGACCGCTATCTTAGCCTTTGGACGACACCCCTAAGTGCCCATTTAATATACCATGGTATTTTATGAATTACAACCCTTTTTTTAAAATTTTTAAAAAAAATTAAAAACCTGCCATTTTAGACAGGTTTTATGCAACTATTTTGATTCTCGAACCCAAAGCCAACATAAGAAATAAATGGCTCCGATTCCTAAGAATGTAATGATAAAAGATCTAAATACACCTTGTCCAAAGACAAAATTTCGAATTCTTCGTAAATAACTAATTCCAGGAATAGGAATAGCTCCTCTTACATCCACAATCGAAGATCCCACAAGTAAATTTGTTAGGGAATGCACCAATACAGGATATCGTAATAAATTCGTTTGACTATAAAGATAAGCCAGTAATAAACCTAATGGTAAATAAAACAATGCCAAGCTCAAACTATTATGCCATAACGCCCAGAACAAAGAGCTCAAACCAATGGAACACCAAGCCGGTCCATTCTTATGAAGATTTGTAAAAATTACCCCTCTAAAAATAATTTCTTCTAATAAAGGAATCACAATTAGACTCGATACACATCCTAATAAAGTCGGAACCAAATTCCCTAGATAATTCACAACTCCAACGACCGATTCTGGTCGACTATTCCCTACCATAGACAATAAACCAAACAAGAAAATCGCAAAAAAGATAGGAATCAAGCACATCGCAATGCATTTTGAAATATTCTTTTTTAAAGTTTCTGGCTTTTTCAAATTATTGAAATTTTTAAATACATCATAGGCATAGATCCCCAAAATCGCAAGAATCGAAAAAGTAAATACTTTCTGATTAATGACATATGCCGAAAACATAGAGCTATCCCCCATATTTGGAACAGACCAAATCGAAAGAAGCATAAATGGTAGAACTCCAATGATAGTAAATACATGATATAAAGCTCTAAAACTCTTTTTCAAAAGTCTAGGAACCAATACCCATGCCAAATATAGTAATAAAAATGGTATCGACAATATCTTATATCCAACAATCAAGCACATACGATCAAAGCCTACCGTATCTAAGATATTATATCGAACACAAAGCTCTTGGGCATATACTCCAAACTGTCCATAATCGTTCATCACTCTTACGGAAAAAACAATCCATATAAAAGTACAAACAGAAATGAATATGGTCAGTGGTAAATCAATCTGTTTCTTCATAAAACTCCCCCTAATTCATATCAATTCTCATAAATTAACATGTGTCGTAAAGTTAGTATACAAAAACATTTCTTTTCTATAAAGAAGAAGTTGAAAAAAGAGCCGATTAATCAGCTCTTGGATCAAAACTATCAAAAATACAAACATCAAATGTTTTCTTCGCTTCTTCTAATTGAACCGCATCCTTAATTGTCCAAACGACTTTCTTAAAACGGAAACAAGAACACATATGTTTGAAACAAGTAAAATGTCGACAATGAAAATCAAAAGCCACAAAATCCGGTTTTGTCCACCAATTCAACATAAAATTCGTAAGGATTCTTTTCGTGAACCAATTCATCCCTTGTTTTTCCGAATAATCTTCTGCCAATTGACCACGAATGATTTCTGGACGATTCACCTTTAACCAATGAACAACTTTGGGATCAAACGATTCCACTACATACAATCCTTTATAATCTTTCATCATCTCTAGTGTCTTTTCAACAGTCAATAAAGAATTTCCTTCGTGCTTGATTTCAACAATCAAAGGAACCTTGCCATCAATTACTTTCAAAACATCTTCATAAAGAGGAATTTTTTGATTCGATTTTTTCAATGTAAATTGTTGACACTCTTCATAAGTCAGGTCAATCAACATTCTTTCGTCTTTACACATTCTAGTCAATGTACCATCGTGAAAAACAACCAGCTTTCCATCTTTTGTCATTTGCACATCCAGTTCTATTCCAAATCCATTCTCAACCGCTCTTTGAAAAGCAGCCAAAGAGTTTTCTGGATACGCTTTTCGATTATCAAAATAACCACGATGAGCGATTTCCACCGATTCAAACTTCTTCCAAATCTCCGGATAGCGAATACTTCTTGGCTTCATCGAAAATAAATATATAAAAATCAAAAAAATCAAGAATACGAATACATAAATCATGATTATCATCTCCATTACTATGTGTTATACGCTCTTTTTTCCTTAATGGAAACCATTTTGTACAAAATCTACGTCGTCTTCTCTTTCCAATTTAGCCTTAAAAGAAATAATACGCGGTGTTTCCATTCGATCAAATTGGATAAGATATGCCTTCTTATCCTCATCCACTTCTAAAATTGTTCCTTTTCCAAACGCAATGTGCTTAATTCTCTCTCCAATTGGAAATACAATACGATTGGCATCTTCTTCCATATTCTTTTCGACACGAAGAATATAGTCACGACTCTCTTTGATCAAACCATCCTGTGGTTTTTCAACATATTCAATCAAATCTTGATCCACATCTAAAATAAAACGAGAAGGATAACGAGGAGACCCATCAATATTTCTACCATTGGCACCTGTGATAAATAAACGCTTTTCCGCACGAGTCATGGCTACAAAAGCCAACCTTCTTTCTTCTTCCATACCATGTAACGTTCTTACCTTACGCGAAGGAAAGATACCTTCGTTCATGCCACATAAGAAGACATAAGGGAATTCTAAGCCTTTTGCCGCATGTACTGTCATTAATTTAATCTTATCCACATGACTGGCCGTATCGGCATTTGAAAATAAAGCTACGTGCGCTAAATAGTGTTCCAATGTACTCTCTTCTCCACACGTTGTTTCATATTCAAAAATCGACTGTTTTAATTCAGCTAAATTATCCAAGCGCTCCTGGCTTCCTTCAGTACGAAGCATTTTTTCATACTCGCTCTTATGAAGTAAAGAAGAAATCACTTCGGAAATTTGTCGTTCACTATAGTTAGCAGAAAACTCTTCCACAAGATTCACAAATTCCTGTGCCTTTGTTCCCTTAAAAATTGGATCGTCCAAATATTTACATAACGTATCGTATAAACTAGATTTTTCCTTTTCCGCTGTTTCTTTCAAGAAACGGATTCGTCTCTGTCCTAAATTCCTTTTAGGTGTATTACACACTCTTAAAAAAGACAAATCGTCTTTATACGCGATCATTCTTAAATACGAAAGAGCGTCTTTAATTTCAGCTCTTCCGAAGAATTGAATTCCACTATAAATCGTATAAGGAATCTTTTCTTTTAATAACGCTTCTTCAATCGGACGTGTCACATAATGCGCTCTATAAAGAACACAAATATCTTTATAAGAAACGCCTTCTTGTACAAGCTTTTCAATTTCCTTCGCGATCCAAAGTGCTTCTTTTTCCGTATTTTGTCCATGGAAACAAAGAACCGAAGCCCCTTGTCCTAGGGTCGGAATCAAATCTTTTTTTATACGCGTTTTATTCTTATCAATCAAGGAATTGGCCACATCCAAGATTTGTTTAGTCGAACGATAATTATCCATCATCATAATTGTTTTTACATTCGAAAACTTTTGATCAAAATCTAATAAATATTTAACATTGGCTCCTCGCCAAGTATAAATGGTCTGATCCGGGTCTCCGACAATAAATAAATTTTTATGATACGCACATAACACTTCCATCAATTCGTATTGCGGCTGGTCAATATCTTGAAATTCATCAATCATAATATATTCCAAACGCTTTTGCCACTTTAATTTAATCTCTTCGTTTTGCGAAAAAATATATAAAGAAAACTTAATCAGATCGTTATAATCTAAGCCAAAACACTTCTTTTCCTGATATAAATATCCGTAAAAAATAATATCCTTTGTGGTTTTCGCTTCCATATATTTTTGATACAAGACTTCCAAAGACATATGAATCATATCTAAATAGTATAAAGGATTCTCATTAAGCTTAATGATTTCAATCATATCCCTGGCCTTAGAAAAAGTCATATCCCGAAGCGTTAATCCTCTTTCTTCATAAATAATTTTTAACATCTCATCAATATCCGAATTGTCTAAAACCAAAAAGCTTTTTGGATACGAAACGGCATGACTATCTTCTTGTAAGATTGATACGCAAAAACCATGAAACGTATTTATATAACCTGTATCATTATCACCCGTTAAATTATGAATTCTTTGACGCATTTCATTCGCACTCTTATTCGTAAAAGTGACACAAAGAATATTTCCAGGAAGAATTCCTAGTTCATTGACTAAAAACGCAAAACGATGCGAAAGAGCTCTTGTCTTACCCGATCCAGCGCCAGCAATAACCCGAATCATTCCTTCTGTGCTCGTAACAGCTTCCAATTGGGAAGCATTCAACCCATCTAAAATATCCAAGTTAATCCCTCCTTTTTTACTCATTTTAACATTTATATATACATTATTCATGCGTAAAACCTACAAAAAAAAGGAGAATTCCTCCTTCTTATACGACAATCGATTTTCTAAACTGATTCTTTTCCAAACCAAGAATCATTAAAAAGATATAGTCAAAAAATACCAATCCTAAAGTAAAAACGTTTCCATGACCAAAGGCATGGGATAGTTTATTTGTCAGAAGGATATGTATCACAAACATCACCAATCCAACAAATACAATTGTCGCTCCCAGTTCTAGAATTAATAGTTCATTTCCAGACCACAAGGACAATAAGAATAATACAGACAATGAAATATATAACGTGATTTTTGCCAAAAAGTACAACCAAAAATACTCCGTTTTCCAAACATTCTTAAACAATACATATTCACGGAAAAAAGGAATAAACGCTTTCCATTTTTGTTCACCCATTTTTCCAAACACAAAACACGTTCCTAATAGTACCAATCCAGAAACTAAGATGAATTCTACCAATTCCATAATTCCTTCTCCTTATTTTTCTAATATATACAACAAGGAAGGTCTGAATGTTGAGTATATAGTTCTTTATACGCTTCTCGATATTTTTTTACTAGTTGCCAAATTTTTTTAAACATATCACTTTCCTCCTTTAAGTTTTATGATTTTCATGTCTATAGACTATTATCCAAACATTAAACTAAAGGAAGAAAAGTCTTAATTTTTCCTTAAAAAAAACAAGAAGCAAAACTACTTCTTGTCATAATCGTCTAAGAAATGATGATATCCTTCTTCATCCTTATAACCTACCACATTGGTTAAGCTGATATTTTCTACACTCTTGAAAATATTCGCTTCTACATAAGGATTGACTTGTTTCAAATCACGAATCAGATGCTTGATTTCTTGTCGTTTTGAAACGTGTTCCTCATCGTTTGTCGTATAATCATCCGTGAACTTACAAGCACACTGAATAAAATACAAATCGTTATATTTTACCCATGACTTAATATCTTCTTCTCGAACAAAATATAAAGGACGGATAATTTCCATTTGTCCAAAATTTGTAGAATGAAGCTTAGGCATCATCGTTTGAACCTGACCACCATACAACATAGACATTAATATCGTTTCGATTACATCGTCATAATGGTGCCCTAATGCGATCTTGTTGCAACCTAAATCTTGTGCAAACGCATATAAATGTCCTCTTCGCATTCTTGCGCAAATGTAACAAGGGCTCTTCTTAATATGTTCCACATTTTCAAAAATAGCTGTTTCATAAACAGTAATCGGGATATGTAGCTTACGACAGTTTTCTTCAATGACTCTTCGGTTTTCAACACTATACCCAGGATCCATCACAATAAACTTTACGTCAAAAGGAATATCCGTATGGGCATGAAGCTCTTGAAAAAGCTTAGCCATCAACATGGAGTCTTTTCCTCCGGATATACAAACACCAATACAATCGCCTTCATTGACCAATTTGTATTCTTTCAAAGCTTTCGTAAATTTAGACCAGATTTTAGCACGATACTTTTTAATAATACTATGCTCCACTGTTTTATAAAAATCATCGTCCTTTTGTGCCAAACGATCCATCACAATCGAAAAATAACCACCTTCTAAATAATACGTTTCATTTCCTTTTTTCTCACAAATCTTTTGCGTAATGGTACCATTGCGGCAAAATAAAACCGTTTTTTTATCAAATTCTTTTTCAATAACCTCTTTTTCGCTCATCCAAATGGCATTGTCCACAGGATTTCTTTCCGATTCCAGTTTTGAACGTACATCAATCAAATAATAATCGTCTTTATTCCAAGTCTTTAATTCTTCTAATCTCATTTTCATGGAAGTATTCTAACATAAGAAAAGACAAATTCCACTAAGAATTTGCCTTTGAACTCTTAAAAAACATCGCAATAACTAAAGATATTCCAGCTCCAATAGCTAAGAATAAGTAAAAATAAGTCATATTATAGCTATCAATAATGACTCCTCCAGCTAATTGGAAAAGCATAGCACCCAATCCTTTTCCCAGCATACTCTGAATTCCATATGCACTAGAAACATACAAATCTGGTACTAACTCAATAACCAATCGTACTGTAATCATCGTAAAAAGAATCGTTGAGAATCCTTTAAACACAAATACCGCAATAATCATTCCAACACTAGGTAATGTGGAGTACCAAACGAAGTTAATAATACTCGTACAAATCGCAAAAATCATAATAGCTCGATACGATACTTTTTTTACTAAAAAATCGGTCGCTAAGATCATAGGAATTTCAAATAGCGTTGCACACAACTGATACGTACCAACTTGGCTTGCACTACCTCCTAAGGAACGAATAAAAATGGATAAGTAGTTATAGTTTGTGGAATTGACACCCCAAAAGAAAAAGGAAATAGCCAAGAAAATCATAAACTTTTTATTGTAGACTAAAACTTTCATTCCATCCAATAAAGAAACTGTTTTTTTCGAAGACGTACTTTCTTCATCAATACGAGGATCACTTACCATATATACGCAAATCATACCAATAATCGTACCAAGAATGGCAACCATATAGTTTGAAAAAGGCGAAATATATTGATACAAAATCCCTGAAACTTGCGCCATAAGTGCATAACCAATCGAACCCCATAAACGAATCTTTCCAAAATCATAAGGAGAACTAACACCAATACGGTCTGTCAAAGGAGTCACGGCGTTCATAAAACCAATAGCCAAACCGCTGGATAATAATAAGACCCAGAAATTTCGACTAATCGCAAACACAAACATACTAATACCACTTAGAAGCAATAATAAGATGGATACTTTTTTACAAGATTTCCATTTATCTGCCAAATATCCAAAATAAGGTTGTGTTACAATCGATACAAAAGGTGAAAAAGAAACAATATAACTGATTTGTGAAGCATTCATACCAATATCTTGGCAATACATACTCAAAACAATACTAAATGCTCCAAACGCTAAATAGAAAAAACAAGAAATTCCTGCATGGAATAAATAATGATCTCTTAATCTTTGCAGCATAAAATACCTTCTTCCAACATTTCGATTTGAAGAATTGTTTCTTCTGGTTTGATGACTTGTTCTTTTCCGTTTACAATACAATCATAAATACCGTCGTAAACACGTGCATAATCTCCTTGTACGGTTTCCACTTTTTCTTCGTGACAAATACCCATTTCATCATAGTATGTTAGTACACCATAATGTTCTGGAAGATCTTTTCCAAAATCCTCGTTAGTTGGCATATAAAACGCTTTTAAATGCTCTTCCTGACGATCTTTACTTTGTTTGATAAACATTCCTTTTTTCCCGTAAACTACAAAAGAAGGTCTCTCTTTTACACGGAAATAAGAAGATTTTACCGAAACTTTTAACATTCCATAATATAAATCTAAATCAAAATAATCATTCATTCGCCCAGGTCCTAACAATTGGCGAACATCATAATGGATTGAATCCGGTTTTCCAAAATAAGAAATAACTTGATCCAAAGTATGGCAAGCGTGTCCATAAAGATAAGAATTAAAAGGGTCAAATTCCTTTACACTCTCTGGTACTTCTGGACGATAATAATCAAAATGCATTTCTAATTCCAACAAATCCCCAAGCTTTCCCGATTCAATAACCTTTTGAACCGTTAAAAAATCACTGTCATATCGACGATTCTGATAAGCCGATAAGAACAATCCTTTTTCTTTAGCCAACGCAAACAACTCTTTTGCCTGGGCACTTGTTTTTGTAAAAGGCTTTTCACACAAACAATGTTTTCCAGCTTCTAAAACCATTTTTGTATAAGAATAATGAAAATCATGACGAGTACATACACAAACTAAATCAATTTCTTCATCCGCCAAAATATCCTCAATATTTTCTGTATAGTTAACTCCCTCAATTTTTTCCCAAACATCGTGATGAATACGAGGGTTATAAATCGATTTCACAAAAAAAGTATCTGGTCTTTGTAAGATAAATGGTAAATGGTAACGATTTGTACTTTTTCCATTTCCGATATATCCAACAACTAATTTATTGTCTTTCATAAATTACCTCCGGGAATTATAATATTTCTCAAGGTTCCAAAATACAATTTAAAAGTTCAAACGTTTTTTTTATTCACAAAACTAACAATATATACAATTAGTATTTGTAAACAAAATTCAAAGCTTAGACTTCTTTCTGATAAGCAATTCGTGCACTTCCATCGGCTACATAAATAATTCCACATTCTGTGAAACCATTTTTTAGAATTGCCTTTTGCATCACAATATTGTCATGATGCGTATCAATACGGATATTCTTTGTCAAAGAAGAAACATATGCCAAACAAGTAGACAAGATACCATGTTCTTTTCCATCCGAAGCAATACGATGGATCGTTCCATATTCCTCATTATTCAACCAATTCCCATTTTCAATATATTGATAAGTCGGATCTTCTCCAAGAATAAAGACGAAAACACCATGGATTGAATCCGATTCCATCACGTACAATTGTTTTTCTTCAATATCCTTTTCTAACAGTTCTTTTTCCGGATATATGTGACCCCATTGGTTAGGATTTCCATGTTCTATCATAAAATCTTGCGCGTAAGAATACACTCTAAGAATTTGTTCCAAATCTTCCATTTTCGCTAAACGAATTCTCATATACAACTCTCCAATCTTATTATCATATCTTTCATTTCTTGTTCCACTTCTTCAAAAGAACGAAACGATAAATCTGGTACAGAACACAATTGTACAGGTTCTAAACATTCTGCCCCAGGCATTAATTCTTTCAATTCACTTTCTAATAAATCGTTATCAATCTGTTTCCACAAAGCGGCTTCCTCTTCCGAAAGAGTAAGCCCAAAATGAGCAAAAATATTGGATAACACTTTGTCTTCAATCGCATTATAGTTTGTAAGATGTTTCTTAATAGGACGAATCACATCGGCTAGATAGGCTTCACTACTATCGTGTAACAAACAAGCAAGAATTACGCGATTGGAATAATTTCTAGCCTGGGCTTCTTTTGCACAATTTATTGAGTGCTGGGCTACACTATAGAATCTTCGTATTTGCCCAGCTCCACGACACAATAAACTTAGTGCATGACAAATGTCTGCTACTTCAATATCTTCTGGTTTCATACACATAGGATCAAAACGTTTTCCTGAATACGTATTCATTTTCATAATTCTAATTCCTCACAATACAATTAGTATATGGTAAAATATGTCTATGTGCTACAAAATAAGAATTGAAAACGATATAATCGTGCGATATCAAGATCGTGTGGATTTTTTATTAGAAGAGATGGAAGTGAAGCCCACACAAGAAACCTTAGTCATTTCTTATGCTTCTAAAATACATTTTTCAAAACTAAGATTTGGTCTTCAAAAACAAAGTTTAGTCATCAATGCACGATTGGAAACTATACAAGAAAAACCGACTTTTCGCCATTTAGAACGATGCATCGTTCCTGTTTCTTCTTTTTTTGAAAAAGATTTTTCCGGAATCGAACACGAGTTCTATCAAAAAGAAAAGATCATGTTCTTAGCTGGTCTAAAAAACGAGGAAGAATTTGTGATTGTCACAACCAAACCTAACGATTCCATGTCTCGTTTACACGATAGAATGCCTTTTATTTTACCAAAAAAACTTGCCGATGCCTGGTTACTTGGAAAAGATATTACTTCTTATATTCCAGAAGAAGTAAATCAGAAAAACCAACTCGAACAATTATCTCTATTTTATACAGATGAGTTCTGATATAATACTATCGGTGATAATTATGAATCAAATAGCAAGTAATTGGAAAGACTATGAAGTCATTGACACAGGAAATAAAGAGAAATTAGAAAGATGGAACAACGTGGTTCTACGCCGTCCAGACCCAGTATGTATCTGGCCAATCGAAGACGAAACAGCTTGGAAAAAAGCCGATGCAGTATATCATCGTTCAAAAAACGGTGGTGGTTCTTGGGAATACAAGAAGCGTCTAAAGGAATTTTGGACAATTGGTTACCGTGGTCTTCGTTTCAAAATCAGTCCCACAGGATTTAAACACACTGGTTTATTCCCTGAACAAGCGGCAAACTGGGATTTTATGATGAATGCCATTGAAAAATCGGATTTAGAAGAAATTCGTGTATTAAATCTTTTTGCGTATACAGGAGGGGCTACTATGGCTTGTGCAAAAGCAGGAGCTAGTGAAATCGTTCATGTCGATGCAGCCAAAGGAATGGTACAATGGGCAAAAGAAAATATGGAATTATCGAATCTTGAAGATAAAAAAATCCGTTTCATCGTGGAAGACTGTGTAAAATTTGTCAAACGCGAACAAAGACGTGGAAGGACATACCATGGTATCGTTATGGATCCACCAAGCTACGGAAGAGGTCCAAATGGTGAATTGTGGAAATTGGAAGATCAGTTATTCGAATTAATTACTGAATGCCAAAAAATCTTAGACAAAGATGCCCTATTTTTTATCGTCAATTGTTACACGACAGGATTTTCTTGTTCCACACTAGAACAAACATTAAAACATTCTTTATTAAAAGAATTCCCGGGTTCTGTTGAAGTTGGGGAAAACTTACTACCTGTATCTAACGGAGATGTCCTTCCTTGTGGAATCTTTGGAAGATGGACAAACAAAAGAGAAGACTAATTGTCTTCTCTTATTTCTTCTTCAAGTATCATTTTTTCTTCTTTTTCAAACTCTCCAGATTCGATTCTCTTACAAAGCTTTTCCGCTTTCGATATTCCCTCTGGATCTTCTCGTTTCGCAAAATACATTTTTGATCCATCCAAATCAATGACTAAACAATCATCAACCAGTAAACCTTTTGTGACCGTCAATTCTCCATCTTCTTCAACAAGCCATTTAATCAAATTACCATCCAAGGTATATTCTGTTTTCATAATATCCCCATAGATATTAAAATGCATATTCACCTTATCAATTATCTTAATTGAGATGGACTCATCTTTGTCTTCATCCGATTCTTCTCCAAAAATGTCAATCCATTCTTCCGAACCCTTCACAATTGTTGTTCCAGAAATTGTGTAAATTACAATTTCATATTCACCTGTTATATCTTTTACATTTACTTTTTCGTCATTTTTTAATTGTTCATAGTTCTCGTCTTCTTTTTTCTCCGACTCTGTTTTATTCATTTCTTCCTTTGGTGTTTGTGAATCTACTTTATCAATTTCTTCTTTTATCTTATTTTGATTTTGGCAAGCCATCATTGTAAAAGACAAAAGGAAAGCCATAATACATCCGATATATTTTTTCATAGTCAATCTCCATAACGTACAACGATATTGTATCCTCAATCTACTAAAAATTCAATCATTGAAGGAAGGTCCGATAAATGTTAAAATCCCTTTATGAAATTCACTACAGATACCAAGATTAAAATATTTAGTGTACTACTCTGCTTAATCGTATCTATTAGTTCTGCACTATACTATACTAACAAACAAGAAGAGGAACGAAGTATTCAACAAATTGAAAAGCCAACATTGGCAACTCGTACAAATACCTCTCCAGCATTATCCTCTTTGGATGAGCTATGTAGACGATTAAAATTATATCCTCACGTATATTATTCCAGCGTTCACTATTATCAGGAAACAAAAGATTATGGGACATATGTCATTCCTGGATTAAAAGCCACGTACACTTTAAAAAACAACAAACCAAGTATGTGTACTGATATGACACCCCAAGGTTTATGTGTTGCCGGTAACTATATATTAGTCAGTGCCTATTGTCATAATCGCAATCACAATTCTGTTATTTATGTCATTGACAAGAAGAATGGACAATTTATTAAGGAAATTATCTTACAAGGAAAGCCTCATGCCGGTGGATTGGCATACGATCCTATTCGAAAAGAAATATGGCTAACTTCCAAAAGAAAAGGAATTCCAGAACTTTGTGTCTTTACTATGGAACAACTGGAAACGTACAATGCAAGAAAAGACGCAACAATAAAATATGCGTATCGCTATTCTATTCCGACCTTACCCAACGCATCTTATCTTTCTTACCACAACAATGCCATTTTCGTTGGTACTTTCTCTCATGAAGAAAGAGAAAGCAAGGTGCAAGTTTTTAGTCTAACACGCACAAAAAATGTCAAAGAAAATGCTGAAAATCGCTATTTTATTCTAGAAAAAGTCATTCGTACCAATACCAACGTCCAAGGTATTGCACAAGATGATGCATACCTTTACTTTTCAAGAAGCGATGGACCATTCTTAAATTCCAAATTGGAATTGTTCAACAAAGATATATCCAATGCCACAAACGAAGAAGCGTTATTTTTATATAATTTCCCAGAAAGAATGGAACAAATCTACTTAGAAGGCGATAAAATGTATATTTTATTTGAATCCGCTGCCCATGGATACAACCGGGTCGGATTAAATTTTATCGATCGTATTATTGTTGTGAATAAAACTGTCTTATTATCCAACTAAAGAGCACTGCTGCTCTTTTTTCATGCAAAAAAGCGACCATCCAGTCGCTTCTAACAACGAATAATATTCGGGAATACAGGGATTCCATTTTTAATAATACGATGAATACAAGAATTTCCAATGGAACGAAAATAAGATTCAATATCCGCTACTCGCAAAATTAATAAATCTCCATTTTTTCCCACTTCAATACTGCCTCGGTCTTCTAAACCAAATAACTGGGCAGGATAATAAGTCATTGCCGATAGAATTTTCGTTGGTCTCATACAAAACATACGCTGAATATCGTAGGCAATTGCTTGTAAAGAAGATGCTTGCACTTTTTCATCCCTTCCAAAACCACAAGATAAACAAAATTTTTCTTCGGATAAATTATGAAGTGAATCGGTGTAACTCAAAACAGGAATTGTTGGTTCTGTATTCGTGAGCAGCATATCTTGTGTTAAACTTTTTTCTTCTCGTTTTTTACTCAATACAGTCAAAATTCCATTATTGTACATAGAATAGAGTACATTTTTCTCTTCTCTAATCTTATCCCCAGATAATTCTTTACAGCTTCCTCTAAAGTCACAATCGATAAATCCAGGAACGACAATTTCGCCTTTCGCATCAATTATACGTGTACAAGGATCTAGTAAGTCTTTATAACTATCTTGCCCAATCTTTATGATTTTGTCATGATAAAGTGCGATATAGGCATTTTGAAGAACTTCTTCGTCTTTGTTGCACGTATACAACCAACTAATGTTTTTGATTAAAAGAGTTGCATGCATAATTATTACCTCTATAATAATTATACAAGAGCGGAAATCTCTTGTATACAAGAAAAGGAGGGATTTTATGTCAATCTTTCAACGCATTTTTGGTCCAAAAAAACCAAAAACAGCTATCCTTACCATTCACGGTTTCGGTACAAATTTGCACCACCATTACGATTATTTATCAAAATATTTTGAAGCATTTAATATTCCTGTTATTCAATTTGATATCTATGATGTCGACAATCCAAACGATGACAAACTACAAGATTGGATTTCTCGTTGCGAAACACAAATGCTCCAAACAAGAAAGGAATATGAGGAAATTATCTTGATTGGATTTTCTATGGGAGGAGTTATCGCCAGCTATTTGGCAAGCATTTATAAAGTCAAACAATTGATTCTAGTTGCTCCTGCCTTTCAATATTTAGATTTAGGAAAAGTAGGTAGTGCCCTTTATAGCTGGGCAACTAAAGACGCTTCCGATTTCAAGCCTTCGGTTTCACAAACATCTTGTTTCCAACAAGTGGTTTCAAACTATAAAGAATGCATATCCCAAGTGGATTGCCCAGTACTATTCTTACATGGAAGCGAAGACGAAGTCATTTCTGTCGAAAGCTCAAGAAACGCTTATAAAAAAGTGTCTGGAAAGAAATTACTATTGGTCATTGAAGGAGCCTCACATAAAATGTTGTACAATAACACAGTACAAGATACGTTGTTTGAGATTATTCATTCTTCTATTAAAGGGAAATTATTCTAAAAAGAAGAGCCACGGCTCTTCTCTTATTTTTTAGGTAGTAAATCTTCTAATGTATCCACAATATGGGTAGGAAAAACACCTATTTTTTCAATGTCTTCTTTTTTATGGATACCTGTTTGCACAAAAATTGTTTCCACTCCATTTTCATATCCAAGACGAATATCGGTTTCTAAATTGTCACCAACTAAAATGATATCTTCTTTTGTGAGATTAAAATGTGCCAAACAAAGCTCTAATATCTGCTTACTTGGTTTGGCTATATCTGGACTAATTTGTCCTGTCGCATATTCAAACATTGCGATAATAGCTCCATTTCCTATTTCAAAACCTTCGGGTTTGGCTAGAATGCGATCCTTATTCGTTCCTATTAATTTAGCACCTTCCAACAAAAACGATAAAGCTTTTGAATAGCTCGCATAAGAGGCATTCTTATCCAACCCAATAAAGACATAATCTGGATTCTTTTCCGTTATCTCAAAACCATTTTCTAATAAAGCTTCTTCTAAACCCGATTGGCCAATAAAATATGCCTTTCTTCCCTCAAAATTCTTTTTCACATATTCACAACTAGCCATCGCTGAATTGTAAAACATATCCGCACTAATATTCTGGTAGCCCACATTCTCCATGTGTATGCGATTTTCATCTCGCGTGCGCATCGCATTATTCGTCAAAAAAATAAATGGAATTCCATTTTGGATACAATGGTCTAGAAACGTTTTTGCGCTCTCAATAATCAAGTTTCCACGATACATCGTTCCGTCCAAATCGAAACAATACGTTTTCATATATATCTCCTAAAAGAAAAGAAGGTTATTCTTCAACCTTCTTTAAATCTACATATGGAATATCTGTTGGTGTTTCACGACCAAATAAGATTAATAATACAGTAGCTTCTTTTGTTTCTTCGTTCATTGCTTGAACTGTTCCTTCTGAATCTGCAAAAGGACCATTTAAGATTTCAACTGTATCACCAATTTCGAAATCAACAACAATGTTGATATCTTGTCTTCCTAATTGACGGAACACATTATTTACTTCTTCTTGAGAAACAGGGAATGGTTTTGCCCCTTTTCCAGAAGAACCGATAAATCCAGTTACTCCTGAAGTATTACGTACAACATACCATGCATCGTCTGTCATAATCATTTGTACTAATAAATATCCAGAGAATAAATTTGTTGTTTTTTCAACTTTTTTCCCATTTTTATATTCAATTTCTGTTTTTTCCGCAACAACAATGTCGAATAAAAGATCTTGTAAACCCATAGATTCCATACGACGATAAATATTGTCTTTAACACGTCTTTCTTGACCAGCGTATGTGTTTACTACATACCATTCTTTTTTTTGTTCAGCCATATTTCCTCCTATTTAAGCCCAATAATCGCATTCACCAATCCACTTGCTGCTAATTCACAAATGAAGAAATAAAGTCCAAAAAGTAAGGTAAAACCAATAACCAATCCACTTGTTGACATCAAACCTTTAAAACCAGGCCATTCAACTTGTTTCATTTCACTCATAATACCTGAAATAGAGTAAGTACGATCTTTCTTTTCTTTTTTTGTCTTCTTTGTTTCAACAGTTTCTACAACTGTTTCATTTTCTTTTGCCATATTTTGTCCTCACTTTACTTAGTTTCTTTATGTAACGTATGTTTTTTACATTTAGGGCAATATTTCTTAATCTCTAAACGTTGAATATTTGCTTTTTTATTCTTTGGAGTCACATAATTTCTTGACAAGCATTCTGTGCAAGTTAATGTTACCTTATCCGCCATAAAATCACGCTCCTTAACTAGCATAATTTAACATCGAAAAGAGTTAAATGTCAATGCATGGCATACCATTTTTTTAATTTTGCCAAAATAGAACGAACTTTCGTTGCTTCTATTTTAAGCTCTTTGGCAATCTCACTATTTTTCATTCCCAATCTTTTTAAAGAAAGAACATGGAGTTCTAAATAAGAAAACTCATATCGTGCTAAAGAATCCAAACGCTCTGTTTCCAATTTCAGCATAATATGCTCATGAAGAACATGCGAATCAGGAATAAGTTCATAACGATATGTATTCGAATCTTCTTTGACTTTTGAATCCAAAGGAATGGTCTCATATTTTAAAGAATAATCTCGAATAATTTCATACTTGTAAAAATCCAACAAACGATTCTGAAGACATCTTTTATAAAAAGAAGAAAAATACCAATGTCGATCCACACGACATTTTTCTAAACATTCATAAAGCACCTGTTGAGCTATTTCAAGCATTTCATCTTTCATATGATACATATCCGCCATTGTTCTAGAAATCGTAGAGACAATAAGCGGATAATAATATTGGTAAAGATTAAGAAAAGCATCTTCATCTTTTAGAAAATATAAATATATAAATTCATTCACATTCATTTTTTACTCCTTTTACAGAGTAAAAAGAGATTACTTTAATGGGTTTCTTTTATTAAAGATTTCGTATAAACAAACAGCAGTCGCAACACTCGCATTTAACGAGGAAATCTGACCAACCATTGGAAGTTTGATTGTGTAGTCACATTGTTTTTTTACCAATTGAGACATACCTTTTCCTTCCGAACCAATGACAAGAACTACAGGCACATCGTAAATACCTTCTCGATAGTCACGAGCTCGATCCATATCCGTTCCAATGATCCAATATCCTTCTTTTTTACATTGTTTTAATGCTTGAGAAAGGTTGGTAACAATGGATACAGGGACTGTATAGGCTGCTCCTGTACTCGATTTAATCGCAGCTGGAGTCAAACCAGCACTGTTATGTTTTGTCAGAATAAGACCATCCACTCCAGTACAGTCACAACTTCTTAAAATAGCACCTACGTTATGAGGATCTTGGATTCCATCTAAGGCAACGTATAAACCTGTTCCTTTAGCCATAGAAAGCAATTCTTCTAAAGAATACGTTGGGATTTCTTTGACCTGACAAGCAATCCCCTGATGGTGTGTATCCTTACACAATTTATCCAATTGAGCACGTGAACACTTTTCTACTGGTTTTTCCAAAGCATCAATGACTTCCCAAATCTTCTTATCTTTTAATCCAGTTTGAACAAAAATCTTTTCAATCGCTTGTTCATCATTTTTTATTTGTGACCAAACATTTTTTCCATAAACTATCATAGCGTATCTCCAATTTCTACGATTCTTTGCATACACAATTCTAAACGATCTTCATGACCATATAGATACATATATCCTAAAACAGCTTCTAATGCGGTAGCTTGTAAGTATGTTTTTCCATCGGCGTTTTTAGCTTTAGAATGAATGGTTGCATTTCTTCCACGAGCTAAGATCTCACGTTCCTTATCATTAAAAAATCCTTCATCTACCAATGTTTCTAACATAATCGATTGTCCTTTTGCGCTACAATAACGAGAACTCTTTT
This sequence comes from Bacillota bacterium, assembly GCA_030526175.1. Lineage (GTDB taxonomy): Bacteria > Bacillota_I > Bacilli_A > Erysipelotrichales > Erysipelotrichaceae > Floccifex. The sequence continues at coordinate 19,018 of JAUNDJ010000004.1, forward strand.
TTTGTAAAACATCGGCTTTTCGATATCCTTTTTTCAACAAGTGTTCTCTAACCTTCAAAGACATGATCGCATCTCCGATCCATGCCAAACTGGTTGCGTTATGTTCGACAATTTCCATTATAAAATTCCTTTTTCAATCAAAGTAGCTCGATATGTATCCGCTGTTTGGAAATCTTTTTCTTTAACAGCTTTTTTCCAATCACGATACATTTCTTTATCCGCTTCGCTCATATTGACAACATCAAATTCAACACCCAATACGTGTAACATGCTTGTTAATGTAGTCACCAACACATTTAAACGATTCAAATTAATTTCTCTTTGACGAATTGTTTGATTTAATGCTTTTACAGTTTCAAAAACCGCAACAATCGCATTTGGAGTATTTAAATCTTCGTTTAATGCATCAATAAACTGTTGAATTAAAGCTGCATCTTTTTCTTCTGTAGGAGCAACATTGTTCAATTGAAGTTGTACAGAAGCTTGTTTGAAAGCCATTTGAATACGGCTTAATTCTTTTTGCGCAGCCGAAATAGTTTCATCCGTTAAATTCAATGTAGAACGATATTGTGTTGAAATCATCGCCCAACGCATTGTATTTCCACCAAATTGAGCAATTAAATCTTTTGCCCAACGAACATTTCCTAAGGATTTACTCATTTTGATTCCATCAATATTGATCATACCATTGTGAATCCACATATTGGCTAAACGCGTATTGTTACAAGCTTGGCATTGTGCAATTTCATTTTCGTGGTGAGGGAATTTTAAATCCAATCCACCACCATGAATATCAATCAATGGCTTTTTAAATACATCTTGAATCATAACAACACATTCTGTGTGCCATCCTGGACGTCCTTTTGACCAAGGAGTATCCCATTGAATTCCTTTGTCAGTCGCTTTCCACAAAGTGAAATCCAATGGATTTTCTTTTTTACTATTTTCATCAATACGAGCACCTACCATTAAGTCTTCCATATTTTGGTGAGAAAGCTCTCCATAATGTGGATCGCTGGCAATACGGAAATACACATCTCCATCCACTTGGTAAGCAGCACCTTTATCAATCAAAGTTTGAATAAAATCAATAATTTGTTGCATTGTTTCTGTAACTCGAGGAGCTACACTAGGAAGATCTGCATGCAATCCATAACGCACATCTTCATAAGCTTTAATAAATTTTTCTGTAATCTCTTTTTCACTCACATTTTGTTCAATTGCAGTATTGATAATCTTATCATCAACATCTGTATAGTTTGATACAAAAGTTACTTCGTATCCTTGTAGTTCTAATGCTTTTTTCAAAGTATCAAAAACAACAATTGGCCGGGCATTCCCAATGTGAGGATAGTTATACACGGTTGGCCCACAAACATACATTGAAACTTTTCCAGGTTCAATGGTTTGTAGTTCTTCTACTTTTTGAGAATAACTATTATATAATTTCATAGGTTTTCCTCCTTATTCTTCAATATCGGCATTTAGACTTTGTGTTAAATCTAAAAATTGTGCAAGCAAGTCTTCGTCGACTCCTTCTTTTTTCATTTTTTCAAAATACACCTTATCAAGATCGTCAATATCTTCTGGTAAAGTATCTGTATCTTCATCCACTAATCGAGTACGAATTGCCATATATTTTTCCTCCGCTTTTTTTATTCAGCTATACTTAAGAATATACTAAAACTATATTTTTTTCAATGAAGCTGTATATAGATTAGATTTCTATAATACCAGCTTTCCATTGTTGGTTTAAAAAAAACAAATCCAGAGTCGCAAGCTTATGTTGCGAATCGTATTTTACAATATATGCATCCATCCCCACTAAAGGTCCTTCTACAATTTGGAATTTGCCAGCCACTTTTCTTCCCTTGGACATAGTCAGAATTCCTTTATCGTTTAATAAGTGATTCAGAATCAAGATTTCTTCTTTCGTTAACGCGTTCATTTGATCGTATTTTAATTCCTTGATCAAACCTTTTTTTACCGGTTTTTTTCGTAACCATTCATCAAATGCATCCTGATCCAAATTGCTTAGACAAAATATATAACCAGGGAATAAAGCTTTTTTATCAATCTTCTGGTTCACTCGTTTATAAAACTCAAACTTTGCACTAAAAGGATATACGAAAGAATCTTTTAAAAGGGAACATAAAGTTTCTTCTTTACCAGTTTGTACAAAAAGAACATACCAATTTTGAAAATCTAACATACAATCACACCTTAAACTCCAAAACATTATAACATAAAAAGAGCTATCATAGTCGATAGCTCCTATTTACTCTTCATAGTAAATTTCTTCTTCGTAATATATTTCTTCTTGTTCCGGATAGTATTCGCCTGTCTTTTCCAATTCGCCTTCTTGAATAATAGCTGCTTGTTCTTCACTGCTATAAGAACCAGCGGTTCCTTGTTGATAAGGGTCCACGATATCTTCCGAACTTTTTCCATTTAATACCGCTTGAATCTTTTGTTTCGCAAAAGAAATAGAATCCAAATCGACTAAATCTACGTATGCCTCGGTTTGTAGAACATAGCAGAATTCCATACCAGGTTCATATCGCAAAGAATAACCTTCAAACTTCCAAGAAGGAAATTTCGAAAATTGATGGCGGATAATGGATTTAATCTCTCTTGCACTCATATTCGTTTCAAAAGCGGAATCCAATGCATCCACAATATTATTAAAATTCTTGATAGTAGAAATAGAACATACTTTACTAATTAGAGCACGAATCGCTTCTTGTTGATTACGTACACGTTGGGCCGTTCCATCCAAATATGCATAACGCTCACGCACAAAACCTAGAGCACGAGGTCCATCTAAATGATTCCATCCAGCACTAACCCCTTGGGTTCCATTAGTGTAGAAAGACTGTACTTCACACCCTTCTTCGACAAAAACATCGATTCCACCAACCGCATCCACAATATTCTCAAAACTAGAAAAATTAACACGTACGTTATAGTTAATCGTAATATCCAATAAATTTTCAATTGTTTTTTCTGTAGTAGCAACACCATCTAAACCAGTATGCGTTAGTTTATCCATTACCCCATTTACACATGCCATTCCTGCATCAGCACCACAAGCTACATTTATATACGAATCTCGAGAAACATTTGTGATTAATACAGTCGAGGTATTTGGATTTACTGTTAGAAGCATATTTACATCGCTGCGGCTCGTTTCTTCCAAAGTACCATAAGAATCGTTACCGCTTACTAAAATGGTAAATGGCTGGCTTGTTACATTTACACGATCTGGTTGAACCATTTCACGATTCGATTCTGTATAATACTTCACTTGATCCAACACATAAGCGTTCGTATTGATTTTATTAAATTCATCGCCTTTTTCTTGGGCATACCCACGATATACTTCGTTTAATACGATTGCACTTACTTCACCATTTAATAACGCTTGAATCAACGTTTCCATATTTCCATAATCAATGACTTCCACATTGACTTTTCCCTGGATATTCTCTAATTCCTTTTGATTTCCTTCTTCATCCAATATAGTGGAGATACCAATTCTTTGTCCTTCTAGTTGCGATAACGAAGAGATCCCGGACGATTGTAAAGAAATCAAATTGATTTTATTCGCTGTTTTATTCGTCAATTGCGTAACCACATCCAAAGTTTTATTCGCCTTATAAACCATATAGTTTCCAAAACCATACGCAAAGCCAACACAAATTATCAGAGTCGAAAACAAGATTCGACATACAATCACATTCGAAAAGACGATATGTAGTAAAAGAAAGAATAACGGCAATATTAATACAATACCGGCAACTAAGAGCGCTGTTTTTAAAGGCAACAACCCGACCACAAATCCATAAGTCGCTAAGCTTAGACCGATTGCGGACGTTACAAAAAACAAGAAGGTCGCAAAACGACTTTTCTTTTTCTCTTTTCTTTGCGGTTTCTCAATTTTTTGAATTTTTCTATTCTCCATATACAATACCTACCATAACTTGATATTATCATATCCAATAAGAATGTCAATTTTGTGTACCATACCAGGCAATCCCGCAACGAGTCCATCCTTTTTTGCTCAATGCATTATATTCTTTGAAATCTTTTGTATAGTAATAGGCATCTGTATTCTTTTTCAAAACATATATAGGGATTGATTCGCTTGGGTCGCTATAAAAGGCAATTCCTTCATTCTTCCAATGGTTAGAAACACGATTCGAATCCATCGAATACAAATATTGTCCACTTTCATTCACAAACTGATATACAGGATAGTCCGAATGTTCCGGAGCATACCAGGCAGTTCCCTCTTGCTCCCAGCCTTCTTTTTCACTATTGTTCGCAACATAACAATGCACGTTATTTTGTTCATTATACAAACGATAAATAGGCACTACACTTAATGCAGATACTTTTACGCTTATAGAAGCGGTAATTCCATTGATGGTAGTTGCCCGAATAATTGCTTCTCCAGATGACAAAGCCGTAATGGTTCCATATTCATCCACTTCAGCCACTTTCGAATTCGAACTTTCCCATACTAAATCTTTTGACATCGTTGTATCTTCTGGTAGTATTCGCATAGCCAACGTTTTTTGTTCTCCTTTTTGTAAAGAAAGCGATGTAAACTCTCCTTGTAAAGAAACAATCGGATTGGTATAAGTAATATCCAAAGTAATAGATTGGAAGTCTTGATCAACAACTGAAATCACAATTCCCGAATTGCTTCCATCGGCTAAGTATAAAGTTTCTCCATCAAAATCTGCATCTTCTACTAGAAACTTGCCAATACTCTCTCTATTTTCTGACAAAATGGCTTGCGCTAAATACTGACCATTTCCTTCATTATTCAATGTATCTCCTGGGCGCATCACATAAATAAAATCTTTTTGCCCTCCCTTATATCCTAAGGTATTTCCTTTTTGGACATTCTGGGTATTCACTCGATAAATAATCGCTCCAGAACTATCACCTCGTCCAATCGCACTACTCGCACTTTGTTCATAATATTCTGCTACAAAAAACTGATCTGTCAAACCAGGAACCATGATTTTCACGGCATTTTGTTCCGAACTATCCAAATACTTCGGCTTTTCTAAAATCACATTTCTAGAAGTTTTATTGATTTCAGACAAAGGATCGTGCCACGCCAAACCAGTCGCTTCTCCAGATACGTTATATGTTAGAGTCGGTTGTGGTATCACTTTATTATTTAATGCCATCACATCATAATAGCCGACTGGATACTGACTTTGATACGAAGTTCTATAAAGATCCGGTAATCCTAATATATGAAAGAATTCATGAATCACTGTTCCAAAAGTTGGATTATTCATAGAAAAGTTTCCATAAGGAGCATTTTTGTTCGAATCATAGCTCAAGATCAAATTATAAAAGCTCACATTTTTCCCTAATATCGTATGCATATATCGTGTACAACCACTAAGCTTATGCGACCACAATAAGGAATTATATACATAGGAACCATTATACGATGCATAATCTCCGGCTTCACAAAAGAAAGAAATAGAATCCACTTTTCCATCCCCATCTATATCAATATCTTCACTAGTTAGCCCTAGAAGAGAAATCTGTTTATCCACATATTCAATGGCTCCATTCAACAAGGCAAATTCACGAGCCCATTGTTGTTTGATTCCACCACTTGTCACGACATTCCCTTTTCCGTCTTCAAAAATGGAATTATCGTATCCAATTGGATTGGTTGAAGACTTTTCTTTATAATACGCTTGTGGCTGAGGCGCTACATAAGATAATACCTTCCCATTTTCGTTCGGGAACATATATGTGGTAACGTCCGCCTTTCCATAACTATACTTTTGTATATATTTTTTAAAAGACAGCAAAGGTAAGCTCTTCCCATGATCCATTAGTGAATACGCTTCGCTGGTATCGTTAAAAAAGATATTCGCATTTTTCACAGTTTCTTTACTATCCATATCAAATTCTTCCATATCCGGAAATTCAATAAACACAGCCAAATACGCATAATTAGTATTGCCATTTCGTGCAATACTAAAATTAGAACTCTTTTTGCCTTCTTTTTCTCTTAACGCTTCTGGATTTTCACGAAAAAACAACTCCGTATAATCCGTCAAACCAACCGTTTCTTCTTGTTCATTTGCATGTACTATTCTTGTTTGTCCAAGACAAAGAACAAGTACAATTAGTATAGAAAATATTTTCTTCAAAGTCATACTCCTTTCACTTTCTTGGACAACTCGCAATAAAAATACCAGCTTCCTTCGTTATATAAATCGGTCCTTTTTCTAATAAAGAATCAATATACTCGCGAAAATCTGCCATTCTTGGTGCAATATACTCATTTTGATTCCCATGACAAGACATAATGTAGTCAATTAATGGCTTCGCATCACGAATTTCCAAATGATCCTCATATATTCGCTTTTCTACATGATGAAACTTTGAAGAAAGAATCTTATCCCCATCATCCAAACCAAACAATGCATATAAGCTTGTCGTCGACAAAGCAATACGAGAATCAAAAGCTTGAACAATATCTGTAATTTCCTTCATATGTTTCGAACCATATGTACTACAGTATAATACGCCACTAGGATTTAACACTCGAACGATTTCCTGCAATCCACTGTTTAAATCTTTCACATAAAATAAAACATGATTCGCAAGAACCGTATCAAAATATCCATCTTTGAAAGGAATGGATTCACAATCCACTTGAATACAGTTAAATTCATTCCCTAGTTTCTTTCGCACTTCTTCAACCATACCCGAAGAGATGTCGCTCAAAAAGATTTCTCGATTTCGCAAATCTTGTTTGCTGAACTCCCATAACTTTCCATTTCCACAGCCAATTTCCAAAAGACGATTGACTTTTGAAAAATCAATTTGTTCATAAACCCAAGGAAACCAACCTTGTTTGTTGCAAGAATATAAATCATGCAAAGAAATTCGAACATTTAAATTTTTCGCATTTTTATATTGTTCCGCTAAATTCGAATCCTCGTTAGTCAATTGTGTTAAAGAAATCATCGTATTCCAATCAAAGGTCTTATTCTCAATAGAACTCATAGTTCTTTTTAGAGCATCCTGTAACAATTGCAGATGTAAGATGCGTTTCTCAACCAACGTAGACTGTAATTCCAGGGAATCTTTTAAATTATCCTCGTTAGCCACCATAGGAAAGATTTCATCAATTGAAAATCCCAAATGGCGTAGTGATAGTATCTTTTGTAGTTTAAAAAAATCTTCTTTCGAATAATATCGATAGCCTTTCTCACTAATGGAAGAAGGTTTCAACAAACCAATTTTATCGTAATATCGTATTGTTCGTTCCGTTACGTTTGCCATTTTCGCAAACTTTCCAGTTGTGTATTTCTCCATATTTTCCATTATAGTAGAGTATAAATAGAAACACAAAAAAAAGAGCTTCATATGAAGCTCTTTTGATATAACTATTGATTTTGTGCTTTATAGAATTCTTCTTCTCCATGGAAATTTGATAAAGCATAAGCCACTTGAAGTGCGTGGTCCGAACATCTTTCCAAATCATTAGCCATATCCGTGAAGACAACACCCGCTGTTGGGTGACATTGATTTTTCATCATACGTTTTACGTGATCAGCTAACATTTTTTCTTTTTGTTTATCTACCGATTCTTCTGCTTCATTGGCTTGGGCTAATCCTTCAAAATCGTTTGTTTTAAATACTTCTAAACAAAGAGTAACTTCTTGAACAACGAAATCTGCCAACATTGCAAGTTCATAACGACCTTGTTCTGAAAGTTCCGCTTTTGACGATTTTAATTGTTCCGCATACTCAACGATGTTTTCTGCGTAGTCTCCAATACGTTCAATATCCGCTGAAATCAATGTGAAACGTTGAATTTGTTGAGCTTGTCCTTCACTCATTACAATATCTGAACGCGTACCGATTTGTACTAATTTATCAACGATATGTGCATCAATCCAGTCAATTGTTTTTTCAATCTTACGAACAACATCTGCATCTTTTTCCGTACCTTCATTAAAGAAGTAACGAACTGCTCTTTCTAAATTCGCTAAAGCAATTTCTCCTAAACGAACAAGTTCTGCTTTTGATTGTTTTAAAGCTAATACTGGAGGCACTGTTTCCGCAGAATCCATATACAATAATTTTTTGTCTTCTTTTGCCAAAATTTCTTCTTCCAATTGTGGTAAAAGTTTATATACCAATTTAACAATAAAATCTGTAAATGGTAAGATTACAACTACGGCAGTAATCGCAAACAATGTGTGCGTATTAGCAACTTGGCGAGCTACATCCCCTGGTGATAACGATTTAATAAATTCTAAAATTTGTGGGAATATGAAAATCAATGTCATCAATAAAGCCGCACGGAATAAGTTGAATACTAAGTTTAATAAAGCAGAACGCTTACCATCACGGTTTGTTGTTAATGAAGCCAATAAGTTTGGTGTTACAGAACCAATGGCAGCTCCAATCGCTAAATATACAACCGATTCGTATGGAAGAAGTCCAATAGAAGCAAACGATTGGAAAATAACAATCGAGCTTGATGAACTTTGTAGTAAGGCTGTAAATGCCAAACCAAACAATACCAATAAGAATGGGTTAGTAAGGCTAGATAATAAAGCCGCGAACTCAGGCATTTGCGCTAATGGGGCAATCGCTTGTTTCATTAACGTGATCCCTTCGAACAACATACCAAATCCCATGATAACTTGTCCGACAGATTTGATTACACGTTTTTTCATGAAAATCGACAATACAGCACCAATAAATAAAATTAACGGAGCATAATCACCTAAACTAAAGGCCGTGATTTGTGCTGTAATTGTTGTACCAATGTTGGCACCCATGATAACACCAATTGCTTGGTATAGTGTCATAAATCCAGAGTTTACGAAACCGATAACCATTACGTCTGTTGCGGAACTTGATTGAATACAAATAGTAATTAAAATCCCGACTAAAACAGCACGAAGTTTACTCTTCGTAGCTCCTTCAAGAATACCTTGCAAGTTTTCCCCAGCTGCATTTTGAAGACCAGAGGACATTATTGTCATACCTTGCAAGAAAAGTCCTACTCCTCCTAGAAGTAGAAAGAATTGAATATACGTCATAATTCTCCCTCTCAAGTAATCTAACTAATGAAACTATATCATAAAGATAATTTAAATAAAATGGTGACATGTACTTTTGTAAAAAATATTTATACGTTATGTAAATTCTATGTAAAGTCTTATACATCTTGTTTACTTTTGTTTCTTTCAAAAGAAATTAGTGCCCATTTTTTATTGAAACAAAAAATAAAAATGATAATATATCTATATAGGCCGACTTAGCACAGCTGGTAGTGCAACGCACTCGTAACGCGTAGGTCGTAGGTTCAAGTCCTATAGTCGGCACCATATGTAAAAAAAGAATCCCGAATTTGGGATTCTATTTTTTTATAAACTTCACAAAACTAAAGCCAACTTGTCCTTTTTCTACATCTACGTCCAAGACACGGACTTGAACTTGTTGTCCAATTTGGAAGACTTCTTTAGACACTTCTCCGACCAATCGCATACGAAGTTCATCGTATTCGTAATAGTCCCACATATTGTTTAAAGAAACCAGACCATCCACTGTATTCTCTAATTCCACGAAGAATCCAAAGCTTTGCACACTCACAATCGTACCATTAAACGTTTGACCAATATATTTTTCCATAAACTCAGCACGTTTATAGTCATTCACTTCACGTTCTGCTTGAATCGCATCTCGTTCCTTTTGAGAAACATGGAAAGCTTGTCTTTTACACTTCATTTCATCTTTTGATTTAGAAGCCTCATTTCCTGTTTCAAACAAATACTTTCGAAGCATTCTGTGAACAATAAGATCCGGATAACGACGAATAGGACTTGTAAAGTGACAATATTCACTCAAAGACAATCCAAAGTGACCCAAACATTTTTCATCGTAACGAGCTTTCGCCATAGAACGAAGAGCAACCATAGAAATCACATCTCGTTTTTGTTCATCATCAATGCTTTCTAACATTTGCTGGATATCCTTAGTTCTTACTTCTTCACTATCGACTTCAAAAGGAACTTTCATTAAAGCACAAACTGACATTAAAACATCAACTTTTTCTGGATCTGGTTTTTCGTGAATACGGAACATTCCTGGAATCTTCTTATCGTTTAATTCTTTGGCTACACAAACATTGGCAAGAATCATGCATTCTTCGATCATTTGTTCACTAAAGCCTCGAGCTTTACAAGTAATCGCAACTGGTTTTCCTTTTTCATCCAATTCGATTTTTGGTTCTTTGGTATTAAAATCGATACTTCCTCGTTTATGCGTTTGATCCATAAGTTTTAAAGTGCAATCTCTTAACGTATCCAATAAATGAGCCACATGTGAGTATTCCTTCATTGGAATTCCGGCTAAGTATTGATTCACTTTATTATAAGTACATCTACAATCCGAATAGATCAAAGAAGGATATACCGAATACGATTTTACTTTCCCTTTTGCATCAATATGCATTTCACATGTCAACGTACAACGTTCCACGTTCGGATTTAAAGAACAAATTCCATTACTTAGCGCAAATGGTAGCATTGGAACAACACGATCGCATACATATACACTTGTAGCACGAGCATATGCTTCTTGATCAATCGCACTTCCCACTTTGACATAATGAGAAACATCGGCAATATGAACATATAAACAATATCCCATACCTTCTTTTTCAATACTAATCGCATCGTCAAAGTCTTTCGCATCGTCTCCATCTATGGTCACGGTTAATAATTGACGCAAATCTTTTCGTCCTTGGTAATCGGATTCTTTTACACAATCCGGAATCTTCGATGTTTCCATCTCTACTTTTTTTCCAAAAATCTGACGGATATTGTTCTTATATAATATAGAAGTAATATCTACACCCTTATCTTTCGCGTTCCCTAGTAATTTAATAATCTTTGCTTCACAAGGATTGCCATATTTTACAATCTCAATGACCGCTTTTGTCTGATTGGCAATTGAGAATTCTTTTTGATTACGAATCACAAAATTTACATGGTAATCGATATCGCTAAAGAAGACAAAACCATTTTTTCTCTTAATAAATTTTCCAGTAACATTTTGGATGTTGTGGGTATAAACTTTCACCACTTCATTTTTTTGTTTCGTTGTATGAACCAATACTTCGTCCATGACAAAAACACCTGGTGCATTTTTCTTCTCAACAATAACCTTACTATTCCCATCTGTTACTAAATAATTTTTAGGAGAAATATCTTTTACTTTCCCGACAAAATAATCCTTTCCTCCGATTAAGAAATATACGTTATGGTTGTTACAAAGAAAACGTTCTTCTTCCAATTCATTTAATGTTTTTATAAATTCAACAAAGGCTTTGGAAGAAGTTAACTTCATTTCTTTTTCCAAATCTTTAATTTTCCAACTGTTTTTTAATTGAAAACATTGTATTAATTTTTCTCTCATATTTTCACCTCCAAAAAAATAAGAAGGCCAACGGCCTTCTTCGTTATTTAATTATTTGTAAAGCAATTACTAACGCAAAATATAAAATCCCACAAATCAATGTCAAACGAGACATAAATTTTTCCGGTCCACGTTCTTTTTGAACAGCAAATAAGTTTAAGTCTCCACTTCCTGTAAAAGCGGCTGACAACCCATCGGATTTTCCACCTTGTAGTAATGTTAATACAATAATAACTGCAGATAGAACAATTAATATTACATTTAAAATATCTTTCATAATTACATCACCTTTTTCAACTCATACATTATAGCTCAATTTTTAGAAAAATAAAAGCACAGAATGACTATATATGAAAGAAAAAATATGGTAATGTTGTACTATTAGATAAGGATAAGAACTATGGTATTTGATAAAACAAGAGAATTTACATATATCGCCCGATATTTGGCAAAAGACATTCATAAAATATTGCGAATCAACTTATTAGAAGATTCCTTTGAACTAATTAAAGTAGAAACCAACGAAATGGTAGAAGAAAAAGGATATGACCTAACAATTTCTGGATGGTTCACTCATATGGTAGAAGCAGGAATGATCCACGAATACGATATCCCTCGTTTTAAAAAATTTACAGATTTAACTTATTTACAAGAGTATTTTTTAAATGGGAATAACCGATTAACACTCACGTATCGAAGAAATATCGATGATAGCTATGAATGGGTTTCTATGCGCCTATTCGCCACAAGCGAATTTAGTAAAGACAATCAGGAAATTCTATTAATCGTTCAAAAAGACGATTCTCTCGAATCGCTAGAAATCATGACTATGGCAAAGGCGCAATTTGAAATTATGGGAGCTATTGCCAAAACATTTGTGACAATGCATGCCATAAAACTATCCAATGATACATTCATAGATTTAGCCCAAGCCGCAACACAAGGAGAAAGAGAATTTCATATCATCCCTAACGCAACCGAATTAATGAAAAATATCATTACTCAAAGAATGGATCCAGACCACTTAATACGGGCATTGGAATTTACGGACTTAACAACAATTGGAAAACGTCTTGCAGGAAAAAAACAACTATCTTGTGATTTGCTTGGTAAAAATGTTGGATGGGTACGTTGCCAATTCTTACCAATTCAATTCACGGAAGAAGGAGAGCCAAACGTCATTTTATTCACAACAATGGATGTTGACGAGGAAAAACACAAAGAAGAACATCTATCAAGAATCTCTACAGAATTAGACCTGGCAACGCATATTCAAACCGCAGTCATTCCAAATACGTTTCCTGCATTCCCAGAAAAGAAAGAGTTTGACATATATGCCAATATGACGCCGGCAAAAGAAGTAGGTGGTGACTTCTATGATTTCTATTTTGTAGACGAAGATCATTTTGCGATGGTCATTGCCGATGTTTCTGGAAAAGGAATTCCCGCCGCTTTATTCATGATGGTTAGTAAAGTCATTATTAAAAATCAAGCGACCAACCAATTCTCTCCATCCAAAATACTTCAAAAGGTTAATGTCCAGCTTTGCGAAAACAACGATATGGATATGTTTGTGACCGTATGGATCGGTATTTTGGAAATTTCAACTGGTAAACTAACTTGTAGTAATGGTGGGCATGAATATCCAGCCCTTCGAAGAAAAGGAAAATCTTTCGAATTATTTACGGATAAGCACTCTTTAGCACTCGGATGTCTTCCAGGTATCCGATATAAGGATTATGAGATCCAATTAGAAAAAGGAGATCAGATATTCGTATACACAGATGGAGTTACAGAAGCTACCAATTCCGATCAAAATCTATTTGGAACAACACGTATGATTGAAGCACTAAATAAGAATCCAGATGGAACGATTGAACAAAAAGTCGAAATCATGTGCCATTCTATCCAAGATTTTGTGCAAGATGGAGAACAATTCGACGACATCACAATGATGATCCTTCAATACAATGGAGTAGCCTAAACTACTCCATTTTTTTCAAGAGAGAAAAAAAACTTCGCACAAGCGAAGTCTTATTTTTCAAATACTAAATCCGTAGCTACACCATTTTTTATAGAAATATGCCAAGCAATCACAAATTGTGAGCTTTGAATGACTTGTCCTGTAACATGGGCAAAATTTCCTTCTTTTAGTAAATCATGATTGGCAAATTTATACGTATTGGCGGGAATCATTACGGTAAAAATTGCATGATCTAGGGTTTCTAATTCCAATTCACACCAAATTTCATCTTCCTTATACGGACATTCTAAAACACTTTTAATTATACCTTCAATATACATTTTTTTGTTTGTCCCCTTTATGTGTTTATATAATAGTCAAAAAATATAAAAAGAATATTGAGAGAATATGTGAAATTGCGTGATATTCAAAAAAAACATCCCTATAATGGGATGTCTTATCTTACTTACATTCTTTTAAGAAAGCAATATATCCTTTATACGCTTCGTAAATATCCGCTTTGGAACAAAGTTCAGCTGGAGAGTGCATATTATGTACTGGAACTCCTGCATCTACAACATTCATACCATAGTTCCCCATAATATAGGCGATGGTTCCTCCACCACCAGCATCAACTTTTCCCAATTCGCTTGTTTGCCAAGAAACGTTATTGTCATCAAAAAGCTTTCTTAAAACAGCCATGAATTCCGCACTTGCGTCATTACAACCACTTTTTCCACGAGATCCTGTGTACTTACAAATAGCCAATCCATGTCCAAATTCTCCCATATTGCGATCGCTGGTTACTTCTGGATAGTTTGGATCGTGGGCTGCACAAACGTCACTCGACAACATATGAGAGTTTTGAAGTGCTCTTCTTACTTTAATTTCGGAATAATCACCCAATGCATAGAATACTTCAGCTACAAAATTTTCGAAAAAACGAGATTGCATTCCCGTAGCACCTACCGAACCAATTTCTTCTTTATCTACTAATAAAGTAACACATGTACGATCCACATTTTCCATTTGAAGTTGTGCCATTAATGAAGGATATGCACAAATACGATCGTCATGACCATATCCTAAAATCATACTTTCATCCAATCCACAGCTTCTAGCCTTACCTGCTGGAACCACTTCGATTTCTGCTGATAAGAAATCTTCTTCTTCAACGTTGTATTTTTTCTTTAATAAGTCTAAGATATTCGCTTTTACTGTTTCTTTGTCTTCTTCTTTTACTGGAATCGAACCAAAAGTTACATTCAAGTTTTCTCCTTCAACCACTTCAGCTGCACTCTTTTGAAGTTGTTTTGAAGCTAAGTGGATTAGTAAATCACTAACGACAAATACTGGATCTGTTTCTTGATCCCCAATGCTGATTTCTACAACTTCTCCATTTTTCTTACAAATCACACCATAAAGAGCAAGCGGAATAGTTACCCATTGGTATTTTTTAATCCCACCATAATAATGTGTATCTAAATAAACCAATCCGTCTTTTTCATATAAAGGACGTTGTTTAAGATCCATTCTTGGACTATCCACGTGCGCCCCTAATAAGTTCATTCCTTTTTCCAAAGGATCGTTTCCTAAGTGCATTAACACAATGCTCTTATTCATCATGTTGTAGTAAATTTTATCTTGTGCTTTTAGACTTTCGCCATTCGAAATA
The DNA here is from genome assembly GCA_030526175.1 of Bacillota bacterium. GTDB lineage: Bacteria > Bacillota_I > Bacilli_A > Erysipelotrichales > Erysipelotrichaceae > Floccifex. The sequence continues at coordinate 34,149 of JAUNDJ010000004.1, forward strand.
ATTTCTTTAAAATCTCTGTATCCGGCTTTTTCAGCCATTTCAATACTCTCTTTTACACAAACTCTTTCTGTTTTACATTTAGAAATAAACTCCATGTAGTTTTTTCCAAATTCCATACAAGTTTGTGTTTCTTTTTCATCATACTTTAACCATGCGTTACCCATAATCTTATTCTCCAATCAATTTGTGTTCTAAAGGAAGACGATCTTCCAAAGTATTTAACAAAGTAATACATCCTTCATGCTCTTCGTTTAATAATCCTTTTTTTGATAAAATAGAAATCAAACGATTTGCGGTTCCTACATTTCCATCCACGATATGAACATTTGGAAGCATTTCCTGAAGGATTTCTTTATAAAAGACAAAATGTGTACAACCAAGTACAATACTATCTACCGGTTGCACTTGATTAATGTAACCTTGTAGTACTTCTTTTACCAAAGCAATATCTTCTAGCTTTTCTTCTTCCACTAACCGAACAAGCTTTGGACAAGGAATTCGATAAATTTCATGTTCGTCTTTAAAACGATTCATCAAATTCATGAACTTCTTTTCTCTTAATGTATAGTCGGTGGCCCAAACAGCAATTTTTTGATGAGCACCCATTTCACAAGCAACTTTTAATGCTGGCTCCATACCTATAATATCTATATTGTATTTTTTTCTTAAAATAGGCACACTGGCGCTGGTAGCCGTATTGCACGCTATCACTATTGCTTTTACATCCCGTTCAATCAAAGTATCACAAATTGCGATACAACGTTCCGTGATTTCTTCTTTCGTTTTTGTTCCATACGGATTGTGTAAAGAGTCTCCTAAAAAAATAAAATCCTCGTGTGGAAGCATCTTTCTAAGCGTTTTAAGAACACTTAGACCTCCCAATCCAGAATCAAAAACACCAATCGGACTTTTTGAATTCATGATTATCACACTCCATCTACCCTTGATTATACAACGAAATACTTTTTTCTCCAACAAATTGACATTTTAATGTCTTTTCAAAACTATAAAACTGAAGTATAATAGCTTCATGATATTGAAAAGAAGAAGTACAAAGTATTATCTTTTCTAGAGAGCGAACGGTTGGTGAAAGTTCAAAAAGAAAGCTTTGGAACGTGTCTTGGAGTCATGTTGTCGAATTTGTTTAGGAGACAACATCGTGAATTCGCGTTAAGAATAAGGTGTCATTCATATCCGATGAATGGAATTAAGGTGGTATCGCGGTCTCAGTCGTCCTTTATAGTAATATAAATGACGACTTTTTTATTTCAGACACATTCTTCAAAAAGAAAGGAATCAGGGGAAATTATGAATCTAAAAAAAGTATTCGCACTTGCTGGAAGCGCAACATTAGCATTGAGTATGGTAGCATGTGGAAATTCAAATGCACCACAAGAAGAAGCTGGAAAAACACTAACAATTGGTACTTCTCCAGACTATGAACCTTATGAATCATTAGACAAAGATGGTAATATCGTTGGTTTTGATCCAGACATGGTTAAATTATTTGAAGAATATTTAACAGAATCTGAAGGTGAAACATATCACTTAGAATTTGTTCAAATGGACTTCGACAACATCATTACACAAATCCAAGGAAATCAAGTGGACTTAGGAATTTCTGGATTCACTTACAGAGAAGATCGTAAAGTTGAATGGTCAAAAGCTTATTTAGGAACTAGCCAAGTTGCCGTTGTTCCAGAAGGATCATCTATTAAAACTTTAGACGATTTAAAAGGTAAAAAATTAGCAGCACAAACAGGTGCTACAGGTGAAATTGCTGCCAAAGAAGTAGAAGGTGCTGAAGTAGTTGGACTTAAAAATGTTCAAGATATTATGAACGCTTTAGCCGCAAACCAATACGATGCAGCAATCGTTGACTTAGGAGTTGCCAAAAATTACGTTTCTAACGCAAAATTCGTTATGCTTGAAGGATCATTAATGGATGAACAAAACTACATTATCGCTAAAGAAGGAAATAAAGAAGTCATCGAATTAATGAACAAATGTATCGAAAAATTTATTGCGAGCGAAGACTATATTAAATTGTGTGAACAATACGGACTTGCACCATTAGCACAATAGAACGAGAGGATAAAAACTTATGTTTGTTGCTTTTGAACAAGTATTCACAGCAGAAAACATGGTATATCTAGCAAAAGGAGCGCTGTTATCGGTTGCGATAGCAGCGATTTCCTTATTGTTTGGATTAATTTTGGGGATTTTAGGAGCCACAGGAAGAAGAAGTAAGCATTTCCTTCCTAGAACAATTGCCAATATCTATGTAACTGTTATTCGTGGAACACCATTATTACTACAAATTTTAATTATTTTCTCGGTTATCCCATCTATTTACACAGCGATTACTGGAAACATTCTTCGTATCAATCCAATTTTAATTGGTATTATTGCGATGAGTATTAACAGTGGAGCTTATCAAACAGAATTAATTCGTTCAGGTATCAACGGAGTTGACAAAGGACAATGGGAAGCTTGTGAAACTTTGGGATTGTCTTCTTGGCAAATGATGAAATTTGTCATTTTACCACAAGCCTTTAAAAGAATTATTCCACCACTAATTTCTGAATTAATCACTTTGATCAAAGACAGTTCATTAATTAGTACAATTGGAGCTATTGAATTATTAAAAGGTGCGCAAGTAATTGGAACACAATATTATGATGTTATGTCTCCTTATTGCTTAGCCGCTATTTACTACTTGATTATGACATTTACAGTTTCTTGTATTGGAAGCTATGTAGAAAAGAGGTTAGCAGCCAGTGATTAAAGTTGAAAATATCTCAAAAAGTTTTGAAACAACAAGTGGAAAAGATCTACATGTATTAAAAGGCGTTAGTTTAGAAATTCATAAAGGGGAAATTGTTAGCTTAATTGGACCTTCCGGTTCTGGAAAGAGTACATTATTACGTTGTATTCATGGATTAGAAACCATTGATTCCGGAGCTATTTATATGGAAGGGGAAAAAATGGATCCGGATAATAAAGCCCAATATCGAGCACAACGAAATAAAATGGGATTTGTATTCCAACACTTTAATTTATTCCCGAATATGACTGTTTTGGAAAACTGCAAGTTAGCCCAAATGAATGTTTTAGGAAGAAAAGCGGAAGAAGCCGAAAAAGTAGCTATGGAATATTTAGAAAAAGTTGGTTTACCAGATAAAAGAGATGCTTACCCTAGTACCTTATCTGGAGGACAAAAACAACGTGTTGCCATAGCTCGTGCACTATGCATGAATCCAGAAGTCATGTTATTTGACGAACCAACAAGTGCATTAGACCCAGAAATGATCAAAGAAGTATTAGAAGTAATGAAAGATTTAGGAAAACAAGGTATGACCATGATCGTAGTAACACACGAAATGGGATTTGCCCGAAAAGTTGGAAATCGAGTTGTATTCTTAGAAGGAGGAAAAATTCTTGAAAACTGCGCAAGTGAAGAATTCTTCTCAAATCCTAAGACAGATCGTGCTAAAGATTTCTTAAGCAAGGTATTCTACGACTAATGTACTTACCAGATTTTAAAGTAGAACAATGGATGACCGATTATGAACAATTGGCCATCTTTAATTTAACCGATACTTGTGTGGATGCCCTTTCTTTACAAGATCTTTTAGATTTCCAAAAAGTCGATTGTTCTTCCCTATCTCTCGATTATGGAGAAATTTGCGGAGACAAGGAATTACGAAAAGAAATTTTATCATTATATTCCACAGGAACCATTGACAATATCACATGTGCTAACGGTTGTTTGCAAGCGAATGAATTAGTGATGCATACATTACTTTCCGATAAAGATCATGTCATTACACTGGCTCCTGGTTATCAACAATTCTGGGATGTTCCTAAATCTCTAGGTTGTGAAGTTTCTATTATTACTCTTCAAGAAAAAAATAATTGGATGCCTACAATAGAAGATTTCAAGGACTGTTTCCAAGAAAACACAAAATTGATTATTATCAATAATCCAAACAATCCAACTGGAACTTGTTTATCACAAGAATTCTTGGAAGAGTTAATCAAATTATGTAGACAAAAGAATATTTATATCTTATGCGATGAAGTATATCGAGATCCGATGGTACAAACGTATTCCATTAGCGATCATTACGAATTAGGAATCAGTACTGGATCCCTATCCAAAATGTATGCACTAGCTGGTTTACGCTTTGGATGGGTTAAAGCGAATTTAGAGCTTATCCATCAAATCAATGTTCGAAGAGACTATTCGATGATCTCCACAGGACCTCTTGTTGATAAACTCGCTTGTATCGCATTATCTCATAAAGAAGAAATCTTAACTCGCTCCAAATATATCATCGAAAACAATAAAAAAGTATTAAAAGATTGGTTAAAAGAAAATCCACATTTTACCTTTGTTTTTCCAGAATGTGGATCTGTTGGGTTCTTGAAATACGATTTTTCGATTCCTTCCAAAGACTTTGCGTTACGCTTGTTAAAAGAAAAAGGGATATTCTTTGTACCAGGATCGTGTTTCGATCTTGAATCGCATTTCCGTCTTGGTTTAGGAAGAAACGAAGAAAATTTTAAAAATGGTTTGGAACAATTATCCATATGGACAAAAGAAAACATGGAATGATCATCCATGTTTTTTTATTTTAAAATTCGATTTTTTTAAACAATTCTTTTCCTTCTTCGTCTCGATAGAAACAAGAATAATGATTCGTATGGCAAGCCGCCCCATCTTGTTCCACCAATAAAAGAATCGTATCTTCGTCGCAGTCAATTCGAATTTCTTTTACCTTTTGATAGTGACCGCTCGTAGCACCTTTTACCCAATATTCTTGTCGAGAACGAGACCAATATGTAGCCAAACGAGTTTCTACCGTTCTTCGATACGCTTCCTCGTTCATATACGCTAACATCAAGACTTCCTTGCTCGATGCATCTTGTACAACAACAGGAAGTAAGCCATTCCCTTTATTAAAATCCAATGCGATCATGATCGTACCTCAATTCCTTTTTCTCTTAAATATTGATGAACATCTTGCACGGTTAATTCTCCATAGTGAAAAAGACTAGCAGCCAATGCCGCATCGGCAGCTTCTTTTTCAAAAACTTGGGCAAAATGTTCTAAACTTCCACATCCTCCACTGGCAATAACCGGAACTTCTACCGCATCACGTACGGCTTTACAAAACTCAATGTCAAAACCTTGTTTTGTACCATCTGCATCCATAGAAGTTAATAAGATTTCTCCAGCCCCTAAAGAGACTCCTTTTTTAATCCATTCAATCGCATCCAATCCCGTATCAATTCTTCCACCATGAATCACAACGTTCCATCCTGTACCATCTTCACGTTTTCTTCCATCTACGGCCAAGACAATACACTGATTCCCAAAAATCTGTGCGCCTTCACGAATTAATTCTGGATTCTTTACAGCCGCTGAGTTTAATGAAATCTTATCCGCACCTGCACGAAGAATTTTTTTAATATCTTCAATAGTCTTAATTCCACCACCCACAGTAAAAGGAATATAGATTTGACTTGCGACTTGTTTGACAACTTCTACCATCGTGTCGCGATGTTCGTGTGTCGCTGTAATATCTAAAAAGACTAGTTCATCCGCACCTTGTTTATAATATTCTTTGGCAAGTTCAACTGGGTCCCCTACTTCTTTTAAACCAACGAAGTTTACACCCTTTACCACTTTTCCATTCTTAACATCTAAACAAGGAATAATACGTTTCCCCAACATATTTACTCCTTACAAAGCGCAATCGCTTCTTTTAAATCCAATGTTTTGGCATACATAGCTTTTCCTGTAATGGCACCATATACATCCAAATTCTTTAATTGTTCAATGTGAGAAATATCTTTAATACCACCACTGGCTGTGATATTTATTGTCACAGATTCTTTTAAATTTCGTAACATTTCTAAGTTAGGTCCAGCTAACGTTCCATCTTTTGAAATATCTGTGAAAATAATGGTTTGTACACCCAATTGTTCCATTTCCTTGGCAAAATCAATATAATACGAATTTGAATCCGTCAACCAACCAGAACCACAAACGTATCCATTTTTACAATCGATTCCAACGGCAATTTTTTCTCCATATTTCGCAAGTGCTTCTTTTAATAGCGCTTTATTTTCTAAAGCAACCGTTCCCAAAATTACACGAGACAATCCAGCTTGTAAATAAAAGTCAATATCTTCCATAGAACGAATACCTCCACCCACTTCGACAGGGATAGAAAGAGCTCGAGCTACATCGATAATCAATTTTGCGTTATCTTTTGTCCCACTTTTTGCCCCATCTAAATCGACCAAATGAAGATAATCGGCTCCTAATTGTTCAAAGGTTTGAGCAATATCCATAACGCTTTGCCCAACAACTTCTTTTTTTCCATAATCTCCTTGATATAAGCGCACTGGCTTTCCATCAATAATATCAATAGCCGGTATAATTATCATAATTAAGCCTCCTTAATGAAATATTCTAAAATGCGAAGTCCATCTTCTCCACTTTTTTCAGGGTGAAATTGGCTCGCATAAATATTATCTTTATTAAATAAACCAGGAACTACGATTGTATTTCCATAGTGCGAATATCCGATACAATCTTGTGGATCGTAATCGTGAGCATAATATGAATGTACATAGTATACATATGGTTTTTGTTGGATCAAAAAAGCTTTTGGATGCGATTCATTTACTTCCAACCGATTCCATCCAATATGTGGAATACGAAGTCCTTCTTCTTTCATACGAATGATTTTTCCTTTTAAAAATCCAAATCCTAAAGAAAAACCATTTTCTTCGCTACTCTCAAACATCGCTTGCATACCTAAACAAATGCCCATAATCGGTTTTTTATCCACCAATACCCATTTCTTAATTGGATCAAATAAATTTGTATTGTGAAGATTTTCCATACAATCTTTAAAAGCGCCTACTCCAGGTAGAATGAGTTTTTCACAACGCTCTAATGTTTCCACTTCACTCGAAATAATACAATCGGGTTCGTATTTTTTTACTGCATTATATACACTGTGAAGATTTCCCATTCCATAATCTATAATTCCAATCATGCTTCTAACACTCCTTTTGAAGAAGGAATCTTATCACTAGTAATTTGACAAGCTTCTTTTAAAGCACGTCCGAAAGCTTTAAAAATAGCCTCAATCTTGTGGTGATCGTTTTTTCCATACAACACATTAATATGTAAAGTTAATCCAGAAGCTACGGCTACGGCTCTAAAAAACTCTTCCACCATTTCCGTAGACATCATTCCTACATTTTCTCGTGAAAAATCAGCATTGAAAACTAAGTATGGTCTTCCGGAAATATCCAATGTAACTTGAGCTAAAGTTTCATCCATTGGCATCACAAAATTCCCATAACGATTGATTCCTTTTCGATCTCCCAAAGCTTCTTTCAAAACATTTCCTAAAATAATTCCACAATCTTCGATTGTATGATGATCACAAACGTCTAAATCACCATCCGCCATCATTTTTAAATTCATATTGGAATGAAAGGCGAATAAATCCAACATATGATCGAAAAAACCAATTCCAGTGGAAATTTCACTGACTCCCTCACCTTCAATCAGTAAACTACATTTAATTTTTGTTTCTTTTGTGTTACGAATAAGAGCTGCACTTCTCATACTTATTCTCCCTCAAAGGTATTTAAAATATCCAATACCCTTTTGTTTTCGTCTTTCGAACCAATGGTAATACGGAATGTATCCTTTCCAGCATAATCTCGAATGACAACATTTTCTTTTTCAAATAACGAAAGTAACGCTTCTTTATTCGCACATTTTCCATATAGGAAATTGGCTTTAGAAGGATACACTTGAATTTTTTTCAATTCTTTTAATGCACCATACATCGCATCTCTTTCTTGACAAATCTGAGCTGTCGATTCTTCAAATTCTTTCGCATGAGAAAGTACAATAATCGCTACTTCTTGTGTCAAACGATTTAATGCATAAGGTACAAAATTCGCTTTTAACTTTGCAATTCTTTCACTAGCACTAATTAAGAAACCACAACGAATTCCTGCTAATCCAAAGGCTTTTGAAAGAGTACGAGTTACATATAAATTATCGAAGTTTTCTACTTCATCAAAGACACTTTCTCCATAAAATTCCATGTACGCTTCATCCACGATAACTGGACAATCAAACCCACGAACAATAGTTAGGACTTCTTCTTTGGATAAAGCGTGTCCAGTTGGATTGTTTGGGTTAGAGAACAAGACTAGATTTACATCCTTTTCTTTTCCGACACGAATGAAATCTTCAATGTCAAAACTGCCATCCTCTTTCGTTGGATATTTTTCAATATCTGCATCGTAGCTAGAACAATAGTAGTCATACATGCCAAAGTCTGGAGAAATCGTATATGCCTTCTTTCCAGCTCCTAAAAATGTTCCAATTAAATATCCCAACATTTGATCCGAACCATTTCCTGCCATCAGTTGATTCGCTTGGCATCCAAGGACTTGTGCATAGCTATCAAATAGCTTTGTGACAGGTTCTTCTGGATAGCGGTTGAATAGAACTTCTGGAATTCGTTCTTGAATCTCTTTTTTTATTTGTTCATTTAAATTATTACTTAACTCATTCGCATTCAACAAGATTCCTTCTTGTTTGTGTGCTTGGTAGCTTTGAATTTCTTTCATGATTCGACCCTCAGTCTTGCCGCATTTGCGTGCGCTCTTAAGTCTTCTTCTTCTGCCATTGTGACAATATATTTCGCATACGCTTCAATGGCTTCTTTTGTATAGTGTAAATAGCTCGATTTTTTAATAAAACTATCTACCCCTAATGCCGAAGAAAAACGTGCCGTACCGCTAGTAGGTAAAACGTGGTTTGTTCCTCCAAAATAATCCCCAATACTTTCACAAGTATAATATCCCATAAATACACTTCCTGCGTGTTTGACTAAGTGTAAGTATTCCATAGGGTTGGCAATATTCAATTCTAAGTGTTCTGGAGCAATCGCATTGGAGAATTCAATACATTCTTCAATACTATCACATACTATCGCTTTTCCATAATCGGCCAAGGATTTTTCAACAATTTCTTTTTTTGGAAGAAGGTCAGTTTGTCTTCTTAATTCTTTATTCGTTTCTTCTAACACCTTACGAGATGTGGTTAATAAAATCGCACTGGCCATAGGATCGTGTTCAGCTTGGGATAATAAATCAGCTGCCACAAATTTTGGATTGGCTCCTTCATCCGCAATCACTAAAATCTCACTAGGACCCGCAATCATATCAATATCCACTACTCCATATACAAGCTTTTTACTAGCGGCCACAAAGATATTTCCTGGACCCACAATTTTATCCACGCGAGGAATGGATTCAGTTCCATACGCTAAGGCACCAACGGCTTGGGCTCCCCCAATTTTATAAATTTCTGTAACACCGGCTAGTTTTGCAGCAAACGCGATATTTGGGTGGATTCCTCCTTCTTTGCTTGGAGGGGTAACCATCACAATACGCTCAACCCCTGCTACCTTAGCAGGAATGGCATTCATTAATACAGAAGAAGGATATTGTGCTCTTCCTCCTGGTACATAAATTCCAACACTGTCCAAAGGTAGGACGCGTTGTCCTAAATAAATACCCATTTCTTTTTGTAGAAGTGTTGAATTTTGTTTCTGTGCATTGTGGAAATACTCAATATTATTCTTTGCACGAATCATCGCATCTTTAAAATCTTCGTCACATTTTTGAATGGCTTCTTCAATTTCTTCTTCGCTTACACGGAAATTTTCAATATCGATTCCATCAAATTGTTTTGTATATTTCTTACAAGCAGCATCTTTATTCTTTTTGACATCATTTAAAATGTTTTGCGCTGCCATTAAGATTTCGCCACTAATTTCTTGTGTACGACTTAATAAATATTCGTTTAAAGATTCTTTTTCACTCTTTTTAATCTCTTGAAGCATTTTCTTTCACAATCCTTTCTAAATCGTCTAATACAGCCATTACTTCTTGTTTCTTTAGTTTAAAAGCGGCTTTATTCACGATCACTCTGGCACTAATATCACATACTGTATCTAAGACAACCAATCCATTTTCTTTTAGTGTTGTTCCGGTTTCCATAATATCCACGATACCATCGCACAATCCTAAGATTGGTGCTAGTTCCACCGAACCGTCAATTTTAATAATTTCCACATCCATTCCTTTGGATAAGAAATAATTTTGCGCAACACTTGGATACTTTGTTCCAATTTTAATATGTCCAACTTTTGAAAAAATGTCTTCTCCTTTATATGTGGCAACGATAAATTTACACTTACCAATTTCCAAGTCCAACATTTCATAATAATCTTTTCCACCTTCTAATAAGGTATCTTTTCCGACTACACCAATATCGGCAACACCATGTTCTACATACGTAATACAATCGTGTGATTTAACTAAGAAGTAGGAAATATCTTTTACCGAGTCATTAAAGACCAAGGCTCTTCCTGGTTCTTTTACACTTTCAATTCCATATCCACATTTTTCCAACATGGCAATCGTCTTTTTTTGAAGACGACCTTTTGTAAGAGCAATTGCTAAAGACATGAGACTACCTCCACTTCTTCTTTATCCCATTGAACGAGTTCAACAATATTATCTTTTCTAAGTTCATTTGCTTGTTTAAGAACTTCCACTAATTTTGTTTCTGGATAGAAAATCTTTACCGTTTTCTTTTCTTCGGTTTTAACTACATCTAAACAATAATCGATTTTTACGGAAAAACCGATAGCTGGAAGGTCACGTCCGAATTTTGATAATAAACGATCGTAACGTCCTCCGCTTAACACACTTACTCCAACACCTTCAACATATCCACTAAAGATGATTCCTGTATAGTAATCTAAGTGAGGTACTTTTCCAAAGTCAAAAGTAATCACATCTTTATATCCTAACAACTGAAGATCGTTATATAATTTTTGAAGTTTTTCTACTTCTTCTTTTTGTGTTTCACTAAAGCTCAATTCTCTAGCTTGATCTAGAGCTTCTTGTCCTCCTGTAATCCATGGAAGACGCGTGAAGAATTCACACGCTTGATCGGATAATTCTAAACTTTGTACATATTCTTTTAATTCAACCATACTCTTACGATCGATTAAATCCGCAAGTTTTTCAGCCGATTCTTTATCCAAATTTAATTCTTTACAAGCCGATTTAAAAAAGTTTGTGTTTCCAATTTCTAAAGTATATTTTGCCCCAATTTCTTCCATAACCAAGATAGCTAGGTTTAATACTTCAATGTCGGATGAAGAATCCAAACCAATGCATTCCACACCACAGTCCATTACTTCACTACGTTTTCCACCAAACGATTGTCTTACTTTATAAACATTGGATGAATAACGAAAACGAAATGGTCCTTCTTTAGTATTAAATTTTGTCGCACATACACGAGCAATTGGTACAGTCATGTCTGTTCTTAAAGAAAGAATTTTTCCTTCTTGATCAAAGAATTTAAATATTTGTTCGTCTTCTACTTTTCCAAATGCTGTTTGATATACTTGATAAAATTCAATACAAGGCGTCATGATTTCTTTGTATCCAAATGTTTCAAACACATGTTCCAATTTATGTTGCAACATACGTTTTCTTTCACATTCTTCTAAGATCAAATCGCGCATTCCTAATGGTAATTGAATTTGGTTCATATTCTTCCTCCTTATAAAAAAAAACGCCCTTATACAAAGGACGTATATATACACGTGGTTCCACCTTATTTCATCATTATCTCACAATAATGACCTCTTCGAGTCTATCAACTCTAGTCTTATAACGGAGACATCCGATATACACTACTTATTTCGCATATATAGCTCCAGGACGTGTTCCATTCGTTAAAATCTTCTTTTTCACCAACCAAGAAGTCTCTACAATTTTGAGGCGAATGTACTATTTCCTTTCCTCGCTTTAACAAGTAACAGTATACCACTATAAGACACTTGTTGTCAAATGAAAGACATATTTTGTTCATTAATCTTTTTTTAAACGATTTTGAAAAGATGAAGTCACCATTCCAATCCAAGAATCTGGTATGATGCAACTTAGCCCAAAAAGAAACTTATTTCCTAAGCCAGGAATGATCAGTGTTCGTTTCTTTTGAAAACCGCGATAAGTAATTTCTGCTACCTTTCTTGCTTCCATAGCCCAAGAAGAATCTTTTCTCCCCGCATTTTTTGACCAGTTCGTCTTTGTTGGACCTGGACATACACAAGAGACATATACATTCGTTTGTGACAATTCAGCCCTCAGAGTTTGTGCAAAATTATAGACATACGCTTTTGTTGGTCCATAAACATTTAGTCCAGCATCGGGACCAAAAGCTGCAGTACTCGAAACTAGAAGAATATGCCCACGATTCTTTTCTACCATTTTCTTGGCAAATACTTGTGTCAACAAAGTCAAGGAAGTCACATTTAGATGGATGGTTTCCAAAGAAGAAGTAATATCCGTTTCCACTAAGGAACCAAACTTTCCAGCACCCGCATTGTTGATTAATACTTCAATTTCCAACTCCAAATCTAGAATCTTTTCACACAAATGCAGTACTTGTTCTTCTTGACTTAAATCACAAGGAAAGACAATCACTTCGATAGAAAGATGTGATAATTCATCTTTTACCTGTTCTAGCTTGTTCTTATTTCTTGCAACTAAGATTAAATTATATCCGTCTTTGGCAAACAAACGAGAAAGCTCTAAACCAATTCCACTAGTAGCCCCTGTTATCAATGCCCAATTCCGATTATTGTTCATCCGATTAATTCTTCTTTTCGTATCTCAAAAGAATCTTTACTAAATGGATGTAAGACAATTCCGTCTATATCATCAAAATTCCAAAGTAAGCCATCACTAAAGTTAAAAGGAACTTCGCGCATTTCATAGGCACTCTTTTGACTTTGTGGAATCTTACTTGGAAAAATGTACATTGGAAGGAACACTTCTCCCTCGTTATTTTCGACAAGTCCACAAGGAAAATCATCCACGTTTTCAACATTCTTAATAAAAGGTAAATAAACCTTTGTGAGCGAAAGCTTAGTAAGAATATCATCTTTTGGAAGGTTAAAAGGTAACTTTTGATATTTATGAATCTCATTTCCTAAATATCGATTGTATTTTTTTCGAATGCGAAGCTCATCGTCTCCATCCTTTTCCAATGAATTCTTCATTCCATCAATGACACTTAAGCAGAACATAGCTTCGGTTAAATCATTTTTTTCTACTTCTAAAGCTTTTTCTAAGAAGAATTCAAACAAATCATCGTCTGGAGGAATTGGAATTCCTTGCGAAATGATATAGGAATACAATTCTTGTTGCGAAGGAATGGGTTCATTTTCCAATTTATCCGAAATCGAATTTAATAATTCTAATAAGTAAGGGTCCGGACTGAGTCCATAATCCGTTGAAATCATAAAACAATAAAAGGCACTTTTATATTCTTTCTTTTGTAGATAATAATACGCAAAGTTTTGATAAATAATGGATAGGCATTGCGAAGAATATGCCATTTTTAATAATTCTTTATTTCGGAAATAAAATTGTTCTAAAAGATTATCTATTTTTAATGTTTCGATTAAGAATAAACGAGTTTCTAAATCGTATGGATTCCATTTTAAAGATTGTTCAAATGCTTCTCGCGCCTCATCAATTCTCTCTTGTGCCATTAAAACAGCCCCATATGTCTGATATAAAAGAGAATAATTTTCTTTCGCAAAATAAAGCGTTTTATCGCTTCGATCTAATAAATCAAATAGATATACTTCTTCTTTGTTCTGTAAAGAATAATAGTAAAAATTTGCATCTTCATAAACTGGTTCGATATCTTCCACTGTTTCTATTAAATCTTCCAATTCCCTTAATGCCAAATCATCTTGTTCGTTAAATAAATACTCTTGCGCTTTTGGGATTGCCGCATCAATCCCAAGTATTTTCCCATCAAATAAAAATCGTACATTTTCTCGACTCTCATAAGGTATCTTTTCTAATAAAGATTCGTATAAATCTTTTTTGCCCATTTCTCTTGCTTCGGCTAATTGTTCATAATATTTTCTCATACATACACTATACCATAAGAACAAGAAAAAAAGAGAAGTTTCCTTCTCTTGCCTGGTCCTATACTGCATCAATTTTTTTAATTTTCGTTTTGATTTGTTTATAGATTTTGGACCCATCTTCCATTCCAAAACCTTTCACCAAATCGTTATGCACTTGACGCAAATCATCTAAGTTTGTAGAATCCAATGTTTCAACAATATCTTCGATGGTTTTTTGGCGATCCTTTTTATTTTTTGGGATGGCCTCGTTCAATGCATCTTTTAGTTTTTCTTTTAATGGGGAAACTTCAACAGTTTCATTTTTTTCTTCTTCAGAAACTTCCAGGATTTCCTCTTTTGGTTCTAAAGCCATCAATTCAAATTTCTTCGAATTCATTTCTAAATCATTCGCACTCAATCGAGTAAGAGATATATTTCGATCTTTCCAAAACTGGATAACGGAATCATAACCATAATCGTTAGAAACAATTACATAATTTGTCTTAGGGGCTGTTTTCAATAAGAAACCTAAATAACTAACCAATTGAAAATCTAAAGCATTTTTCCCTGTATAAGCACGTATCATTTCAAAGCTATCCGGGTATTGTAAGATCATTTCAAAATCTACATAAGAAATGTGTGGCGAATTCTCCGTATAGAATAATAGAATTTTGTCTTGTGCTGTTTTAGAAGGCAATAGGTGTCTCCAAGAAGTTCCCACGTTTTCTGTATCCACTAGATACACAGTTTTTGTGGCGATAAATATTCCTCCTTAGAAATACCAGGCAAATTTATAGTAACAGAAAAATAAGCATTAGAAAAGGATGTATCACGAGATACATCCTAAATAATCATATTCTAGAATTATTTAATAATTGCTGCCATCCAATCGAATGCAGATACACCGTTTTGATCCGCTGTTTCGTCATTGTCGAAATAGATCCATGACCAGTGTCCATTGTATTGGTAAGGTTTTCCTTCATTTAAGTGATCGTATTTTCCTGTTGTGTCGTGAACATCGTCAGTTACAGAAATACTTAAGTTAACAGGGTTAGCAGCTTGAATACGAGCTACAGTTGGTTCTTCGTATTTTTCTGGTAATACTGTTTCGTCGTTTTTAGCCCATACAAAATACATATTTGATTTAGCTAATGTTGCGATATCTTCATCAGTGATATATTCGTCTAACATAGCTTCACAAATTGGAACATATCCTGTGTATTTGTCACCGCATTCTAATGCGATATTCATAGTCATGTAACCACCGTTAGAGCATCCACCGATGAATACGTTTTTAATATTATTTTCTTTTACATAGTTGTCGATTAATTCAATTAATGATTGTTCGTATTTAGAGTGACGAGGACCAGCGATTTCTCCTTTATCCCCTTCCATCCACATTGTTGGTGATTGAGGAGCGATTACGCTAACTCCACCTAATGTTTCTTGGAAATCTTCTCCAGCTAAAGCAGTAACTTTGTTTGCTAAGATAGTAACACCAGCATCTGTGTTGATTCCAGTTCCTGCTCCACCTTCACCCATACCGTGAAGCCAAACAAATAATGTTTCTGCTTTATCAACTTTGTATTCAGCTACATTATATGTAAAGTCACCAGCTGTCATAGTAGTCATGTTCCATGCATCGGCTGGAGATGTCATAGCTGTTGGAGTTGCATCGATTTCAGCATCTTTAAATTCAATGTTTAATGTATAAGGATCTGACCATTGGTTGTATCCAGATTCCATTGAATACCAGATTGGAGAACCAGTATTAGGATCAATTGTCATTTCGATAACCATTGTATCAGAAGCTTTTGTAGTTTTTTCTCCATTTGCGTCTACTAAGTAAGCATCTGTAACAGTTCTTTCTGTTGTTAAGTCTTTAACAACTTTTGGTCCACCTTCAGCTGCCCAGTCTGTTGCTTCTTTTACTTCTGTAACTTTAACATCGTCTACAGTAACTGAATCTACAGTTGAGCTTAATTTAACTGTAACTTTGTCTACACCACAACCCCAGTCTTCTCCAGTGATTGAAGCGGAATATGTTCCAGTTAATTTGTCCGATGATTGTGCTGGAGCATTCGAACTAGAACATGCTGCAAGAATGGCTGCCATAGAAGCAGCTGATAAAACTTTTAAGATTTTGTTCATGAAAATCTCCTCCTATTTCCTATGGTTATTTTATCATTTCTGTAAGCGCTTTTCTATGCTTTTTCTCCGTAATTTGATTTCTTTTTCTCATATTTTTCTAAAAAAAAAGAAATAGTATGTACATCCTAACACATACTATTCTGATTCTCGATACTCTTTTGGAGATCTGTTATGATATTTTCTAAATTCTCGATAAAATGACTTACTATTCGTAAATCCATTTTTTAAATACACATCGGTAATGGATAAAGATCGATCTTTTAAGTCCACTTCACTCTTCTTAATGCGAATATAATTGATATACTCTTTAACGCCATATCCCATATATTGTTTGAAAATAGTTGATAGATATCCATAAGACAAATTAAATTCGTCCGCAATCGTATCCACCCCAATATCTTGCGCATAATTCTTATCCACAAATTCAGTGATTCTCATCATAAGGTCTTTATGCTTATCATCTTTTCGATCGATTACACGAGACTTGATAGTGTGTTTAAAAAGGTAGAAAATCAACAAAGAAGCCAATCCTTGTAGTTTAAGATTTTTAAAATTATCATCTGACTTATACGATTCAATCAATTCTTTTAATAAGCAATAGATTTCCGGAACTTGATTCACATTTTCAAAATGCACATTGTCAATATCTGGATATAATTGTTTAAGATATGAATAATTTACTTGTATCGCAAATCCATAATACTGCATCTTTCCTTGCACATTATTTGGACTACATAAGGAATGAATACTTTGTGAATTAATAATATAGTATTCTCCTGGTTTCACAACTACATCCTTATTCTCAACCGTTAAGATGGTTTCGTTCAAAATAGGTACTATTATTTCTATAGAATGATGCCAATGTGGTGGAATCTGCTTTTTTAAAGAATCTTGTTTCACATTTATTTCGACAATTTTGATTTCTCTTAAATCCGAAGTAACCATTTCGTATATTGGATTACTATTATCTTCTACATTTTTTAGTGCCATAAAATCCTTCCTTTCAAAAATTAAAGAATTCCTTTAAACATATTATACATCATTTTTCACATTACGAAAAAAATCAGGACTTCAAAGTGATTGAATATCCTGATTTTTTCATTAAATGATTTTATACTTTTCTTTTTTTATTTGCGTAATGGTCGCTTCTTTCGATCCAATCTAAGAATTCTTCCACTTTCATATCCCAGAAACGCCATTCGTGTTCATAACCAGGAACAATTTGCCATGTGTGTTCGATTTCTTTTTCAACAAGATATTTATGGAAATCCTTGTTGTTTTCTAATAAGAAATCACTATCACCAATGGTAATAAACATTTTTGGGAATTCTTTATTTTCTTCTAAAATTTTATCACAAAGTTCTTTACAGTCTGGTCTTCCATCCAATTTTAATCCTGCGCTAAATGCCCCAATGGCTGCAAAACGTTCTGGATTGGATAATCCATGATATAAAGCACCAAATCCACCCATAGAAAGTCCAGCAATATATGTATCTTCCTTACGAGTTGAGATTGGGAATACTTGCGTAATATATTCTGGTAATTCTTTATTTAAGAAATCATAGAATTTATCTGTTGGTTGGTTACAATAAAATTTATTTTCGGCACCAAACATGACCACCGCAATTTGTCTTTCTTCTGCATATAATTCAACATTTGAATAGCCTGTCCAAGTTTGGTTGTTGTTTCCATATCCATGAAGTAGATACAAGACAGGATACTTATGTGAATAATCGTGGTGAACTTCTTTTTCAAACATGCTTTCTGGAATTGTTACGCTTGGAAGAACAACTGTGATATCCACTGTTCTTTGAAGCGTATAACTAATCATGTTAATTTGTAACTTTGCCATAGTATTATACCTTACTATCTAAGAAGTGCTTTACAGCACCAATTAAGTTTGCATCGTTTCCAAATGCACATTTCACGATTTCTGCTTCTTCACAAGGAAGTGGGAAATCCATTTGATAGATTTTGTGGTAAGCTTGACGAATACGTTCAATTAGAGCTGGAGCTGCACTGATTCCTCCACCAATAGCGATACGATCCACATCCAATACCACTTGTAGGTTATAGAAATAATTGGCTGTGGCTTGGGCAAATTTATCCAATACTTCATTGGCAATCTTATTTCCAGCTTCCACTTCTTTGAAGAAACGAACACCATCCACACCAACTTCTTGCGATTGCATTTCATAGGCACGAATCAATCCTGGTGTGGCAAAATGTGTGGCTACAAAGTTAAATGGTGTGAATCCTTCTTGTTCGATATTAGTCATACAGCAGCTTAATTCACCAGCCGCAAAGTGTGTTCCACGGTGTACTTTTTTGTCGATGACAACTCCACCACCAATTCCTGTTCCGATGACATAAACCAATCCATTTTCTACGTCTTTTAATGCACCTACCCAAACTTCGGCATTGGCTGCACATTTTCCATCGTTATCAACAGCTACTGGTTTTCCATATTTCGCTTCTAATTCTTCTGCAACTTTCCAATTGTTAATAAATTGGAACGCACCTCCTGTGAAGGCAATTCCTTTTTTTGCATCAATTTTTCCTGGCATTGAAATCGCAACACCTGCTACTTCTTCAATATGAGGTGCAATAATCGAATCTAACGATTCCATCAAGGCATCCATACCAGAAGTATCACTAGGAACTTTCCATTGTTTTAATAATTCAGCTTTGTCATTCATAATGGCACATTTAATAAATGTTCCACCAATATCTAATGCTAATACTTTCATTTTTATAAATCCTTTTCTTGTATCCAGCCAAAATGTAAACAAGCATTTAGAATTCCATCTTCTTCCACATGACTTGTCACATAATCGGCAATTTCTTTTAACGGCGGTACGCTATTTCCCATTGCGATTGAAAGAGGAGCATCATTAAACATCTTCATATCGTTTTCTCCATCTCCAAAAACAACAATATCTTCTTTTGGATATCCAAAATGATCCATCAACAGTTCAATTCCACGATATTTATCATCTGGTTCAATCATGTACATTCCTATATCATAACCTTGATCAATAAATTCCTTGTGACCAAAATCTAGCAATGTTTTTGAACTAGCTAATACACAGATTCTTTGAATCGTTGGTAACTCATGAATATTAAAATCACAATCTCTCATCACTTCGTCAATAAAATGTTGAGGAATATGTTCTGGATAGGCTTCTCCTTTTCTGTGCAAAAAAGTAAACTTTTCATCCACAGATACTGCATAAGGAATATGTCTTTCTTCAAGATATTCTAATAGCGCAAAACATAATTCTTGATTCAATTCTTCTTTTATGATTTTTTCATAATTTTTTACTACAACGGCTCCTCCGTTGCAAACATAGGTATCAATATCTAAGGTTTTGGCATACGGATTGATGACTTCAATCGGTCTACCAGTCGCAATCGATACAAAATGACCATTTTTTCTTAATGCACGAATGGCTTTTTTTGTACTCTCTGGAATGGTGAATGGCCACTTTGTCGAAAGTGTACCATCCACATCAAAGAAAATATACTTAGGCAAATTAATCTAAATCGCTTCCGTTTGTTTTGCAGACTTTTTGATACCAATAGAATGATTTTTTACGTTCACGAGAGTAATCACCTGTTCCATCATCAAATTTATTTACATAAATAAATCCATAACGTTTTGCCATTTCTCCAGTTGAAGCTGAAACAAGGTCAATACATCCCCAAGGAGTATATCCCATTAGATCAACACCGTCTTCGTTGATGGCTTTTTCCATTTCAACAATGTGATCACGTAAATAATCGATACGATAATCATCGTTAATTGAACCGTCTTCTTCTTTTTTATCAAAAGCTCCTAATCCATTTTCAACTACCATTAATGGCATTTGGTAACGATCGTATAATTCATTTAAAATATTACGAAGTCCAATTGGGTCAATTTGCCATCCCCAATCCGAAGCTTTTAAGTAAGGGTTCTTTCCTCCTACATCTAAGTTTCCACCTTCGGCTTTTGCCATACGGCTAGGATCTCCATTGATTTGTGACATGTAGTAAGAGAACGCTAAGTAATCTACCTTACCTTGTTGGATGATGTCTAAATCTCCATCTTCCATTTCAATTTTGATTCCTTTTCTTTCAAAATATTTCAATTTATAAGAAGGATAATATCCTCGACATTGAACATCTGTATAGAAACGATTTTGACTTGTTTTTTCCCAAGCTAAGTGTACATCGGCAGGATGACAAGTTGCTGGGTAACATTCTGTCGCCGCTAACATACAACCAATTTTATTTTCTGGATCAATTTCATGTCCTAAAATAACTGCTTTTGCACTCGCTACAAATTGGTGGTGAGCCGCTTGGAATTTAACTTGTTCCGAATCCGTTGCCAAAGCAGCAGCCATCCAAGGTCCTAATTCAATACAGTTGATTTCATTAAAAGTCATCCAGTATTTAACAACCCCTTTATAGCGTTTAAAGATTGTTTCACAATAGCGTAAGAAACAGTCAATTGTACGACGATCTGCCCATGAATTCCAAGCTTCAGCCAATCCAACTGGTGTTTCATAGTGAGAAATCGTTACAAATGGTTCAATACCATATTTTTTACATTCCGCAAATACCGCATCGTAGAATTTTAATCCTTCTTCGTTTGGTTCTTCTTCCAATCCTGTTGGGAAAATACGTGCCCAAGAAATGGATAAACGGAAACAATTGAATCCCATTTCTGCAAAAAGTGCAATATCTTCTGCGTAATGGTGATAGAAATCAATACCATCGTGGTTTGGATATAAGTTCCCTTCTAAAGGTACGAATTTTGTTCCTTGTGGTAATGATTTCATTTGAAAAAGTGGACATTCCCCTGGTGTACCATCTGGTAAAATGTAAGTAACGCGACGAGGAATCGTGTGTGTACCATTTGTGGTTACATCATCGCTTGTAAGACCTTTTCCGCCTTCTTGCCATCCTCCTTCAAATTGGTTAGCAGCCGTAGCTCCACCCCAAAAAAATCCTTTTGGAAAACTCATATAACTTCCTCCTAAAATAATTATAATCTATGGACATTATACACGATTTTAACAGAAAACGTGTACATATTTTCTTAAACCGACTTTTCCATTATTTGAACCATTCTAACCACATCACTTTACTATACAAGGGATTCCCTTATAATAAAGGTACAAAAACCTACTAAGTATATTTCATAGAAAGGAAAATTAGATAAGAGTACAGACCGATGTAAAATTAAGAAGTATCTTGAAAGAGCAGGTACAAAAATCAAAAAAAAATAAGGAGTAATCATGAATAAATTTATTTCTTAAAGGTTCCAACAAATATGTAAAGAAATATTGTTGGAACCATTTTTTTCGTAATAAAAAAACAAGTAGGAATTCTACTTGTTTAATAGCTTCTTTAATAAATTTTCATTCAACAAATGATTTGTCAGATACTTACCGTTATAAAAAACAGCCCAGTTATTAAATACGCATGGCATCGATTGTGCTTTTTCTAAAGTATCCACAGGAATTAAGGATAGAGGTATGTTTTCTTTATCACAATATGCTTGAATCTCTTTAATACAATTTGGAATATATGGACACTGTTTTCCATAAAAAATAGTCAATTCTTTATTTTCAATTTCCATACACTTCGCATTGTCCTTAAAACACGGTTTGTTCCCATCCCAAGAATACGCCAATAATTCATAGTCTCCAACCGTATCTACCACTTCAAAACCATGTTTGACAAAAAACTTCTTTTCCGAAAGAAATGGCTTTTTCTTTTTTGAAGATAATACACAAACACCAGATTTCCCCTGTGATTTCGCATCTTCTATACAAGATTCTAATAGATTTTTGGCATCCCCCTTGCCCTTGTACGATCCAGCTACCCATAGACAATAGATATAGAAAAAATTATTTCCTTCCATTGGAACCCATGCTTTTTCCAAAGGCGCATATTCAATAAATACTTTTCCACGAGCATCTAATTTACGAAATACATGACCATCATTCATTTGTTCATGTAACCATGCTTTCTTAATCGATACACCTTCTTGGTGTTTCTTATCAGCAATTGCACAACAAATATGTTCTCGTTCTAGATTCTCATTATTTAATGTCACAAATTGTTCACCCATAAGATTTCCTCCATGTTTCTTTAATTATAATACACATTTCGGATTCTATATAAACATTTCCATCTATTCTTCGATTGTTACAAATACACCATAATGATCCGATACTTGAGGAGTTCGTTTTCCATCAAAAACAATTTCGTATTTTTCTACATTCATTTCTTCGGACATAAAAACATAATCAATACGCATCGAAGTCATCTCGTTGTTATTCCAACCGATGATATTTCCTTTGGCACTATCCTTACCTATTTTTTCTTTCGCCAACATATAAGAATCTAGCCAACCGCTCTTTAGGATAGTTTGATAGCTTTGGTCCGAAAAAATATCAGGTGCATTAAAATCTCCTGCCAAATAGATTTTTCCCTCTTTTTTTCGAATATGTTTTTCCATTTGTTCCCATTGTCCCAAAAAAGGATCTTCTTCATCTTGCCACCAACCCATATGCGTTGTGAAGAACCATCCTTTCTCATTGCGAATACCTAAAGTCGCTCGTTTTCTCCAGTTCATAAAATTTTTGGCTTTTGAAATCACGAATTCTTCTCGTTCTAAAATCGGTGTCTTACTAAAAATGGCGACACCTTCTTCAAATCTTCCAAAACCAATTTTAATAGGAGCCCATGTCCAAGCGTACTTTTGTTCAAGTGCATTGCTTAGAGCTTGGGCATAATTGTCTTTTTTTAAATTCGGTTCTCCAATATATTTATCATCACTATCGATTGCACCCTTGAAAATGGTTTGGCAAACTTCTTGAAGAAGAATCACATCGACTCCTTCTTCCAAAATGAAATCTGCCGTTTGTTTAATTTTTTCATTTTGATTCTTCTCCGATAAGG
Organism: Bacillota bacterium; assembly: GCA_030526175.1. Lineage (GTDB taxonomy): Bacteria > Bacillota_I > Bacilli_A > Erysipelotrichales > Erysipelotrichaceae > Floccifex. The sequence continues at coordinate 57,326 of JAUNDJ010000004.1, forward strand.
AGTGTGCATTCAATGTTAATATTTTCATTCGATCATTCCTTTCACCAATAGATACTCTACGAATCTATTTACCTAAAAATCGTAGTAGTATTCCACAAAAAAATCAAATTCTTTTTTGTTTTGTGATACAGTATATGCATGAAAATCATTATTATGAGCGATTCTCACGGAAGATTGAGTGTAGTCGATTTAATTCCCTATTATCATCTAGATGCCGATTATTTCATTCACTGTGGCGATTTAGGAGACGGATATACGCCAGAGGATTATGAAAAGATACTTTTTGTCGAAGGAAACTGTGATTATTTTTATGACACACCACAAATACGAATCTTAGATTTAAAAAATGGACATCGAATAATGATCCTGCACTCGCATCAATGCCCAGCTTTTCCTCCGGAAGCTCGCAAAATAATTCTAAAGAAATGGGCAAAAGAAGAAAATTGTGACATTGTTTGTTATGGACATACGCATGTCAGCGATATCGAAGAAGACGAAGACATCTTATTCATTAATCCGGGGTCTTTAGCTCGGCCAAGAGATGGAAAAGAATGCAGCTATTGTATTCTTACCATTGATGAAAAGAATACTTGTCACGCAGAAATTCTATTTGAATCCCAATGGCCATTTTAGAAGCACTTTTTGAAGTGCTTTTTGTATTATTAAACCGACAAGAAATTGTATATCAAAAAAAGACAAGTATAGAAGTCTATGGTATA
>JAUNDJ010000093.1 GCA_030526175.1 Bacillota bacterium
TGTATGGCATGCCATACATCATAATTCACTGGTCCAACATATTGGGTTCAGTTCAGTAGGGTCTGTTTTTTTTTTGTATTTGACAAAAAAAGAAAGATTTTCTATAATACTTCAAAAATAGATATTTCAAAAATGAACTAAATGAGGTGAGGAAATGATTACGGCAGAATTTATTGGAATACTCAAACACGTTCGCGACGCTTATGAAATTCAATGTAAAGAGTTATGCAAAGAATTGAGTATGCCACAAACCGCATTGGATATACTATTGTTTGTATCTAATGAAAAAACATTACATACAGCGCATGAAATACATGAAGTTATACAAATCAAACCCAATTTAATTTCCGCAAATGTGGAGAAACTTGTTCAGGCTGGATACTTGGAAAGAAGATGCGTTCCTGGAGATCGAAGAAGTGTGAATTTGATTTGTACGGAAAAAGCGAAAGAGATTTGTGAGAGAGGAAAACGAATTCAAATCAATTATCTAAAAGAATTGTGGACAGATATTAGTGAAGATGAATTTGAAGTTTTCATATCGTGTTTAAAAAGAATTAACAATCGTGCTTTGGCAATACAAAAAAGGAGATAAAAAATGGAAAAAGAATTTGTGAATATGTTCAGTGATTTTATTTACGAACAATATTTTTTGAACAGTGGACGTTTTCAAAAAGCGTTTGAAAAAATAGATTTAGAAGAATTCATCATCTTGAAATGTGTTTCAAAATCTAAAAATGAAAAAGTATATATTAAAGAACTTGCGAAATTTTTACGATTGAGTAATACAAATATTTCCAAACTGGTTGGTCAATTACGCGATAAAGGATTTGTGAAATGGACACACGATGGAAATGGAGATGAGGGGACATATGTAACTCTTACCGAAGATGGTTTACGATTCTTACTCGATCAAGAAAATCGGAATGCTAACTACTACGAAAAAGTAATCGATAAATTTGGAATGAAACGAATGGGGAAATTGATTGCGATGTTAAAAGATCTAGATGGAATCATGAAAAAAGAAATGGAGGAAGAATTACAAGATGGAATGGGAACAAATTAAAGAATATACAGAAGAAAAAGAAAGCGTTTGTCGAAAAAACGATACGATTGCGCAAACACTATATCAGGAATATGGTGTGAAAAGAGGGCTACGTGATGAAAATGGAAAAGGGGTATTAACTGGGCTTACTAATATTTCTGAAATTATTTCTTCTACTGTAGAAAACGGGAAACGCGTACCTTGTGATGGACAATTGTGGTATCGAGGATATCGTATTGAAAGTCTAATTAATGATTTAAAAGAAGATGAATTTGGATTTGAAAAAATCGCTTATTTATTAATAATGGGGGAATTGCCAAGTAAGGAACAAGAATTAGAATTTAAAGAATTATTAAATTCTGTTCGAAAACTACCAACCAATTTTACTCGCGATGTTATTATGAAGGCTCCTACAGAAGATATTATGAATTCGATGACAAAAAGTATTCTGACATTATCTTCTTATGATTTGGAAGTAAAAGACACATCGGTTGCCAATGTTTTACGACAATGTATACAGTTAATTGCGGAATTCCCATTATTAGCGGTCTATGGATATAATGCATATAATCATTATGAAAAATATGAAAGTATGTTTATCCATCATCCAGATCCAAAGCTTTCAACAGCTGAAAACATATTAATGTTACTAAGACCAGATAAAAAATATTCATTAACAGAAGCCAAAGTATTAGATACGGCACTTATTTTACATATGGAACACGGTGGTGGAAACAATTCCACTTTTACAACACGTGTAGTAACTTCTTCAGGTTCTGATACATACGCAACTATGACAGCAGCTATGTCTTCGTTAAAAGGGCCAAAACATGGGGGAGCCAATATTAAAGTAATGGAGATGATGGAGGATATTCGTAGTCACGTTTCAGATTATGAAAATAAAGAAGAAGTAAAAGCTTATTTAGAAAAAATTGTAGATAAACAAGCTTTTGATAAAAAAGGGCTAATTTATGGAATGGGACATGCGGTGTATTCTATATCCGATCCAAGAGAAAGAATCTTTAAAAAATATGTGGTTCAATTAGCAGAGGAAAAAGGAAGACAAAAAGATTTGGCGCTATATCAAAATATTGAAGAATTAGCTCCAGAAGTGATTGCGGAAAAAAGAAAAATATTTAAGGGTGTTTCACCTAATGTCGACTTCTATAGTGGATTTGTTTATGAAATGTTAGGTATTCCACAAGAGCTATATACAGCAATGTTTGCGGTAGCTCGTATTGTTGGGTGGTCTGCGCACCGTATTGAAGAATTAATTTGTATGGACAAGATTATTCGTCCAGCTTATATGAGTGTCATGCAGGAATTAGAATAGCCACTTGTGAGTAGTTTGACAAAAAATATAAGTTTTTCTATAATCGTTTAGGTAGATATTTATCTATAGAATCAAACGACATTATTTGGGTAAATTAGAAATTAACCCAGGAGGAAGGAAAATGGAAAGTAGATTCGCAGCGATGATTAGTGAGCTAATTTATCAACAGTTCTTTTTAAATCAAGGAGAGTTTTTAGATTTTTTCGAACGATTCAATTTAAATGAATTTATTACACTAAAATTTATTTCTCGCCGAGATCTAGGAACCGTCAGTTTAGAAGAGACAATCAGTCGTCTTCAAATTGGAGAAAGTGAAATTAAAACAATAGTTTTTAGATTACAAGAAGAAGGATATGTTACTTTTTCAAACAGTGATAGTGAAGTTGGAGCCTATATTACTATTTCTGAAAAAGGAATTAAACATTTACACGAACAAGAAGAAGAATTTGTTTCGTATTATGGAAAAGTAATTGACGACTTTGGTGTGCAAAGAATGGGAAAACTATTGGCAATGATCAAAGATTTACAAAAAATAATGAAAGCTCAAGTCGAAAATGATAGAAACGCTGGTGTATTACAACATTAATCAAAAATAGGATGGTCTAATAAAAAAATAGACCATTTTTTTGTTGCGAAAAATGAGAATTTCAGATTGAAAAAAAATTGATATCTTGATATAATGATTCGGCGTGGGTACGCGCAATAAGACACACATCATGAATTCGATTGCCCGTGCACAGTTTACTGTGTTGCTTTCGTTTGAAGTGATGGAGGAGTAACGGAAAGGAAGGACTATTATGTCAATTGTATCAATCAAAAAAATGTTAGAGAATGGTGTACATTTTGGTCACCAAACTCGCCGCTGGAACCCAAAGATGAAACCATACATCTATACCAGCCGTAATGGAGTTTACATCGTAGACTTAAACCAAACTCAAGAACAAATCGAAGTAGCTTATAACGCTATGAAAGAAATCGCTGAACGCGGTGGAAAAGTATTATTCGTAGGAACTAAGAAAAACGCTGCTGACGTAATCGAAGAACAAGCTTTACGTTCAGGATCATTCTACGTAAACAAACGTTGGTTAGGAGGATTATTAACAAACTTCCGTACTATCCAAAAACGTGTTAAACGTTTAGTAGAAATCGAAGAAATGGAAGCTAGCGGAAAAATCGAAGTTTACACTAAAAAAGAACAAGCTAACTTACGTAAAGAAAAAGCTAAATTAGAAACTTCTTTAGGTGGAATTAAAGAAATGAAAAAAATCCCTGATGCTTTATTCATTATCGACCCAAAAGAAGAACACAACGCTGTTGCAGAAGCTAAAAAATTAGGAATCCCAGTATTCGCTATGTTAGACACAAACTGTAACCCAGATGATGCTGACTACGCAATCGCTTCTAACGATGATGCAACTCGTTCAATCAAATTAGTTACAACAATCATGGCAGATGCTATCGTTGATTCTAAAGGTGGATTATTAGAATTAGCTTACTTAGATGAAACAGAAGAAGATGTAACTATGGATGATGTAATCAAAAACGTTGAAGCTCAAATCGCTGAAAACGAACGTCGTCGTCGTCAAAGAAATGAAGAACGTCGTCGTAAACAAATGGAACGCAAAACTCGTCGTTTCAATCGTCCAAGAACAGAAGAAAAACCTGCTGAAAAAACAGAAGCTTAATTAAAAATAAGGGAGGATTTACCATGGCTACAATTACTGCTGCTTTAGTAAAAGAATTACGTGAAAAAACAAGTGCTGGTATGATGGATTGTAAAAAAGCCTTAACTGAATGTGACGGAGATATGAACAAAGCTATCGACTGGTTACGTGAAAAAGGTATCGCAAAATCAGCTAAAAAAGAAGGACGTATCGCTGCTGAAGGTTTAACTCGTGTTGCTGCAGAAGGAAACACTGCTGTATTATTCGAAGTTAACTCAGAAACTGACTTCGTAGCAAAAAACGAACAATTCTTAAAATTATTAGACAATATCCAAGCTGCTTTATTAGCTAACAAACCAGCTGACATGGATGCTGCATTAGCTGCAACATGTGAAGAAGGATCAATCAATGATATGGTAGTTAATGCTACTGCAACAATCGGAGAAAAAATTTCTTTCCGTCGTTTCCAAATCGTTGAAAAAGCTGATGATGAAGTATTCGGAACTTATATGCACGGTGGAGGAAAAATCTCTGCATTAGTTGTATTAACAGGAAATGCTACTGAAATTTCTAAAAACATCGCAATGCAAGTTGCTTCAATGAAACCATTATACGTTTCACAAGCTGATGTTCCTGCTTCTGAATTAGAACACGAAAGAGAAGTACAATTAAACATCATGAAAGCGGATCCAAAATTAGCTGGAAAACCAGAAAAAGTTCTTGAAGGAATCTTAGCTGGAAAAATCAGCAAACACTTCAGCGAAGTATCTTTAATGGATCAAGAATACTTCTTAGAAGCTAAAACAAAAGTTTCTACATTCTTAAAACAAAAAAATGCTGGAGTTAGAACATTTGTTCGTTACGAAGCTGGTGAAGGAATCGAAAAACGTGTTGACGACTTCGCTGCTGAAGTAATGGCACAAATTCAAGGTTAATATTGATACTTTAAGGTAGTTGGTACTCACAACTACCTTTTTTCTTTTAGAGGAAGTTTTTTGAGTTTAATATAGAGATAGTGTATAATGCTTAGTGAAAAGGAGAAATCTTTTATGTATAAGCGAGTATTATTAAAATTAAGTGGTGAAGCTTTATCAAAAGGGAACGATGGATCATTTGGATTTAACCCTGACACATTAAAAGCTCTAGCCAAAGAGTTAAAAGAAGTTCAAGAACTAGGAGTAGAACTAGCTATTGTTGTAGGTGGTGGAAACTTTGTTCGTGGCGTAACAATGTCACAATTAGGAATGGATCGTGCACAATCAGACTACATTGGAATGTTGGGAACAGTAATGAATGCACTAGCTATTCAAAATGCTTTAGAACAAGAAGGTGTAGACACACGTGTTCAAACTGCCATTGAAATGCAAAAAGTAGCGGAACCATTTATTTTACGACGTGCTTTACGTCACTTAGAAAAAGGACGCGTTGTAATTTTTGGTGCAGGGACTGGTTCGGCATTCTTTAGTACAGATACAACGGCTAGTTTAAGAGCCAGTGAAATCAAAGCAGATATCATTTTAGTTGCTAAAAACGGAGTGGATGGTGTCTACGATTCGGATCCAAAATTTAATCCAGAAGCGAAGAAATTCAACTCATTAACATATATGGATGTGTTAAATAAAGGACTAAAAGTAATGGATTCTACTGCAATTACAATGTGTATGGATAATGGAATCGACTTGGTTGTATTTAATATGAATGAATCAGGTAATATCGTAAAAGCCGTAAAAGGTGAAGTAGACGGAACAATCGTAACAAAAGGAGAATAATGATGATTGAAATTTTAGAAATGACAGAAGCCGAAATGATGGAAGTTATTGAAAACTTAGAATCAAACTTACGTCAAATTCGTACTGGGCGTGCAAGTTCACAAATGTTAGAAAGAGTTCAAGTTGAATATTATGGAGAAATGACTCCAATCAACCAAGTATCTCGTATCCAAGTATTAGAAGGTACTCAATTGGTTGTTAAACCATATGATCGTAGTTTAGTTAAACCAATTACTCATGCAATTGCTGCCGCTAACTTAGGATTAACACCTCAAGGAGAAGCAGATTTAGTACGTATTAACGTTCCTCAATTAACAGAAGATCGTCGTAAACAATTAGCGAAAGATGCACAAAAATATGGTGAACAAGCTAAAGTTGCAATCCGTAACCTAAGAAGAGATGCAAACAATGCTATTAAGAAAAGTAAAGATCTTCCTGAAGACGATCGTGATAACGCATTAGAAGATTCACAAAAAATTACAGATAGCTACATTGAACAAGTAGATAAATGTGTAGAAGCTAAGAAAAAAGACATCATGACTGTATAAAAACGAAAACCCAAGTTTGGGTTTTTTGTTTTTTTACTGTATACTATTTTTAGTTATTAGTTAGAAAGAAGAAATTATATGAGTTTAGAAATTCCAAAAACAGTAGCCATTATTATGGACGGAAATGGTCGTTGGGCAAAAGCAAAAGGTTTACCAAGAACTGCCGGACATAAACAAGGGGCTACAAATGTAAGAGATATCGCATTAGCCTGTAATGAAATTGGTATTAAAAAATTAATTTTATATGCATTTTCAACAGAAAACTGGAAACGACCAGAAGAGGAAGTAGGTTTCTTATGTAAGCTTCCAGGTGTGTTCTTTAATATGTTTATTAAAGAATTAATGGAAAAGAATATTCGTGTTACATTTGCTGGAGAGTTAAATCGCTTCCCACAAGATACACAAGACGTAATTAATAAAGCGGTTAGTATGACAGAAAACAATACTGGCTTGGAATTGTGCTTAGCAATCAATTATGGTTCTAGAAGAGAATTGTTGTTAGGAATCCAAAAATATGCATCTGAAGTTGCACAAGGATTAAGAGAAAACGACTTAGAAGAAGACGAAATGTCAAAATATCTTATGGTCGAAGAAGAAGTCGATCTAATGATCCGTACCAGTGGAGAACAACGTATTTCCAATTATTTATTATGGCAAATTGCCTATGCGGAATTAATTTTTACTCCAGTCGCATGGCCAGACTTTGATAAAAAAGAATTAGAACGTTGTATTTCAGAATATCAAAAAAGAGATCGTAGATTTGGAGGATTAACTTCGTGAAAGAAAGAATTGTAACAGCTATTGTCATTATTGGGGTAGTCATTTTTCCGCTTATTTATGGAGGATTGTGGTTAGAAGCGCTCGCATTAATTGTTTTAATTGGTGGAGGATATGAATGGATGCATTGTGCCAAAAGCTATAATAAGTGGCCAAAGTGGTATATGCCACTTATTCTTGCAGCTGTATTAGTGACTCGATGGGTCCCAGCCAATTATTTTATGGCAACCTTATTCTTACCAGTAGCTCTAATTTGGATGTCGCCAATTTTTATTGAATGCATGGATATTGAAGATGCGTTTTATGTGATGACATATTTTATTGTTTTTACACTTATTTATCAAACTATTGGATATTTGATCCCAAATCATTTATATGTCATTACGATTTGCTTAGCGACATATGGTTCGGATACAGGCGCTTGGGCAATTGGTAGAAAATTTGGAAAACATAAAATGAATCCGCGTATTTCTCCTAAAAAAAGTTGGGAAGGATTTGCAGGAGGTCTAATTTTTGGATTTATCTTGTCTTTTATCGTATCATTCTTATACGTTGGTCAACTTAATTTTATGTTAAATCTAGCGATTTGTTTAATCTGTCCTTTGTTTGCTGAACTAGGTGATTTATGCTTCAGTTTAATCAAACGCTATTACAACATCAAAGATTTCTCTAATCTTTTACCAGGACACGGAGGAATTCTTGATCGTGTCGATTCATTATTAATTAACTTATTAATCTTTGGATTTTTATTTACAATACTTTAGGAGGTATTCTATTGAGTACGATTATAACTATTCTAGCTTTTTTATTCATGTTAACGCTAATTGTTGTGTTGCATGAATTTGGACATTTTATTGTAGCTCGTTTATTTGGCGTGCATTGTCATGAGTTTTCAATCGGAATGGGACCTGTTTTATATCAAAGACCAGGAAAAGGCGTCACTTTGTTTTCGATTCGTGCAATTCCTATTGGTGGTTATGTGATGATGGCAGGAGAAGAAGATGGAAGCAATAATGAAGAGGATGAAACAAGCTGGATTCACGATGTTCCAGAATCCGCACGATTAAATAAAAAACCATTTTACCAACAAGTATGTGTTATGCTGGCTGGAATTGTAATGAACATAATTTTGGCATGGGCAATTTTTGTTGGACTTGCTTTTTCTACAGGAGTAGTTGCAGAAGATGCTAAACCGATTGTCTACGAGGTTTCGGAAAATTCACCTGCTCAAGAAGCCGGATTACAACCTAACGATGAAATTATTAAAGTCGATACTGGAAAAGAAAGTATTGTTCCTAAAACGCAAGATGAATTTTCTGAATTCATTCAATTTCATCACGATGTATTAAAAATAACTGTAAAACGTAACAATGAAGAAGTGGATCTTACATTAAAACCAGCTTACGATGAAGCAAATAGATATTACTATATTGGTTTCACTTCGCAAGTATCCTATAGAAAAATCGCATGGTACGAATCTTTTTCGGTAGGTACAAATAATCTTATTAGCTCCACAAAATCCATTTTTACAGCCTTAGGTCAATTATTTAAAGGAAATGGGCTTAAAGAATTATCAGGGCCAGTTGGTATTTATCAAACTACGAAACAAACAACAGAAATGGGATGGCGTTCCTATGTAGCATTAATTGGAATCTTGTCATTAAATATTGGAATATTTAATGGGTTACCAGTTCCTGCTTTGGATGGAGGACGTGTACTAATTCTTTGTATTGAAAAGTTATTTAGAAGAAAAATTAATGTAAAAGTTATAGAATATATTATTTTGGCAAGCTTTATCCTACTCTTTGGATTGATGATATTTGCCACATTTAATGATATCTTACGAATGTTTTAGAAAGTGAGAGAACCATGAAGATATTAGCCAGTGATATGGATGGAACGTTATTCTTTCATAGAAGAGTTCATTTAAAAGACATATCCGCCATCCGAAAATTTCAGAAAAAAGGCAATAAATTTGGGTTCTGTACAGGAAGATATTTATCGGGTGCAGTCGACAATAATCCAATTGGACTGCACCCAGATTTTTATATCGCTTCAAGTGGAGCCATTATTCTAGACAGAAATCTAAATGTGTTGTATGAAAAAACAATTCCATATCCATTAGGGAAAAATATTTGGGATACATACTCTAAAGAAAACTGGATGATGATTCATACTGGAAATCGAGAAAAAACATATCTGACTACAGTTTCTTGGAAAAATAAGAATAATCCTGTTCTTGTAAAGGATTATGATATTGTAAAAGAAGAAAAGGTTCATGGATTTTCTGTTGTTGTATCTACAAGTGAAGAAGCCCAAAAAGTTGCCAAAGAAATTGAAGAAAACTATCCAGAAGTTTGGGCTTTTGTGAATAAGAATTCCATCGATATTGTTCCGAGAGGATGTTCCAAAGGAGCTGGTACGAAATTTATTCAATCGTATTATAAGGATGTTCTCATTGGTGGAATTGGCGATAATTATAATGATTTGCCTATGTTAGAAGAGGCGGACATTGCGTTTACATTCGCAAAAAGCCCGGAAGAAGTGAAACTAAAAGCAACACATATTGTTGATAGTGTTGCTCATGCGATCAAAATATTAATGGAGGAATAGAAGATGAAACTTGGAATTTTAGGAACAGGTATGATTGTAAACGATTTTTTATCCACTGCACACGTATTAGATTGGGAAAAAGCCTACATCTTATCGACACCAAGATCTTTAGAAAAAGCGCAAGGATTAAAAGAAAAATATAATTTGGATGGTATTTTCACGGATTATGAAGAATTACTACAAACCGATGTAGATACGATTTATGTTGGACTTCCTAACCATGTTCATTATTTGTTTGCAAAAAAAGCTTTATTAGCTGGAAAACATGTAATCATGGAAAAGCCAGTTACTTCCAATATTGAAGAATTTGAGGATTTAGTCAAGATTTCTAAAGAAACCAACACAATGTTGTTAGAAGCTGTAACTGTACATCATATGCCAGCTTTTAAAGCATTAAAAAAAGAGATTGCTAAAGTTGGTACGATTAAAATCGTGACATTTAATTATTCACAATATTCATCTCGCTATAATGCTTTTAAAGAAGGAAACATTTTACCAGCTTTCGATGTTCATAAATCAGGTGGCGCATTAATGGATTTAAATGTATACAATATTAATGCGTTGATTGGTTTATTTGGAAATCCAAAAAAGATGGAATATTTACCAAATATCGAAAAAGAAATTGATACAAGCGGAATAGCGACATTAGATTATGGGACATTTAAGGCGATTGCCATTGGCGCAAAAGATTGTAAAGCGCCTATTATTAATACCATTCAAGGGGATTTAGGTGTTATTGTGATAGAAGGACCCGTTTCTCGTATTCGCAAATTTACATTTATCGACAATGCAGGAAAGGAAACTGTTTTTGAATTTGATTCTCAAACCCATGGTATGTCCTATGAATTTATTGAATTCAAGAGAATTATTGACCAACAAGATGAAAAGGCATATCAAGAATTGTTAGAAATTAGTCGTTTGGTTTGTCAGAACATGACCACATCACGAAGAGTGGCAGGTGTAATTTTTGATGCAGACAATCTGTAAACGTTTTGAAGAACTAACAACTAGGGAACTGTATGAAATCTTAAAAACAAGAGTCGATGTGTTTGTGGTAGAACAAACGTGTCCTTATCCGGAAATTGATGAATACGACTTAACAAGCTGGCATTTCTATATAGTTGAGGATAATAAAATAGCTAGCTATTGTCGCATTATACCACCTGGAATTCGTTTTCAAGAAGCATCGATTGGTAGAGTTTTAGCAACCAAAAGAAGAGAAGGATATGCAAGTTTGTTACTAAAAGAGGCTATTCAAAAGATCAATAAAGACTATAAAAACTGTAATATTAAAATTGAAGCACAAACGTATGCCAAAAGCTTGTATGAAAAATTAGGATTTGTGCAATGTTCCGAAGAATTCTTAGAAGACGATATTCCCCATATTCAAATGATTAGAAAAGGAGATCAATAAATGGAAACTATTTACTTTATCGTAAGTCGTATCGATGGTGATTATGCGATTCTTACCAATGTAAACACGAATCAGACGATATCTATGGCAAGAGCTTTATTACCAGAGGACATTGAAGAGGGTACAAAACTCAAATACGAAATGTTTGAATATGAAATTATTCAATAGAAGGGGCTGTAACGAATAATTAGTTTTTACTAGTTATTAGGGTTACAATCCCTCT
>JAUNDJ010000174.1 GCA_030526175.1 Bacillota bacterium
CACAGTGGACTTTCACCACCAAGATATATGCCATGCCCGGCATACAAAAAAGAGATAAGACTTAGCTTATCTCTTAAGAAACAATGTATGTGAATACGCCTGTGCTCGCATTCCATTTATAGTCAAATTCTGTGATAAAAGGATACTCACTAAAATCAATGTTGCACACAAATTCCACACCACGAGCAATTTTAAATTTCGTGCTCCATCCATTTTCTGCACTCAATGTTGCAGTGGCAGGACCATCTGGGTCTGTTAATGTCAATTCTAAAGGCCCAATTTCATCTTCGTGTTCTTTTGCTTGTCCTTCCCATTGAATCACAACTTGTACAGTTACTGTTCCTAAGTTAGAAGTTGAACCATCTTCGTTAGGTTCAGCGGTTGTTTCCACTGTAGCACTTGCTCCATTTCCAACAGGTTCTTTAACACTCATTCCACTGGCTTCCCATTCTTCTGGTGTCATTAAATAACAATTTTGTGTATCCGCAATACAAATCCATCCTGAAACTGGCGAATTAATTTTTCCCCAAACGGTTGAAGGATCTTTTTCTCCATTTTTTGTCGAAGTAATTTGAAGAACCGTTCCTACTGGGAAGCCCGTATATACTTCTGTTGATTCTACCGATGTTCTCTTACGAACGTGCATTCCAGATTTTGCGATATAATATTCTCCTTTTGGGAATTTTGATTTATCCGCAACATATCCTTGTTCTTTCGCTTTTTGTTCTTTTGGTGTAATAGGATCATCTTCGTCATCTAAAGAAGTTTCTTTCGACGTATTTGATGTCGTTGTTTTCTTTTCTTCCGTTTCTGTTGTTTTCGTATTCTCTTGTTTTTTTACTTCTTCTGTTTTATCTGTCGATGTTGTTGGTGAAGAAACCGATTCTTTTTCTTTGTTTCCTCCACAACCAACCATTGAAATGGCTAATCCTGCTACAATTAAATTTTGTAATATCTTATTCATAAAAATATCACCCTCCTTATTTGTATAATCGCATTATAATCTATTGTCAAAGAAAAGTCTAATCCCTAGAACAAGCTGAATTTTGAACAAAATAAGAAATCGATTTCTATTCAAAAAGAAGTCCTTTATAATAAAGATAAAAATGAAAGGAGCCCTTAATCATGAAAAAACTATTATCCTTATTTTGTGCATTTTCGATGTTCTTCTTAGTCGCTTGTGGAAAAGATCTATCAAACAGTAACTATTGTGGTACATGGGTTGGTACTACAGTAGTATATGGTGATTATGAGCTTTCTGTTGAATCCATTTATGGAAAATTCGAATTAAACTTAGACGGGAAAGGGAAAGCAACCATTACAACTTCTGAAGAAGAAAAATCCGGTAAGTGGGATGAAACAGAAACAGGTGTTTCTCTCGATAATGGAGATGTCATCCTTACGGAAAAAGACGGAAATTTAGTCTTAGAAGAAGACGGTATGCAAATAATATTTGTGAAAAAATAAGATGTCCCCTAAGAAACTCAATACGAGTTTCTTTTTTCATGATGTGTCAATAAGGACACTATTTTGGTTAATTCGACAATATTACTTATAATATAAGTATTCTTTATTGACACTATAGTAGAAAGGAATACAATAATAACTATTGTTGTTCTCTATTTCCCTTATAATAGAGAAGTACTCAATCAATTACAGGAAATTGCGTAATTGTTGTGTAGAAGGTTGAAAAAAGACGCTCGAGATATCGAGTGTTTTTTTTCTATTTCTCCGAAAAAAAACCGAACTTTTTTCAGTCCAGTCTTTTTCATTATGTTTTAGAGAAGAGAGTTTATGAA
>JAUNDJ010000175.1 GCA_030526175.1 Bacillota bacterium
AGGGGCTGTCCGAAAACCTAAGGAATAAATCCTAGGTTCGGACGCCTTTTTATTTATATTTGTAGTTCTCTTTAGCTTGTTGATTAATTGATTTATTTTTCTTTTTGTTTACCTTGTTAGATAATCTTTTGGCACTTGGTTTTTTCTTTTCTTCTGGTTTTAAATTTTCCGGAGCCACCCAATAAGTAAATTTAGCCTTACCTTCAAAATGACGAAATAGTTTTCTAAGATTGTAGCCAAGAAAGGTTAACATAAGTTCTGTTTCTGCATTTTCCATGGTAGTTCTTCTGAGTCTTGTATAATGCATATCTTCTTTTAGAACGCCAAATGCTCCTTCAATTTGTGAAGATCTATTGACTCTCATTTCTATACCTTTAACAGATAATAGATTACTCATGGCTTCTTGTTTAAAGTAAGTTAGTCTTTGAGATACTTCAAAGATTTTGAAATCTTCATTTTTATTTTTTAAATATCTTTTACAGTAATCTTTGAATCCACAATCATTACAGTCTTCAATTTTATAAAATATTCCATCTACTTTTTTAGGGTGCCTATTTTCTATTTTTACTTCAAATCCTTTATTTCCATTGAGACAAATAATTGTACCATCATCTTCCAAGTAATATGGATCCGGATTCTTACCCGATACATTTCCCGCGAAAGTAAAATACTTTACATAATTTTCTATTTTGTTTTCATTTAGAAATTCATAATTTTCTAATGAACCATATCCTGAATCAGCGCAAACTCTTTTAGGGTAGAAACCAAACTCTCTATTAAAAGCCTCTAACACAGGTATAAAATCCTTAATGTCGTTTCTAGATTGCGATACATAATAGGTGCATATTATTCCTTTAGATACTAATAGTTGTGTATTATATGCTGCGTGCATACTAGAACCAAGCCCTGAATAATAATCCTGTTTTAAACACATGGCTGTAGCATCGTGATCAGTCTTGTAATACGAGTTTCTATCAGGTCCACAGATTCTTTCTTTCTCTTCATAATCTAAAGCTTTAGCTAAATACTCACGCAGTAAATCATATTTCTTTTTTAAGAGAATATTGTCTTTTGTTAATTTCGATAGTTCACTAACTTTACTAGCTATTAATTTTGAATCAATAATTCCTTTTTCTGGTATTGAACGAGATAAACCAACTTCACTAAGTAACTCTCTAATTTTATTTGATAAGTTTTCGTGATACTTGGTTGGTTTCCAAACAAATTTATATTTATTTGCGTCAGCTTCAAACTTTGAACCATCAATAAAGGCATCATCAATATTTAATTCACATTCTTTAATTATTTGACTGGTTATAAGGTGAAATATTTCTCTGCGATTTGGAACAATAACTTCATTAATAAAGTCTCCGAAAGAAGTGTGACCAGGTCTATCTTGTTCCATTAGATAGAAATACCTTAAATCATATTTGCAGGATGATTCTAAATCTCTAAGTGACGACGAATTAAAAGTGAAACCATATAGTATGGTTGCGAAAAGATTGTGTCGAGAATAAGATGGTCTTCCACCTTTTTCTAATTCTTTATCTTCCTTAAGTGTTAAGAATTTGGATACTCCAGATTCTTCTAAAAAAAGTAAAAACTTATCTAGATTTTCTCTTTCCTCCACATCCAACTCGAAGGAAGGGACTAGAAAAGTTTTCCTAGTGGTAAAATTTATCATGATAGATGTCTCCCTGAACAAGAACATTCTATCAAACGGTGCCCGGGTTCGATTCCCCGGCACTTTTTGTACGACAGGCAGTCGTGCTTAT
>JAUNDJ010000176.1 GCA_030526175.1 Bacillota bacterium
ATATACATACATTTATATATACGATTCTAAATTAAGAATCTCACATATACTGACATTATTTATGGCATTAATTTAAAAAAACTACGCATTCATCTCAAGCTTATAGAAGCTAGAGTATTCTGCTGGTCTTAGATAAAAAAGATCCTTTCCTAAGTCTATTTAATCACTTTCTCTCTTCCCGAGACTTCTCATCCTTCTTGTTGAGTTTGCTTCCACATGCTGCTTCAGGTTTTTTCTTGAACCTGTTTGCGATGTTAAATAATGCCATCTCTTTTACCACCTCATATAATCAAATCATTTTATATAGGCTTTTATGTCCTAATTCAGCATGATCATCTCTAGCCCAGATATCCAAACTTCCTTTGTCCCGATTTCAGGCATTGCCCTGTTACACCCTCAGAATATCAAAATAAGCATCCATGTAAAAGTACGCACCTTTTTATTACATAGACACCTTTTTGTAACCAATGGGCACATCTAGTGTGCGTTTTATCTCTCATCGCGCCATGTTGATTGGTTGTCGCAAATTTTACGACAACCTCTTAATCTCATATTTCTCCCCTCATAGCATATTAATATGCTTTCCAACGTTCTTTATATCACTCCCCTTTTTTTCGAATTAATGCTTCATATTTCAGCGTATACTCAATCTCCCAATGCGTTTTTCAGTATTGGGTACGCAATTTTCCACAAATAAATAAACATTCACCCGCTTTCGATTGGTTTCTGATGAATACTCTCTTTTGTAAATAGATTATTTCTTTGTAAATGAAAAATGAAACTTTACCGTTGTATAGTGAACCCATTATTCAACGATAGCTCCGGGACTATTTCTCAATCACTATCTTGCTGGCCCATTTTCCTCTAGAAATAAAAAAAAGGCCCTAGGTCCCACCGCACTATGTGGCGATAGAAACCCGGAACCTTTTATAAATCAAGTATTTTTCAGTTAGGTGTATTCAAAACCTCAGCCAGCACAGACATCAATTTCGTGATGTCTATGGGTTTTGATACAACTAGATAAATAACCCTTTTTAGGGGTGTGCATCATTCAACGATAACTTTCGGGGCTTGTACCGCTATCATTTGATTATGTTATCCAGTCACACAAAATGAAATTTGTTAGTCTTCTTTATCATTGTGCTTCTTATCAAGATTATATCCTAAAAAGCAGCCGACACACGAAAATGCAATTCCCAAAAGCACTGTATACTTGTACTTCATATTCACCACCTCCACAAATTCCAATGTGAATATCTCTATTGAATCAATATTGTTGATACAATAGAACAATTTCATCCAAAGACAACACTATCTATTATTCTATTATTTCAAGCATCTCAAAATCTTCTACTGATCAATTCGTTTTCCACCAAAACAATGAATCGTTCTAGTTCCGGCTTTTACTCTTCCATGATGCGCTGTTCCTTTAGGAACTAATATTTCATCACCAGCATGTAATACATGTTCGATTCCATCAAATATTTCTACATATTCACCTTGGACACAAAGGGTATACTCATCAAATTCATGAATCTGTTCTTTTGATTCTCTATCTGCGTAGTAAGTCCAAAAAGCCATTTGACTACCATCTTTTCCCTCAAAATAATAGCCGTCTATGTCTTTAGTATTCTGTTGACTGGAATCAATATGATTCTTTTCGTTCTTCGTGAACTACTCCCTCTTACACTTCGTTAAGAACAGGGTGCTTCTGGAAGACATTTCTGTCTTCGTTTGCGAAGTTTGATATTTAAGTTTCCTC
>JAUNDJ010000094.1 GCA_030526175.1 Bacillota bacterium
TCCACCTAACACAAACATATCACACCATCTAGCGATATCTTGTAAAGTATAATCCACACCTTCACTCACTAAAGCCGATCCTAATCGACTACCATCCATAATCAAGTACAAATCGTAATCATCACACACAGCACGAATTTGTCGCAATTCTTCCGCCGAGTATACTGTACCCATTTCTGTGGCATTGGTAATAAAGACAGCTTTTGGATACGTCATATGACCCGGAATAGCCGTCTCCGAAAGAAAAGCCTTTTGAATCGCTTGTGGTGTTATCTTTCCATTAACATTTTTTACCACAAGAATTTTATGTCTCGTTGTCTCAATCGCCGAAGCTTCGTGCAAATTGATATGTGCCTTGTCCACGGCAATAATCGATTCATACGATTTCAGACAAGAACGAACCATAATCAGATTCGCCATCGTTCCTCCATAAATAAAATGTATATCCACAGGAACATCTGGCATTTTGGATTGAAGAAGCTCCTGTGCTCTTTTTGTATAAGGATCTTGTCCATACGGCATATTCGTTTCTTCATTTATTGTCTGCATCTGATCTAGAATTTCAGGAATGCAGCCAAATTCATAATCGTTTAAAAAGTTAAGCATCACGCACCCCTTCTTTCTATCCAAGTATATTATACACTTCCTAAAACGAAAAAGAAGCTATAATAGCTTCTTATAAGAAATCTTTCAATTGTTTTGAACGATTTGGATGTTTTAATTTACGAAGCGCCTTCGCTTCAATTTGACGAATACGTTCACGTGTTACATTAAATTCTTGTCCAACTTCTTCCAAAGTTCTAGGTTTTCCATCATCCAAACCAAAACGTAAACGAATAACCTTTTCTTCACGTTCTGTTAATTCACCTAACAATTCGTCCAATACATCTTTCATACTTTGCATTGTCGCATAATCTTCTGGTGAAGTCGCATTGGAATCTTCAACGAAATCTCCTAATGTTGAATCCCCGTCATCTCCGATTTGTGTTTCTAAAGAAGCAGGGTCTAAAGCCATCATTTGAATTTCTTCAACACGTTTTGCGCTGATATCTCCTAATTTTTCCGCAATTTCTTCAGGAATTGGTTCACGACCTAATACTTGAAGAAGCGCTCTTTGTGTACGAGTTAACTTATGAATCGTTTCTACCATATGTACAGGAATACGAATCGTTCTTCCTTGATCCGCTAAAGCACGAGTTACCGATTGACGGATCCACCATGTCGCATACGTTGAAAATTTAAATCCTTTATCCGGTTCAAATTTTAAAGCCGCTTTCATAACTCCGGTGTTTCCTTCTTGAATTAAATCATCAAGATCCAATCCACGGTTCACATATTTTTTGGCAATCGAAACAACCAAACGTAAGTTTCTCTTAATCAATTCTTCGCAAGCATCGTCCCCATCCATAATGACAGCAGCCAATTCTTTGCGTTTTTCAATATCACTAGGATCTACATTCGCTAATTCTTCTTTCGCCTGTTGTCCTGCACGTACACGACGAGCGATTTGAATTTCTTGATCTGCACTTAATAAGTCATATTCACCAATACTCTTTAAGTAGTTTTTAGTTGTATCCACAGACGATTTTTTTACATTCGAAGCGAATTCTTGTTCCATTTCCGAAATCGCATCTTCATAATCGCTTTCTTCATCGGATTCTCCAAATCCATCTTCTTCCCCAATATCATCGGCATCATCAAAATTCATAGAAGCCTCATCTAAATCGATGTCTTCGTCTTCTACTTTTGTACTGTTCACTATTAAAAGAATTTCTTGGACTTTTTCCTCAGTAAGATTCAATTTACGCATCGCATTCAACAATTCGCGTTGGTCAATATCCTCTTTACTTCTTTTTGCGTCAATTAAATAATCTTTTAAATCATCTGCATCTGAAAAATATAAATCCATAACTATCCCTCATTTTCTATCAAACAAGAAATACTGATAAAATATAATATTTAATTCGTATCTCACTATTTATGCATTATTTAGTATAACATATAAAATGTCATTTTTATACATTATATTCACGAATTATTTTTTCAATTAAGCTTGTTCGTCCAAAAGGCGTCATCAAATAGAATCCATCTGTGAAATCTTCCATTTTTTTCATAATTTCTACGGAAATCTTAACAGCTAAGCCTTCACATTCTTCACGTGTTTTTCCTTCGTATAAGTCAATAATCTTTGGATCCACTTCAATTCCATTAATTTCATTGTTCATAAATAAGGCATTTCGTTTGGATACAACAGGAATAACCCCACCCAATATGTAACAATTCAATTCTTCTTTTGCCCGCTTTAAATTATCCAATGCCTTTTGTGTTAGTACTGGTTGGGTTAAAAAACCAACCATTCCATTTTCCAATTTCTCCTTAGCTAGACGAAGTTGTACATCAAAATTGTGTGCATTGACATTTAATGCTCCAAACAAATGTAAGTTTCCAATCATAGACTGTTTCGATAAAGACGTGATATATTTCGCTAATTTTCTCGAATTAAATTGGAAAACCGTCTTCACTTCATTACGATCTGCACTCGGAAGAGGATCTCCGGTAATTAATAGAACGTTACGAAGTCCTTCTGCATAAATTCCTAATAAAAGAGCTCGCGTGGCATTGATATTACGATCACGACAAGTCATATGTGGCAAAGCTTCCAAAGACAATTCGCGTTTGATCTTACAAGCTAGTAAAGAAGAGTCCATACGAACACGACCTACCGGACAATCGGCGATTGTTAATATATCAACACCCGCACCTTTTAATTGCCAGGCCCCTGACATAAATTTTGACAAAGAAGCATGATCTGGTGGATCCAATTCCACAGCCATAACCTTTTGATGATTTTGAAGCTTATTCCAAAAAGGCGATTCCACAGAATCGATAATTTCCTTTTTCTCTTTCTTAACAGAAGGAATGACATCGTTTGATTGTTCTTGTAATTGAGCAAATACTTCTTTAATATGTTGCGGTTGGGTTCCGCAGCATCCACCCAAAATAGAAGCGTACTTTGCCAATTCCTTCATTTGTGAAGCATAGTAAGCAGGGTCTCCATCGTAATATGTTCGATTGTCAAATACCACAGGGTAGCCCGCATTTGGCATCAAAGAAAAAGTATGCCCTTCTACATCTAACTTTTCCGCTAGCTTGTTCATATGATAAGACCCACAAGTACAGTTTAATCCTAAACAATCAATCGTCGACACTTCTTTTAGTGCATCCATAATCTCTTGAATATATAAACCTTCTTTTGTGAATCCTTCCGGACTAGTCGCAAAACTACAAATAATATAAGCTTCTGGATTTTTTTCTTTAATATAAGCCGAAATCTTGTCAAGATCCTTATATGTATTTAGCGTTTCAAACAAAAAGTTTTCAACGCCCGCTTCCAAAAAAAGATCCGCAACAAATTTATACTCCTCAAAAACATGCGCCCCATCCACTGGACCAATGTCTCCAAAAAGAAAAATTTCTTGTTGTCCAATCGCACGTCTGGCATTTTCCACACCCGCACGAATCACCTTTTCAACCAATTCTTCGTCTGGATACGAGAAACGATTGGCATTAAATGTGTTTGTCTTAATCGCCTTACAACCAACTTCAATATATTCTTGATGAATTTGTCGAATCAGTTCCGGCTGAGACAAGTTGGCAAGCTCGCAACCCACTCCTCTTTTTTTATTAATCTGGGAAAAATACGTTCCCATCGCTCCATCAAACAAAAGTTTGTGTTCCCTAATATAATCTCGTATATTCATATTCTCACCTATTTCCTAGTAACTTAGTATACATTAAAAGTACACAAAAAGTAAGTATTCCTCAATCCCTTTTACAATTCTTTATATTTCTGAATCGGATGTGTATTTGTTTCATGTTCTCCCACGATTTTTTCCATCCAGATCATGTCATACCAACGATTGAATTTATAACCGCATCTTCTAAATCTTCCACAAAGTGTATAGCCCAAGTGTTCATGAAAGTGAGCACTGTTTTTTGTCAAATACTCATCTTCCACTTCTGGATAACCTATACAAGCATATAGATTCTTCATTCCCATAGAAATCAGTCTTTCTTCCAAAGCCCCATATAGTTTTTTTCCAAAACCTTTTTTCTGTGCTCGATGATCCAAATAAATTGTCATCTCACAAGCCCAATCGTAAGCAGCACGTCCTTTGAATACGCCCGCATACGCATACCCTTGAAGGATTCCATCTTCTTCCAAAACAATATATGGATATGTTTCCGTGATGTTTCGAATACGATTTGAAAACTCTTCTACACTCGGAACTTCGTACTCAAAAGTGATCACTGTATTTTCTACATAATAGGAATAAATGTCTAACAAAGCCCCAACATCTTCCATTCGCACATCTCGAATTACTATTTCACTCATACTCTCACCCAAACCTTTTCCTACAAGTATACTTTTTTTCGAAAAAAAAGAAAAGGTCCTAAGACCTCTTCTCCTATTTTCCGCGAATTGAGATAGATAAGTGATGTACTTGATCGTTGGCTAATAAGAATTCGTCATGAACACGAGCTCCCCAAGTATTATCTCCTCCAACTCCCATTTGTGTTTCGTACACGCAAACAACGGTTTGGTAAGGGATTGGGAATTCATCGTGGTGACGAGCGTTTTCAATTTCAAAAGGTGTATATGGTAAAGCCGAGAATTCTAAATCCTTACCACGAATTTCAAAGTAATGTTTACCATTTGATACATTGATAATTTGTACATTCGTACGGTTACCACATTCTTGTGGATACAAGTATGGAGTTACATTGTCCACTACTTTGTATTTATATTCTCCAAGTAATGCCCCTTTGTTTCGATCAATGTGATTTTCATCCGGACCATAACCGAAGTATTTTACTGTATCGTATTCTTTATATAAATTAAACATCATTCCAAAAGCTGGCATTGGAACATTTTCCGCTACTGGTTGATAATCCATATCCAATACAACTTCTCCATCGCCATAAATTGTATACATGACATGTACCTTTTCTTCTCCTAAATTTGGAAGTTGGTAATCAAAATATACTTTACATACATTTTTTTCTTTTTCGACTTTCACAAATTGGCAAAGAGCATACATACTAGCTGGTAGCCAAGGAGCGTAACGGAAACCATGTTGACATTCTACATCATTGTTTGTTTGAGGACGATAGAAGTTTGGTCTTGGAATCAAACGAATCATTTCTTCTCCGCCAACTTTGTACGAAGTCAATCCTTTACCCTTGTGGAATTTCACACTAAAATCTTCTCCAATAACACCAATATCTTGGAAATCCTCAACAATTCGTACAGCTTTTTGAGCATGGGAAGTACTATCAATCTTGTTTTCGTAAATATATTGTTCGTGAGCAACTTCATGACCATTCGAATCCATAACACGTGCGATCATATAGATTTGTTTCGGACAAGGATGAACGGTAAATGGGTTCGCTAAATTGATCGTCTTACCAGGTTCCAAATACACATTCGCTTTTTTTGTATCTAACAATTGACCTTGTTTATATAAATCAAACTGCAATGTATATTCGTTTAAATTCGTGAATAAATAATTATTTTTGATCTTAATAACCGATTCATCAATATCCATTAATACATATTGGTAACAATATTTAACTTCTTGCATCTTTGGTGTAATCGTACGATCGGCAAAAACGATTCCATCTCCACAGAAGTCATAATCACTTGGACGATCTTTAAAATCGCCACCATAACGCAAGATACCATCTTTGTCATACATTGCTTGATCGACAAAGTCCCAAATAAATCCACCTTGGTAACGAGGGATGGTTTCTTCCATATCCGTATATTTGAAAAGACCACCATTACTATTTCCCATAGCGTGAGAGTATTCACACAATAAGAATGGTTTATCTTGACGTTCTTCAATAAATTGGGCACATTCGTCCGCTGGTGTGTACATTTGCGATTCCATATCGCTAGTCGCAGGATAAGTACGATATCCTAATAATAATTCTTCTTGATATAAGCTTTCATAATGAACCAAACGAGTTGGATCGGCATGACGTAAATATTCCGATTCTTCCCAAATCACTTTTCCACCAAAAGATTCATTTCCACAAGACCAAATAATGATAGATGGGTGGTTTTTATCGCGTTCTAACATACATTTAGCACGGTCCAAAATAGCACCTAACCAGCATTCTTCATCTCGAGGAATGATATGTTCCAAGTCAAAGTGTCCTTGCCAAGTTCCATGTGTTTCTAAGTTGACTTCATCAATACAATACAATCCCAATTCATCGCATAAATTGTAGACAAACGTTTGGTTCGGATAGTGAGATGTACGAAGGGCATTGATATTGTTGTCTTTCATAATCAACAAGTCTTCTTTTGTTTGTTCATAACCAACAACACGACCTGTTTCTGGAGAGAATTCGTGACGATTTACCCCATGGAAAACAATACGTTTTCCGTTAATTTTCATCAATCCTTCGTCCAATTTAAATTCACGAATACCCACATGTTGGCTCGTGATTTCAACAAGAACCTCTTCATTTACCACTTCAACAATTAATTCGTATAAGTTTGGTTTTTCCGCTGACCAAAGATTTGGATTGACAACATCAAAAGTAACAGATAAATTTTCAGACGCTTCACACGATGTATAGCTGATTACTTCGTCATCTTTCATTAACACAAAATTCACTTTTGCGTTTTCTATCTCTCCTACAATGCTTGCATCTACCACAACTTGCGCTCTCGTATATTGATCAAATAATGGTGTTGTCACTTTTAAATCGTCTAAATGTGTTTTTGGAATAAAAACCAATTCCACATCACGGAAGATTCCTGAAAATCTAAAGAAGTCTTGATCTTCAATCCAGCTTCCGCTACTAAAACGATACACTTGTAAGGCTATTTTATTAGAACCCACGCGTAATACATTTGATAAATCAAAATAAGAAGCATCAAACGAGCTTTCGGAATAACCAATAAATTCTCCATTCACCCATAGCGCAAAGGCACTTTCCACACCATGGAAACAAATTTGAATTTGTTCTTTTTTGTCTGCTTCACTAATTTCAATTGTGCGAACATAACTTCCAACTGGATTCCACTTAGGAATTTGACCAGGAAGGATTTCTTCACTACCCGACCATGGATATGTTTGGTTTACATACATATAGTTTCCATATCCTTGGCATTGAATATGTCCAGGTACTTGAATATCATCCCAGGCTGAGCAATCTACATCCATTTGATAAAAGTTTTTACTACAAGATTCCAAACTTTGTGCATATTCAAACTTCCACGTACCATTTAATGATCTTCGTAACGATGTCGCTTTTTGTGCACATTCTTCTTTGGTACGATACGTCTTTAAATAAGCCTTTGGATCAAGTCGATTCACTTGAAAAATGCGTGGATCGGCAATCCACTCCATGTTCATGTTCATATTATATTTTCCTCCGAAGTATTGTTATCCTTATTATAATATTTTGTTAGAATTGTGAAAACTGAATTTATAAAAAAATTCCTTAAACTTTCTTAACTATGTGCTAAAATAGTTTCGTTTGAAAAAAACAGAAAAGAGAGAGTAAAGTTATGAAAATTTTTCAACCAATGTTGTGGAGTAGTTTAAAATCCTACTCGAAAGAGCAATGTATCAAAGATATCATTGCTGGTATTATTGTTGCGATTATTGCTTTACCACTATCGATTGCCCTAGCATTAGCTTCCGGGGTAAGCCCAGAACAAGGGTTATATACAGCGATTATCGCAGGTTTCCTAATTTCCTTTTTTGGTGGTAGTACGGTTCAGATTGCTGGTCCTACAGCCGCGTTTGCGACAATTGTAGCCGGAATCGTTGCGACATCTGGAATGGATGGATTAATCGTCGCAACCATCATTGCAGGTATCTTATTAGTATTAATGGGGATTTTTAAAGTCGGAACTTTAATCAAATTTATTCCTAGTACAATCACAACCGGATTTACAGCCGGAATTGCCGTCACTATTTTAGTTGGTCAATTCAAAGACTTTTTTGGGATTACATACGCTGCCGGTGTTTCTCCTATTGAAACCATGGAAAAAATTGAAGCTTTCATTGAACATTTTGGAACAATCAATGTTATGGCTTTAATCGTAGGTCTAGTCTGTTTTGCTGTTCAAATTGTTTGGCCAAAGGTTTCAAAAACCATTCCAAGTTCATTGATTGCGGTTATCGTCGGTATTGTCTTAGTAAAAGGATTGCACTTACAAGTCAATACGATTGGTGATTTATATTCCATCAGCAATGCCCTTCCTTCTTTCACAATGCCAAATATTTCATTTGGATTGATTAAAGAACAATTCTCAAACGGTTTTGTGATTGCCATCTTAGCCGCCATCGAATCGTTATTATCTTGTGTTGTTGCCGATGGTATGGTTGGTACAAAACACCGTTCCAATACAGAATTAATTGCACAAGGTATCGGAAACATAGGATCGGCTTTATTTGGAGGTATCCCTGCCACAGGTGCGATTGCCCGTACTGCTGCCAATATTAAAAACGGCGGTCGTACTCCTATTTCAGGAATGGTTCACGCAATCACATTGGTATTTATCCTAGTATTATTAATGCCATATGCTGCATGGATTCCAATGCCAACCATTGCCGCTATCTTATTCATGGTGGCATACAATATGTGTCAATGGCGCTCTTTTGTGAAATATTGTAAAATCGCTCCAAAAAGTGACTTAGTCGTATTATTCTTAACCTTTGTCTTAACAATCGTATTCGACTTAGTTGTTGCGATTGAAGTCGGAATGGTCGTTGCTTGTATGTTGTTTATTAAACGAATCAGCGATGAAACAAATGTATTAAGCTGGCAAGAAGACGATAATCAAACCGCAAAAGATTTATTATCCATTCCAAGAAGCATTCGTGTTTATGAAATTTCTGGTCCATTATTCTTTGGAGCCGCTGAAATCTTAGAAAACATTACCTTAGGAAAACACACAAAATGTTTGATTATTCGTATGCGAAGTGTTCCAAGTTTAGACGTTACAAGTATTATTTCATTAGAAAATATTATTGAAGCATGTGAAAAACATGGTACACAAGTTATCCTTTCTCACGTGAACGAACAACCTTATAAAGCTTTAGAAAAAGCGGGTCTTATTGATAAAGTAGGAAAAGAATTTGTGTGTGAAACTATCACGGAAGCATTAAAAACCGCAAAAGGACATATCTTAGTTCATTCTATGGATTCCTTGTTCTAAAAAAAGAAAAAGATGAAGAAGCAAAAATTTACTTCTTCATCTCTTTTTTTGTTTGGATTGTTGCAGCATAAGCACTGTTACAAAGTCCTAATACAGCTGAACACATAAATAAGGTTTCCATTCCCAACGTTTGCCAGATCCATCCACCAAATAAGGCAATTAAAATAGTAATCATATGGTTAACAGAAATTCCTGTCGAAATAGTTGCACGCATTTCTTCTTTATCATCGCTAATATCTTGTACATAAACGTTGCTTGCCATTGAAGCCAAAGAAATCACTGAATCCAAGATATAGTTGATACAACATACGATAAAGGCAATATGCATTGGAAATAAATGATGGGCAAAGCCATAGAAGAAACAAACAATAACTAATACCAATGTATCCGTAACCATAATTGTTTTATAACCAACCTTATCAATTAGTTTTCCGACTAATGGTGCAATAAAGTAACAACTAATTGCTGAAATCGCAAACAACATACTGATGACAGTGGCATTGGCTCCATAGAATAAAATCAATACATAAGGACCAAATGTGAAGAAAACTTGTTTACGTGCTCCATAGAAGATTTCTAACATATAGTATTTCGTAAACTTTTTACGAAAATAGAATCGACTTTTCGATTTGTCCGTTTCACTATTCCCTTGAATCTTTAGGGCAAAAAATAAACCTAAAACCATCAATATAGCCGAGATCACAAAAAAAATCTGATATGGTTTTTTATTACCTAAAAAGAAAAACGCAACAATGATCACAATGAATCCTGCTAAAGTTCCAATTTGATAAATAGCACTTTGGTGACCTAAGGCTTCACCAGCCTTTTCTTCCTTTGCGTATTCCAGCGTCAACGTATTTTTCATTCCCAATTGGATATGTTCTCCCAAAGAATAAATACAAACAGCCAAGATCACGAGTACTTTACTTGGTGGAATAATCGACTGCATCCCAAGACCAAGAACCATAATCATAGCTCCAATCTTATAAAGCTTTTCCGCTGAAAACATGTAAAATACAGCTAAAATAAATACTAACATTAATCCGGGTAATTCCCTGAAAAACTCAGCAACTCCACGATCAAATTCGCTCATTCCAACAATTTCCGCTAAATAGTTGTCAATGATTCCCTTATAAATTCCATAGCCTAAGCCCGTAATCAATAAAGAAATAAAAAATACCTTGTACGAGGAGTTTTCCTTAAATACATCTTGAAATTTCTTAAACATAACGCTTCCCTTCCTAACGGAAAGTATTGTAGCACAAAAAAAACGAGCTAAAAAGCCCGCTAACTACTCGAAGCATTTTTAGAAACAAGTAAACAATCGATAGCCATCTCAACATCCTAAATATACAGAATCCATCTCTTTGGCATTCACTATTTTATAGATGGAATTACTCGCTTTATTCTTGTAAAAATTCCAATACCGATAGAGTGTCTCTTGAGAAAACACGTTCCCATCACGTGAACTACTCCCTCTAACACTTCGTTAAGAACAGGGAGCTTCTGGAAGACATTTCTGTCTTCGTTTGCGAA
>JAUNDJ010000177.1 GCA_030526175.1 Bacillota bacterium
AGACTAAATAACAAAAATTTTTAGATACCGTGCCCAATTTCTGGGTACGGTATTTGTGTATTTTGTAATCTTATGCTGCGTCCAAATAAGCATGATATTCCATTGGTGTCATGTTATTCAAACCTTCTTGATACCTTTCATAATTGTAATAATGTATGTATTGAGCTATTGCTTTCTCTAATTCCTCATATGTCTCAAAGTAATTAAGATAATACATTTCTGTCTTTAGTATACCCCAGAATCCTTCCATTGGTCCGTTGTCAATACATTTTCCTACCCTTGACATACTTCTGGTCATATCTGCCTTTTTGAGTTTTGCAATAAATTTTGGGCTTGTATATTGAAATCCTCGGTCGCTATGAAATATCGGATGCGCTTCCGGATTGGCTTTAACAGCCATATCAAAATTTCTGAACACCAATTCATTATTGTTGTTATGTCCGAGCACCCATGCAACTATATGCTTATCTCCTAAATCTAATATCGCACTTAAATAAGCTTTTTTATCTATACCATATTTAAATTCTGTCACATCAGTAAGCCATTTTTCATTATAGGTATCAGCCGTAAAATCTCTTTCAAGAATATTCTCCGCTGCCTGTTCCTTTGGTGAACGAACTGTGCAACAATTACGTTTTCTGCGTATTATTGATGAGATACCTAATATTCTCATGATTCTTCGGATTCGCTTATGATTGTAATTGGTTTCATATTCTCTATTTATGAATATCATCATTCTACGACTTCCAAGAATACCATTATGCTTTTTATGCATATCTTTAATCTTTTTCGCTAAATCTTCGTTTTCAAGCTGACGATTGCTGGGCTTGCGTTTAAGCCATTTGTAGTATGAAGATCGTACTATGCTCATAGCCTTGCAAATATCACTGATACTATACTTTTCTTCCTCATGCAATTCTTTGATCGCAATGAACTTATCTTCTAATTTTACTCCGCTTAGCGTCGCCTCCTTTCGATTTCCTGCAATTTTTTTAATATTGCGTTCTCCAATCTCAGTCTATCATTTTCAGCCTCAAGAAGATTATTTCTGGCTTTAAGCCTGTCCTCATCTGTAAGTTCACTTTCTGGCTTTGCTTTACCCCGACGGTCAATAAGTCCATCAACGCCTTTTTCATCATATTTTCTAATCCACGAATATATTTGCTGATATGATACCTTGAATTTGTCCATAGTATCATAATAGTTTCTGTTATGAGATATGCAATATTTTACAATATCAACTTTCTCATCAAATGTTACTTTGCGTCCTTTAGTCATAGGTTTATTCCTCCCACATCCGGTTGATTTTAATTCCTTATGACTATCATTATACACCATTAACCATTTTCTGAAAATAGTTTGAGATGAAATTTTATATTTTTTGCAAATATCTTGTATACTCGCATTTCCGAAAGCATATTCCCTAACGGCAGCCAGTTTTGTTTCTGCCTTCCATGTCTTTTGCTTTCTTCCGGGTTCAAAAGCACTTTCACCGAAAATATCATAGTTTCTGCACCATAATGTTATTGTACTCATTGATACATTGAAACGCCTTGCAAGTTTACGACATCCACCTTCCTTATTTTTGTAGGCGGTAACTACCTGCATTTTTAATTCATAACTATATTTATCCAAAAAGAAAACCCCCTTAGAGTAGATTTGAAATACCTTTTGTTATTTCATGTGTCTACCCTAAGGG
>JAUNDJ010000095.1 GCA_030526175.1 Bacillota bacterium
CTTTGTCAAACTTTTTTCTCCTTTTTTTTACACTTTTTTTCCTTCTTTCACAAATACCCTTTATTTATAGGCTTTTCGAAAAAAAAGAGTCTTATAAAGACTCAATTTCAGAAATTTTTTCAATACGTTTAATGTGACGTTCTCCTTCACTAAAAGGAGTTTCTAAGAATGCATGTACGATATCTTTACAAGTTTCAATACCAGTTGTTCTTTGTCCCATTGCTAACATGTTAGCATCGTTGTGTTCACGAGTTAATTTTGCCATCGTAACATCTGTACATAATGCACAACGAATACCTTTTACTTTATTAGCAGCAATTGAAATACCAATTCCTGTTCCACACAATACAATTCCTTTATCTACAGCACCTGTGCTAACTAAAGTAGCTGCCGCTTTAGCATAATCTGGATAATCTACGCTAGCAGATCCATCACATCCACAGTCAATAATTTCATGTCCTTCATTTTTAAGCATATCACGTAATTCATTTTTATATTGATAAGCTCCATGATCACATGCCATTGCGATTTTCATTCTTTCTTCCTCCTAATTGTTTGTTTTTCATAATAGAATTTACTTTTAAAATTCTATATATAGATAATACAATTTCCTGTTGTACAAGAAAACAAATATTTTTTATTTTCATTAAATTATATTATTTTCCATATTTTCATAAACACATATTAATAAGATAATGCATAAAAATTACATATTAGCTGGCATTGTTCTATTTTTTTAAATTTTTGTCCCTATTATTTTACATATTTTACGAAAACTTTTGAAAAACATCATGAAAAAAAACGCGTTAATGTGCATATTTTGTTTACAAGTGTTTTTAGTTTGTGGTAAAATCGTAATCGAGTTTAGGAGGAACAATTTTTATGAACTTAAATGAATTGTATGAAGTAGTCGTTAAAAGAAACCCTAACGACAAAGAATTTTTGCAAGCTGTAGATGAAGTATTTGATTCATTAAAAGTTATCGCAGAAGTTCACCCAGAAAAATTAAATGACGACGTTTTAACACGTTTAGTTGAACCAGAAAGACAAATTATTTTCCGTGTACCTTGGGTAGATGATAATGGTGTTACTCAAGTTAACCGTGGTTATCGTATTCAATTTAACTCAGCAATTGGGCCTTATAAAGGTGGTATCCGTTTCCACCCAAGTGTAAACGTTTCAATTATTAAATTCTTAGGATTTGAACAAATCTTCAAAAACGCCTTAACTACATTACCAATGGGTGGTGGTAAAGGTGGATCTGACTTCGATCCAAAAGGAAAAAGCGAAGGAGAAATCATGCGTTTCTGCCAAAGCTTCATGACTGAATTATATCGTCACATCGGACCAGAAGTAGACGTACCTGCTGGAGACATCGGTGTAGGTGGACGTGAAGTTGGTTACATGTTCGGACAATACAAACGTATCACAAAAGACTTCTCTGGTGTATTAACAGGTAAAGGATTATCATTCGGTGGATCTTTAACTCGTACTGAAGCTACTGGATACGGATTATGTTACTTCACTCAAGCATTATTAGAAGATAATGGAACTTCATTCGAAGGAAAAACAGTTGCGATTTCAGGATCTGGAAACGTTGCAATCTATGCTTGTCAAAAAGCTACTCAATTAGGAGCTAAAGTTGTTACTATGTCAGACTCTAACGGATTCATCTACGATCCAAACGGAATCGATTTAGACTTAGTAAAAGAAATCAAAGAAGTACGTCGTGGACGTATTAAAGAATATGTAGACGTTCACCCAGAAGCTACTTACACAGCTGGTGCTCGTCCATGGTCAGTAAAATGTGATATCGCATTACCATGTGCTACTCAAAACGAATTAGACTTAGATAACGCTAAAGAATTAGTTGCCAACGGTGTATTCGCTGTTTGCGAAGGAGCTAACATGCCAACTACTCCAGAAGCTATCCACTACTTAATGGCTAACGGTGTATTATACGCTCCAGGTAAAGCTTCAAATGCTGGTGGTGTTGCTTGTTCAGGACTTGAAATGTCTCAAAACGCTATGCACTACTCATGGACATTCGAAGAAGTTGACGCTAAATTAGAAGGAATCATGAAAGAAATCTTCCGTCAATGCCGTGATACAGCTAAAGAATATGGTCACGAAAAAGAATATGTAATCGGTGCTAACATCGCTGGATTCTTAAAAGTTGCTGAAGCTATGAAAGCTCAAGGATGCGTTTAATATTTAAATAAACAAAATCTAAAGTCTACCAATTGGTAGACTTTTTTATTTATATATTCTTGGAGGTTCTACTAAATAGAATTCTCCATTTTTTAAACCAATTGTTGTGACAGAACAATTTGGAACCATCTTAAAAGTTGGAAGTTCTCTTTCACAATAATATTCTGATAATTGACACAGTAACTCCCTAATTATGGAACCATGTGCCACAATCATAATATGTTGACATCCACAACTTTGAGCAACACTTCTCATAGTTGAAAAAAAACGTTCAGCAGCAAGCTCTTTATGTTCCCCATTAACATATTCATAAGAACGAATGTGTATTGTTCCTTGAGGGAAAACATCTTCTACTTTCTCACCTTCATTATTTCCAAAGTTTATTTCCTTAAACCCCTTATGCTCAAAGCAAGGGATTCTTCCTGAAACAACATAATCACGAGTATCCACAGCTCTTTCACTAGTCGAACTGTACGCTATCTGTATATGCGAGATATCCCAGTTTTTACCCAAATCTTTTGCTTGTTGAATCCCTAATTCGCTCAACGGTGAATCACACCAACCTTGAACACGATTCTTTTTATTAAACACAGTCTGACCATGTCTAACCAAATAGAACACTACAGTGTCATCACACATTTCAATTTCTCCTTCATCATTCTATTTACGACGTTTCGCAAGTTCTACGCGTACAGATTTCTTTTTAACATTTTTTAAACTATTTAGAACACTTTTCTCCTTACCATTAAAGACATCAACAAAGCTTTGATTCGATTCGACTTTTATTGCTCCTATATCCTCCATTTGAATACCATCCAATTGACAAAGAGCACCTAAAATATCTCCAGGACGTATCTTTTTATTCTTGCCGACATTCAAAAATAAAGTGACAAATTCTTTGTTTAGAGACTCCGACTTATCCACATATATTTTAGTAGAAACAGATAATTGTTTTAAATCTTCCATACTTTTTGAGAAAACGAATTCCTTTTCCTGAATCTCTAATAAATCAAAATGATTTTTTTCTTCTGGTTCAAAAAAAGTAATAGCACATCCTGTCTCAAACGCACGTCCGGAACGTCCAATTCGATGTGTATGAAGTGTTTTAGATTTAGAAAGGTCGTAATTAATAATCATATCAACCTTATCAATATCAATACCACGACTTGCCACATCCGTAGCCACCAATAAACGAACCTTCCCTTTTTTAAATTGATCAAACGCAAAAAAACGTTCTTCCTGATTCATTCCTCCATGTATTTTTTCCACACTACAGTTATTTTCTTTCAAAAAAGAATACATCTCTTCTACATCTTTTTGAGTAGAGACAAAAACCAAACAAGACTCTGGTAAGTATTCAATCAACACCTTTATCAAGAAGTTCTTTTTATCCCCTTCTACTTTAAATCCCCATTCTTTTATTTGCGTATTTACAGATTCCACTTCAATTTTATTAGCACCATTTGTAAACTTTTCCATAGTGTTTGAATATGTAGCCGAAATCAAACACGTTTGTACATTACTTTGCAATTGCTCTTTAATAAAAAGCATATCGTTTTCAAAATCCTGATTTAACATTTCATCCGCTTCATCCAATACTAAATAGTTAACTTTATCCGTAATTAAATTACCAGAGTTGATATGTTCGATTACTCGTCCAGGTGTACCGAGTACAATATGACATCTTTGATTTAAATCTTGTCTTTGAAGCTCAAAAGATTCTTTTCCAATTAATAAAGATGTTTTTACGGAAGATAATCTTCCCACATCATCAATCACGTCTTTTACTTGTCGAGCCAATTCTCTTGTTGGACATAAAACAATAGCTTGTGGACGTTTCTCATTTATATCGATTTGATTCAATATAGGTAAAGCATATGCTAAAGTCTTCCCACTCCCTGTTTTAGACAAAACAATACAATCTTTCTGATCTTCAAAAGTATTCCATAATTCTTCTTGAACCAGAAACATTTCCTTATAACCTAATTTATCTACAGCCTTTTTTAAAGCTGGTTTCAAGCTTAATTCTTCAAAATACATAATCTATACCTCGCACACATTATACATGAAAACACCAAAGAAAAAAGCTGAACCATTTGGCTCAGCTTATATGAATGTACAAAATTAATTAAAATTATTTAATTTCGCAAGATGCACCAGCAGCTACTAATTTTTCTTTGATTCCATCAGCTTCTTCTGGAGAGATGTTTTCTTTGATTACAGCTGGTAATTTGTCTACTAATTTCTTAGCATCTACTAATCCTAATCCTGTGATTTCTTTTACAACTTTGATTACAGCAACTTTAGTAGCTCCAACATCAGTTAATGAGATTGTAACTTCAGATGGTCCTTGGTCAACTGCTTCAGCAGCAGCAACTACACCGAATTTTTCTTCGATTGCACTTACTAAATCGTTAAGTTCTAAGATTGTAGCTTCTTCTAAGAATGCTAAGATATCTTCTTGAGTTAATTTTGCCATGATTAATGTCCTCCTAATTTTTTATTGTTATTTTTGCTGATTATTCAGCAGCTTCTGTTGCTTCTGTGTTTCCACCTTTTGCTTCAGCTAACGCTTTAATAGTCATAGCGAATTTGATTACTGGAGCATTTAAGCAAGAAGCGAATTTAGCCAACATACCTTCTTTGTTAGGTAATGCAGACAATTTTTTGATAGTTGCTTCATCTACAACAGCACCATCAACAACTCCTGATTTTAACACCAATTTGTCGTGTTTTTTAGCGAAACCAGCTAATACACGTGCAGGTGCAACAGGGTCTTTACCGAATGCTAATGCGTTAGGTCCTGTTAAACCTTCAGCGAAAGCAGCAATTCCAGCTTCTTCAGCGGCACGACGAGCGATAGCGTTTTTGTAAACTTTGAATTCTACATCTTCAGCACGTAAGGCACGACGTAATTCAGTTACTTCAGCAACAGTTAAACCACGGTATTCTACCATTACGATTGAACTAGCAGCTTCCATTTTTTCAGCTAATGCTTTAACATCGGCTTGCTTTTGAGCAAGGATACTTTGGTTCATTGTGTCCACCTCTTTCTTTTCATATTGTAACAATATTCAAAAGAAAACCCGCTTTCAAAAGACAGAACGCGGGTACTTAATGCAAATAATTTCGTGCATCGATCCCTCGGTAACATAATTAAGCTAAAAAGCCGTTACTGTCTTTGGAATATTGATAACAATCAGTATATTAATAAATTTTTCTGGATTTGTCAAAACTATTTTTCAATAGCTAAGTGGATTCCAGGACCCATAGTTGTAGAAAGAACTAAATTTTTCATATAAGCTCCTTTTACAGTTGTTGGACGAGCTTTAGCGATAACATTGTAGATAGCTTTGAAGTTTTCTACTAACGCTTCTTCTGTAAAGCTTGTTTTTCCGATAAGAACGTTGATATTTCCTTCACGGTCAACACGGTAAGTTACTTTACCTTTTTTAACTTCATCGATAGCTTTAGCTACGTCTTGAGTTACAGTTCCAGTTTTAGGGTTTGGCATTAAACCTTTAGGTCCTAAGATACGTCCTAAACGTCCTAATTTACCCATCATATCTGGTGTAGCGATTAATACATCGAATTCTAACCATCCTTTAGCGATGTTTTGGATGATTTCATCACTACCTACGAAATCAGCTCCAGCTTCTTGAGCGATTTTTTCTTTTTCACCTTGTGCGATAACACATACACGTTGAGTTTTTCCAGTTCCGTTAGGTAATACCATTGCTCCACGGATTTGTTGTTCAGCGTGACGTGGGTCTACATTTAAGTTGAAGCTTACTTCAACGGATGCATCAAATTTAGTTGTGCTTGTTTGTTTTGCTAATGCAACTGCTTCTTCAATTGTGTAAAGTTTTGAACGGTCAACTAATTTAGCAGCTTCAGCATATCTTTTACTTACTTTTGCCATTTTATATCCTCCTATTCAAATCCTTCTACTTTGATACCCATATTGCGAGCTGTACCAGCAACAATACGCATAGCTCCTTCAACGTCGTTAGCGTTTAAGTCAGGCATTTTGTATTCAGCGATTTCACGTAATTGATCAACTGTAATAGTTCCTGCGATTTGTTTTTGGTTTCCACTTGCTTTTTGGATTCCTGCAGCTTTCTTTAATAAGTTAGCAGCTGGTGTAGTTTTTAATACAAAATCGAAGCTTTTGTCTTCGTATGCAGTAATAACTACAGGTACGATGTCTCCACGACGATCTTTAGTTGCATCGTTAAATTGAGTACAGAATTGAGGCATGTTGATTCCGGCACTAGCTAGAGCTGGTCCTGGTTTAGCCATCCCTGCACCAAATTGTAACTTACAAACTTTGGTAACTTTCTTTTTGCTCATAAGATGAACCTCCTATATTTATCTTATGCAGTGGTAATCGAACGTGAAGTTAAACGCTCTACCACGCATGCTGAAATATTATACTTAATAGTTTAATAAAATGCAACATAAAAATTAAAAAATATGCGTATTTTATCGCATATTTTCAATCTTTTATTAAAGAAAAAACTCACGAGCAGATCGTGAGTTTATAATTCATGATAATACGGGCAAATATCTTCATAATTTCCATTTTTAAGACGAAAACCATTAGGTATAACCCCTAACTGTTGAAAACCTAATCTTTCATATAAATGACGTGCATGTGTATTCGATCTCACAACCGCATTAAATTGCAATACACCAAAACCACATTCTTTTCCTTTTGTTAGACAATCTTTTACCAGCATTTCACCGATATGAAGACCACGTTTACTTTTCAATACCGCAAAGCTTGCATTACATATATGAGCACAACGACCAATATTATTTGGATGTAGTATATATAAACCAACAATATTTCCATCTGAATCTTCAGCAACTCCACTATATGTTTGCTCTCCAAAAAATTGCCGTGCTGTCTCTAAATTCAATAATCCTTCTTGAGGAAAAGCAATTCCTTCTTCCACCACTTCATTCCAAATACGAACCATTGAAGGTATATCCCTTTGGGAATATTCGCGAATCATCTCATTCATATTACTTTCTTAGAAGCTTCAAACTCTTCTTCAATTTCTTTACTTGGTGCCTTTGTTATTAAGGAAACCACAACAATCGCAACACTAGCTACGATAAATGCAGGTAATAATTCATAAATATTCCAAACTCCACCTAAAGGACGAATCATGAATTTCCAA
Source organism: Bacillota bacterium (assembly GCA_030526175.1). Taxonomy (GTDB): domain Bacteria; phylum Bacillota_I; class Bacilli_A; order Erysipelotrichales; family Erysipelotrichaceae; genus Floccifex. Next base: position 7,401 of record JAUNDJ010000095.1, read on the forward strand.
ACAAAAATTGTTAAAGCTCCACTAACCATTCCAGCTAATGCCCCTGGTAAATTCATACGTTTCCAATATAAAGAGAATAATACTAATGGTCCAAAAGAAGCTCCAAATCCAGCCCAAGCAAAAGATACAATTGTAAATACAGAACTATTAGGATTCCAAGCCATAAATGCTGCACAAATAGAAATAGCAATAATAGTTAAACGAGCAAGTAAAATAGATTTTTTACTATCTAATTTTACTTTCATAACATCTTGAATCAAGTTTTGTGAAACACTTGAAGAAGCTGTCAACAATTGAGAATCGGCTGTAGACATTGTACATGCTAAAATTCCAGCCAAAACAACACCAGCAATCAAGGCAAAAATAATACCATTTTCAGATAATAACGATGAAATTTGGATAATAACTGTTTCTGCTTCAGCACTAGTACCAAAAAGAGGGATATTTCCTTTTAAAGAAACGCTATAACCAATAACACCAATAAAAATTGCAACCGCCATTGAAATCACAACCCAAACAGAAGCAATACGTCTTGAAGTCGCAACTTTAGCTTCGTCTTCAATTGCCATAAAACGAAGCAAGATATGAGGCATACCAAAATATCCTAATCCCCAAGCCAATGTTGAACAAGTCGTAATAAAGCCATAACTTGAAGATGTCCCTGTACTCACATCAAACATTTTTGAGAAAGATAAATACCCATCCATATTTGAAGCATTTGCACTAACCGCTTCTAAACCACCAGCAACATTAAGAGCAAATAAAGTAATAACGATCAAAGCTATACTCATTACAATACTTTGGATCAAGTCCGTTGTACTAACAGCCATAAATCCACCAAGTATTGTATATCCAACAATAACAATTGCCCCAATAATCATCGCAAGATGATAATCCACACCAAACAAACTATTAAACAAAGTACCTACTGACTTAAATCCACTCGCTGTATAAGGAATAAAGAAAACAATGATAATAATCGCAGAGATACACATTAGAATATTTTTTGTATCCTTAAAACGTTTTGAGAAAAAATCTGGCAATGTAATTGAATTCGTTACAATTGTGTATTTTCTCAATCTTTTTGCGACAAGCAACCAGTTAAGATACGTTCCTATCGCAAGACCAATCGCTGTCCATCCTGCATCACAAACTCCAGTCAAATAAGCAACACCAGGAAGCCCCATTAATAACCAACCACTCATATCCGATGCCTCGGCCGACATAGCCGCTACAATAGGACCTAACTTTCTTCCTCCAAGATAGAATTCATCCGAAGAATCACCACTACCTTTTTTACTAAAATAATACCCGATATAAATCATCAACAATAAATATGCAATAATTGAGATCAATATCGCAATCTTAGCTCCATTCATAAAAATCTCCTTCCTAAAACTAATAAAAAAACATGAATGTTAATGTTTTTATTTTATGAACACTTGTTCATAAAATACAGTACGTTAAAAAGTATATCATATATGTTCCTTTTTTGTCATTTATTTTCAGAAAGATGAAAAATATTACAAAAAAAAGGAAGCGTCATGACGCTTCCTTTATCAATTCTTTCAGTTTTTTCTTTGCCCAAGGATATTGACTCATATATTCCCCATGGAAAAGCTCTTTTTGCCCATCACAATATTTATAATAGTCGCAATCTACACAACTCATATCCAACGCAAAGCCGTTATTTCTGTTACAAACAATTTTATCAAGATCGTATTCTTTTAATACCTGGATCAATTCGAATTTTAGAACATAAATATATCGTCGCTTTTTATCATTCACTTCATTAAATAGTATTTCGCAGATTTCGTCCACCATTACAGTTCCTCCGCGATGATCTACCAATAAAGCCAATAACTCTTTCGCTTTTTTTCTAGGAAAAGGTAAAGAAATACCATTCACCATTAAATCAAACTTTCCAAAACATTGAATAGAAAGTGCCGAAAACTCACCATAACGAATATTTTCTAATTCTCCAATTAAATCCTCTTCAGTATATGGTTTAAGTAAATATCCACTTAAATGTCTTTTAAACGCATCATAACATCCCTCTACATCATCAGAGATTGAAATAATATTAATTCGTGAATTAATATTTTGCACTTTATCAATCAAAGAAAAGTCCTTGTTCACCAAAGGCACGAATAAAATACTAGCCCCTAAAACACTATCCAACAATTCCTCTTCCTCGAAAATAAGTTTTATAGAAGTTGAAACATCTTTGAGCATTTGTACAATATCTTTTTCTCGATATACAATAATTTCCATACAATAAACCCCTATATCTTATGAAACATTATAGAACAAAAAATTTATATTAATAGCAAATGTCCCCAAATACTTTATTTTTGTTACAAAATGCATTGTAGTACAAGAAAAAAAGAAATATTTTCGATATAATATTTCCATGTTCAAAAAAATAGAAAATTATCAGCCAAAACGAATATATCAAGAGAAAGAAAAACGATGCGCCATTCTCATTCCAATCGTCATCCAAGATAGTATTCCTTATTTATTATTTGAAATTCGCTCTCACAGACTAAAAAAACAACCAGGAGAGATTTGTTTTCCAGGAGGAAAAATGGAGGAAAATGACACTTCTTCAAAAGAAACCGCATTACGAGAAACAAAGGAAGAACTGTTAATTCAAGATAAAAACATACACTACATTGGTGCTTTAGACTACTATCTTTCACACAACAATTTAAGAGTGGATGTGCACGTTGCTCAATTAATCGATTATCAAAATACATATAATGAAGAAGTCGATTCTGTTTTTACTGTACCACTACAGTTTTTTCTAGAAAATGAACCAGAAATATACACAAATATAATCCAAACTATACCCGACCCATCTTTTCCATTCGATTATATTCCAAATGGGCAAAACTATAAATTTTCAAAAGGGATTAGTGATACACCTGTTTATAGATACAATAACTATTTTATATGGGGATTGACCGCACGAATTCTATATCATAATTTGAAATATTTTAAATAAGAATAATTATCCACTAGCCTAGCTGGTGGTTTTTCTTTCATCGCGCATAGCGCTCAATTTCTTGCTGCGC
>JAUNDJ010000005.1 GCA_030526175.1 Bacillota bacterium
GGGTTTACCCCTGCCAAGATAGCAAGCTGCCGGGTCTTTTATTTTGCCTTCTCAGAAGGGCTTTTTTTATTATTAGAAGTTTCTCTTTCATATCTAAAAAAAGAGAGATTTCAATCATCTCTCTTAATGAATTAAATTAGTTTTAAATACTTAAATGCGTTCCATAATCCATCTTCGTTAACATCTGTAGTAATATAATCAGCAGCAGCTTTGATTTCTTCTCCACCATTACCCATTGCTACATTATATGCACATAGTTCAAACATAGATAGGTCAATTTTTGCATCACCAAATGAAATAGTATCTTTTTGATCAGCTCCAAGATAATCTAATAACACTTCAATGGCGTGTTTTTTTGTAATCCCTGCTGGTCCTAAATCTCCGAATAAGGCAACTTCACCTTTACCTCCCCATGTGTTTGCGATAAGATTAGGGAATTCAACTTTTGAATCCAAGTGGTCTTGATAAGTGCTAAGAATAAAGCTGATTTTATTTACATCTTCACGATATAAATCTTCTCCTTGAAGGTGGATAAATCCATTAATAAATGAATCGGCACTATTTTTTGCATTTTCTAAATCGGCACCTTTACCTTGTGCATATTTAATCATTGTAGCTGGTCCTTGTTCTAACATATAATCGTTACAATACATTCCAGAATTTGCTTCTAAATAGAATCCTAAATGTCTTTCATTACACCAGTCTACAATATGTTTAACATCTTCTTTTGATAATCCTTGGTGCATCACGACTTTACCATTATCTTCTACATATGCCCCATTTCCACCAATCATACCGTCTAAGTCACATAGATCGCGTTGTAAAATTTCAGCTTTAGAACAACCTGTACAAATATATACTTTGTGTCCATTTGCACGAGCTAGATCTACTGCTTTTCCTGCTGAAGCTGGCATTTTTGCTTCATAATCAATCAATGTTCCATCTACATCTAAAAATACAATTTTACTCATAATAATCCTCCAACTATATTTATTATATATGAAAGGGATTACAATTTCTATGAACAAAAAAAGAGATGTTTTACATCTCTCATGTTAAAGATTTTGCAGAGTAGAGATTTCATCTTCCGTTAAATATCTAGATTCACCTAATTCTAAATCTCCTAGTGTTAATGGACCAAATTTATCTCTTCTCAAATATGTAACAGTACAACCAACTTTTTCAAACATACGTTTTACTTGATGAAATTTTCCTTCAGAAATTGTTAGATTTGCGCTTGTTTCCGATAAAACTTCAAGTTTGGCAGGTTGAGTAATAAAATCATCCAAATCCATTGGTTGTGAAAATATCTCTTGTGCATCTGCTGGAATCGGTGCATCCACTTCTACATAATATGTTTTATCCACATGGCTTTTTGGAGATAAGAGTTTATGATTCATTTGCCCATCGTTTGTGATTAAAATCAATCCTTCTGTATCCACATCCAATCGTCCAACAGGAACTAGATCTTTACGAATTGTATCCACTAATTCCATAATGACAGGATAATATCGATCTTCTAGAGCACAAACATAATCTTGTGGTTTATTTAGAACAATATATTCATATTCCACATATTCAATCAAGTCATCGTCTACATAGATTTCATCGTCCAAAGAAACTTTATAATCTGCTTTGGTGATTATATTTCCATTTATTTGAACTCGTTTTTTCTTAATTATTTCTTTTACTTCCTTTCGAGTTCCAAATGACATATCTGCCAAAAATTTATCTAATCTCATCTATAAATCCATCCTTTCGGGTATTTATTCTTACAAATTCCTTTTGATACTTTCGCAAAACCAAGGGGGAAAGTATCTACACAAATTAAGACATATCCATCTTTAGACTTTATATCTTTCGTATCAATTGTTTCTCCTTTTAAATATTTAATAACTCGAGGATCGCTTGCGCTTAGGTTAATTACATTTTTGCACTCTTTCATACGAAGAGCCAATGCGAGCTGCCCACTTGGTTCAAAACGATTCTTTTTCTGTTCACCCAATAATAGCCCTGAACGCAAAATACGAAGCCCCTTAGTGTCAATTAATAAATTTGGAACAAGATATACGTTATCTTTTATTGTCTCTTGATGCGCGTTTGAAGATGTAATAGAAAAGGATTCAAAACTAAATTTTGTTTCTTTATTACGAGAAGAAACGATATCTGTTTTTTCTCCCTTTTGAAGTAATGAAACAAAGTGTCCTTCACCTTTTACTCTATGAGGAAATAATTTTGTTCCATATTCGTTCGATACAAATCCAGGATACTGTTGGATTGGTAAGACTTTTAGTTCTGGACAAATTGACATAGCGTATTGAATCACTTCTTCATCTTCTTTTGGAGAAAAAGTACATGTTGAATATACTAGTTGGCCACCATTCTTAAGAAGTTTTAAGGCATTTTCAATAATGCTTTTTTGTATTGGTGCATAATATGAATCGTTTCTTTCTTCATACGCTTTAATCAAGTGTTTCTCTTTTCTAAACATACCCTGACCACTACAAGGAGCATCAATTAATATTTTGTCAAAACATTCTGGAAAATAATTCACGAGTTTATCAATATCACAACTTGTGACAATCATATTTTTGGTTCCAAAGCGTTCTAAATTTTTAATTAAAGCTTGACAACGCGAAGCAGAAATATCATTAGAAACCAGTACTCCCGTATTCTTAAGCTTAGTCGCCAATTTTGTTGATTTACCTCCAGGCGCTGCACAAGTATCCAATACCCATTCATTTTCCTGAACAGGAAGTACTTGAGCGGGCAACATAGCCGATGGTTCTTGGATATAGTAAAGACCTGCATAATAATAAGGATGTTTTGAAACAGGATCCTCACTATTATAGTAGAAACCATCGTTTGTCCAAGGAATCGGTTCTAATTTATACGGAAATATTTCTAAAAAATCTTCCACAGAAATTTTATTTGTGTTTACACGAAGACCAGAATAAGGTTCTTGTTCAAAAGAAGAAATATAGGCATCATATTCCTCTTTTAAATATTCTTTCATATCTTGTTTATAATTTTCTAATAATTCAGTCATATCCAAATTATAACAAATCTCTTCCATGTTTCCTATGGAAAGAAAAAAGAGAATGTTGCACTTATAGATGAAAACGTTTTCATGATATAATGTTTCGAGAGGTGATTTTATGATTCGTTTGGCATTAAAAATGATACGCAAAGATTTAAAATCTTCGGCTTTTTATTTTATCGTTATGACTACAACGATTGCGATTAACTTTGTTTTTACAGCGACTTCGAATGGGAAGATTCTAACACTAGACAAAGTGATTACGGATAGTCGGCAATTGTCGACGCTGTATGCTGCTGTACCCGCTAGTGATTATTTAAATATGGTCATTGTTGCGTTCTGTTGTTTCCTCATGTTCTATGTCAACAACAACTATATTTACAACAAGAAAAACGAAATTGCGATCTTAAGTGTATCAGGGGCTAGTGATTTTCAAATTATTATTTATTTTTTAATGCAGACTGCATTTCTATTTATTCTATCTTGTATTCCAGGTATTTTTCTAGGATGGATAGGCGTACAATTTTTCTTTGATTTCGTATCTTACGCACTAAATACAACCATTCCACCAGTAGATAGTACGACAATCACACAATCGTTTATTCTAATCGGTGTTATTTTAATCTACTTAGTATTCTACATTTCGGCTTATGTGTACAAAATCGATGTGAAAGAATTATTAGCTTCTAGAAATACCGCAAAAATGGTAAATAGAGCTAAGGAATCCAAAATTCCAGATTTTGTATATCTATTATTATATCTTGGAATGATTGTTTTAATTTTACTTCCTAACATGCCATACGAGAACTTGAGTACACAATTATTCTTTGGTTTTGTAGGACTATATGGAATTATTAATGGGGTTATCACAAGATTCGTATTCAAATGGAAGTTAAAAAATTCTTTTAAACAAAAATATAAAACAATTTCTGTATCGAACTATAGTAGTACAATTCTGACAAGTAAATTAACTATATTAATCATGATGTTTTCAATTATTATGATGTTTTTTGTAACATTGATTTATTCAGAAAAAGTAAATGAGTTAATCTTATCTTTAGCAGGATATATTATTGCGGTTGTATTATTATCCTTAACCGTTTCTTTTGACCTAGTGGTTCAGGCTAAACAAAGAGTGGTATATTATGTCAATCTATGGAAAATTGGATATACTCGCAAACAATTGAAAAAAATTAAGAATCAAGAAATGTTCTTATTCTATACAACAATATTAGTATTGCCGTTGTTGATGATTTGTCCAATAGGATATCGATATGTTCAAGCAAGAGTATTCGATCAAAAGTTGTGCGTATATATGGTAAGTTTCTTCGTAGGATTTGTGATTATTTCTGGTATTTTGACAAGTTTAATATACGGAAACATTATAAATAAATCGATTGTAGGAGAAAAATAATATGGAAAAGAAAGAATTTATAAGAGCCAAAAACATTACTCGTATATATGGAGAAGGGACGCCCAATGAAATTGAAGCGCTTCATCCAACAAATCTAACAATCAGCGAGGGAGAATTCGTCGCAATCATGGGTCCGAGCGGAGCGGGAAAAAGTACTTTATTAACCATTCTTTCTACCTTAGATTTTGCGACACGTGGAGGAATGTATCTTGAAGGAGAAAATGCAGCAGGAATGGATAATAAAGAGTTGTCAAAATTTAGAAGCAATTTTTTAGGATATATTTCACAAGATTTGACACTTATTGATAGTTTGACAATGAGAGAAAACATTGCGATACCTTTATATATTCAGGGAAAAAGTGCTTCTGAAATCAATTCGAAAGTAGAAGAAGTAGCCAGACTTTGTCATATTGAAAAATTATTGGATAAACTTCCTAGTGAATGCAGTGGTGGACAAGTACAAAGAGCAACCGTTTGTCGAGGATTGGTGAATGATCCAAAACTAATAGTAGCCGATGAACCCACAGGAAATCTTGATAGTAAAAACGCTCATGAAGTGTTAATGATCTTTAGAGAATTGAATAAAAAAGGAACGGGTGTTGTTGTAGTAACACACGATTGTCAAATCGCTTCTTATTCTACAAAGACGCTTTATGTATTAGATGGAATGATTAAAGAAACAGTGGAAAGAAATGAAATGAGTCAAGAAGAATACTATGAAAAACTAGTTCAATTGACTTCAGAAGATATTGATGAAATTTTTGTAGAAGAATAAGGTGGTGTGACTTATGAAAAAAGTATTAACGGCAGAAAATGTATATAAAATTTATGGTGCTAAAGGAAAAAATCCATTTGAAGCCTTAACCGATATCAATTTTGTGATGGAAGAAGGCGACTTCATTTGTGTTATGGGGCCTAGTGGAGCTGGAAAAAGTACATTCGTAAATACATTAAGTACGATTGATATGCCCACAAAAGGAAAAGTAATTGCTCTAGAACACGATGTGCGACAAATGTCTGAAAAGGAAATTGGTGAATTCCGTTATGAAAATATTGGCTTCATCTTCCAAGAATTTAACCTAATTGATTCTTTAACTGTTTTTGAAAATATCGCATTACCACTAATTTTGGCAGGAAAACCAAAAGAAGAAATTATTGAAAAGACTTTGGAACAAATCAAAAGAATTCATATTGAAGATATTCAATCAAAATATCCAAACGAAATCTCTTTGGGACAAAAACAACGTATCGCGATTGCGAGAGCTATTGTCTCAAAACCAGAAATGATTATTGCTGACGAACCAACAGGAAATCTAGATTCAAAAAACAGTTTTGAAATCTTATCGTATTTCCACAAAATTAATAAAGAAGACAATATCACGATTTTAATGGTTACACACAATAGCAAGATTGCTTCATATGCGAAAAAGTTCATTTTTATCAAAGACGGAAAGATTTCTCATATGATTGATCGAGGAAATATGTCGCAAAAAGAATTCTATTATAAAATCGTGGAAATTAATAACGAAGAATCACAAAGCTTTATCAGCTAATAAAGGGCCAACTATGGCCTTTTTATATACAAAAAGAAAGGAGTGTATAAATATACTAAAGTTGATGTTAGAAGTTTGAAAATATATAATAGATACTAGTATTTTATTGAGATGGAGAGGATATAATGATACAAGTATTTACTGGCCCAATGTATGGGGCTAAGTCGCTAAAATTGATAGAAGTCTATCAATACACAATTAATAAACAAAAAGATAATGTGTTATGTTTTAAACCAGCTATTGATGTTCGTGATTATGCGAAAATCGCGAGTCGAAACCAAACGTTACAATTAGATGCCATAATTATTGATAACTTAAACGAGATTAAAGAACATATAACAGAAAAAACACAAGTTGTATTGATTGACGAAGCACAGTTTTTACACGGATCGGAACGAGAATTGTTAGACTTATCTTTACAAGGAATTGATGTATATGTGGCAGGCCTAGCCTTAACAAGTGAACAAACACCTTTTGGAATCATGCCAAACATTATGGCAATCTCCAATAGTGTGATTCATTCCAAAGCACGATGCAACGATTGTGAAACATGGAATGCCGAATATACATATTGTATTGCAGAAAAAAGCGGAGAGATTCTTGTGGGAAGTGATCAATATATTGCCTTGTGTGAAAGTTGTTTTAGAAAAAGAGTTGTAATTAAAGGAGCAAAATAATGGAAAGAAAATGGTGGATGGAACAAATAGGATATCAAATTTATCCAAAAAGTTTCAAAGATACCAACAACGATGGAATTGGAGACATTCCTGGAAATATAGAAAAATTAGATTATTTACAAGAGTTAGGTGTGACATTATTGTGGATTTGTCCAGTATACGATTCACCTATGTTTGATAATGGATATGACATTTCCAATTATGAAGGAATATGGCCAACTTTTGGAACAATGGAAGATATGGATACATTGATCCAAGAAGCAAAAAAACGCGGCATTTCTTTGATGATGGATCTTGTTGTAAATCACTGTAGTGATCAACACGAATGGTTCCAACAAGCCATAAAAGATAAGAATAGTAAATATCGTAATTATTTCATTTTCAAAAAAGGAATAGATGGAAAATTACCATGTAACTGGCGTTCTGTCTTTGGAGGAAGCGTTTGGGAACCTGTTCCAGGTGAAGAAGACACATATTATTATCATACTTTTGCGAAACAACAACCCGATTTAAACTGGGAATGTCCAGAATTACGACAAGAAATTATCGATATGATCAATCGTTGGTTAGAACGAGGAATTACAGGATATCGTGTAGATGCGATCAACTTTATCAAAAAAGGAGAATTTATCGACCGCGAACCAGATGGAGCGGATGGGTTAGCCAACTGCTTTGATTTAATGAGAAATGTTCCAGGAATTGAAGAGTTCTATGCACAATTACGCCACGAAGCTTTTGACTTACACGAATGTGCTACAGTGAGTGAAACTGTAGGTGTTGGATATGACATCATTGATACAGTCGTAGGAGAAAAAGGTTGTTTCTCTATGATGTTCGATTTTAACTACACAAATTTGGATGTAGAAAATGAAGAATATTTCCGTAGAAGAGATTGGACAGTCGATGAATTTAAAAAAGCCATTTATTTGAGCCAAAAAGAAATTCAAAAAGTGGGATGGTCATCACCATTCTTTGAAAACCACGATTTACCAAGATCGATTCAAAAAAATATCAAAGACGAAGAATACCAAAATGAAATTGGAGCAAAAGCTTTAGGTGTATTATTCTTCCATTTACGAGGAACACCATTTATCTATCAAGGACAAGAATTAGGAATGCCAAACGCAATCCGTTCTTCTATCGATGAATTTGATGACTTAAATGCACACAGTATGTATCAAAGATCTCTTCAAGAAGGATTTAGTGAAGAAGAATCCTTACGATTTGTGAACTTGCGATCTCGTGATAACGCAAGAACATCAATGCCATGGTCAAATGCTCCATATGGAGGATTCTCAAGTGTAGAACCATGGATTAAAATGAATGAAACATATCCAACAATCAATGTGGAAAATCAAATCAACGATCCAAATTCTGTATTCTCTTTCTATAAACAAATGATTCAATTAAGAAAAGACAATGTGGAAACATTAGTATATGGATTGTTTGAAGAATACGATTGTGGAAATCAAGAAGTCATCTCTTATAGTCGAAATGGAGATAAGAAATTTATCATTTTAGTCAACTTATCCAAAGAAGAACAAAAAATCAATTCAGTAGATGGAAAAATTGTATTAAACAATTATGATACGTTTGATAATACATTAAAACCTTATCAAGCTATTGTTGTTGAAGCCTAAAAAAAGGAGTCGCTACTATTTGCGACTCTTTTCTAATGCTTGTTCAACCGTTGAAATTCCTTCTTTTTGCCATTCTTCAGCAATAGGAGAAATGGCTTCTACAGAAAAAGGAATGTTTGTTTTTTCCAAAATATATTCACAAAATACATTGATAACAGAATAGTGAAAATGATATGTATTCTGCAATTCTTTAAGAACTCTGGCACCTTCATCACTAATGGTTTCTTTATATCTCAATTTCCGTTCTCGATAGAACTTGAGTGCTAAAAAGTTACTCGTCTGATCTTCGTATCTATTAAACATGGAAAAATCCTCTTTTCTAAACTAATTATAGTTTTAATTGTATGAAAAAGCTATGTTTTTGGTACAATAATACTGTTAAAAATGAAGGATGAAAATTATGAAATTAAGTGAGTTAAAAGTGGGGGAGAATGCCCAAATTCAGTATGTAGGAGGAGAAGGCGTTCTTCGTCAACACTTTTTAGATATGGGTATGATTCCCGGAGCTGAAGTAACTGTTACAAAATTTGCTCCAATGAACGATCCAATGGAATTATCGGTACATGGTTACCAACTAACAATACGATTGGCAGAAGCCGATCAAATCGAAGTAAAGAAAATTTCTTCTCGATCTCGTATGCATAACACAGCTAAAGATATAGAAGCATCGAATCACCCTGGACTGGGAGAAGAAGGAAAGTTTCATACCAAAGGAGATGGAAATCCGCTTCCTGAAAATGAAAAGATTACTTTTGCGCTAGTAGGAAACCAAAATTGTGGAAAAACAACGTTGTTTAACCAATTAACAGGATCTAACCAGCACGTTGGAAACTTCCCCGGAGTTACTGTAGATAGAAAAACGGGTGTAATAAAAGGATACCCTAATACAGAAATCACGGATTTACCAGGCATTTATTCGATGTCGCCATATAGTGCCGAAGAAATTGTATCCAGAAATTTTGTGATAGAAGAAAGACCTAAGGCAATTATTAATATTGTGGATGCGACTAATATTGAAAGAAATCTATATTTGTCCATGCAGTTAATGGAAATGAATATTCCTATGGTAATTGCCCTAAATATGATGGATGAAGTTACAGGAAATGGTGGATATATAGATGTCAACAAAATGGAAGCATCACTAGGTGTTCCTGTGGTTCCTATTTCAGCCATGAAAAATGAGGGTGTGGATGAACTTGTTCGTCACGCTATGCATATTGCCAAATATCAAGAATGTCCAGGACGACACGATTTTTGTGATGAAAATGATTATGGAGGTGCTTTACACAGATGCATTCATGCTGTTTGTCATATTCTTCAAGATCGAGCAAAAAAAGCGAATTTACCCTTACGTTTTGCGGCAACAAAGTTGATTGAAGGCGATGAATTGATCCTAAGAAAATTGAAATTGGATAAAAAGGAATGCGATATTATTCACCAATTGATTGTGCAAATGGAAGAAGAAAGATGCTTGGATTCAAAAGCGGCCATTGCGGATATGCGCTATTCTTTTATTGAAAGTGTTTGTGAAAAAACAGTGGTCAAACCAAAAGAATCGAAAGAACATGCTCGTAGTCAAAAGATTGATAAAATCTTAACGGGAAAATATACGGCTATCCCGTGTTTTATATTGATCATGCTTTCGGTGTTCTATTTAACATTCAATGTGATAGGAGCATGGTTTCAAAGTTTATTGGAAATGGGAGTGGAAAATGTTACGACAATAGTGGATACAATGTTGGAACAAGCAGGTGTTAATACAGTTATTCATTCTCTAATTATTGATGGAATATTTGCGGGTGTTGGTAGTGTACTCAGTTTTTTACCCATTATTGTGACATTGTTCTTTTTCTTATCATTAATGGAAGATAGTGGATATATTGCCAGAGTTGCCTTTTTTATGGATAAGCTATTAAGGAAAATAGGTTTATCCGGAAGAAGTATTGTTCCTATGTTGATTGGTTTTGGATGTACTGTACCAGCGGTAATGTCTACTCGAACATTACCAAGTGAACGAGATCGAAAAATGACAATTTTATTAACGCCGTTTATGAGTTGTACCGCAAAATTACCAATCTATGCCTTTTTTGTCAGTACATTCTTTCCAAGTCAAGGCGCTTGGATCATGTCAGGTTTATACATTTTAGGTATTGTGGTAGGAATCATTATTGCGCTAATTTATAGAAAAACCTTGTTTAAAGGAGATGCTGTACCATTTGTGATGGAACTTCCTAACTATCGTTTACCAGCACGGAAAAATGTAATTCAATTGTTGTGGGAAAAAGCGAAGGATTTTCTACAAAAGGCATTTAGTGTCATTTTGGTCGCAACCGTATGTATATGGTTCTTACAAAGTTTTGATTTACATTTTAATTATATAGACGATTCAAGTCAAAGCATTTTAGCGCAAATCTCAGGCTTTTTAGTTCCGATATTTAGACCAATCGGCTTGGGAGATTGGCGAATTTGTACTTCGTTAATAAGTGGATTTATGGCTAAAGAAAGTGTTGTTTCGACATTGGAAATTCTTTTTGCGAACCATGTAGCTACATCTCTTTCAGCTGCTTCAGCATCTTCTCTATTAGTGTTTAGTTTATTATATACCCCTTGTGTTGCCGCTATTTCTTCTATTAAAAGAGAATTGGGAACACAATGGGCTATTGGAGTTGCTCTTTGGCAATGCATATTAGCTTGGATTGTAGCTTTTGTAGTTTATACAATAATGATAATTGTGTAATATAGTAGTTAGGAAATTATGAGGTGAAAAAATGTCAATAGTAGCAGTGGGACCAATCTATGTAGATATTAAAGGGTTTCCTTTAGAAGGATATATTCCTACGGGAAGAAATGCAGGATTTATTGAATATGTATATGGTGGCGTGAGTCACAACGTGATTCGTGATATCGCAAGCTTAAATGTAAATACAACATTCGTTTCCATGGTCGATAATAGTGCCATTGGACAAGATATTTTGCGTGGATTGGAAGATCGTAAGATTCATACAGAATATATGCAAGTTTGTGAAAATGGAATGGGAACGTGGCTTGCGGTATTTAATGAAAAAAAGGATGTAGCTGGTTCGATTTCGGCAAGACCTAATTTGGCTCCTTTACTACAAATGTTGAAAGATACGGGGAACGAGATCATTTCGAAAGCTGATTCGGTCGTTGTGGAAATGGATGTGGATATTGAAATTGTAGAAAGAATGATTTCTTTAGCAAAAAGACACAACAAGAAAATCTTTGGGGTTGTTGCCAATATGAGTATTGCCAGAGAACGAAAAGAACTTCTAAAAGAATTGGATTGTTTTGTATGTAATGAACAAGAAGCAGAACAGTTATTTTATACAGAATATGTGGATAAACCTATTGAAGAAGTACAAGCATCACTTTTGAAAAAAGTCAAAAAATGGGGATATAAATCAATTATCGTAACATTGGGGTCAAAAGGTTGTATATATGCAACAAGTAATGGAGATGCTGGATTTGTATCGAGTCAAAAAGTGAATGTTGTGGATACAACAGGAGCAGGTGATGCATTTTTTGCCGGAGTTACTGTAGGACTTACGTATAATAAATCGTACGAAGAAGCTTGTAAGATTGGAACAAAGCTGGCTTGTAACGTTATTCAGTCAACAGAAAGTGTGTGTTCGTATATCGAAAGTTTTGAAAAATAGAAGTGCAGAGACGAAAGTCTCTGCATTTCTTTACGGTTTAAAGGTTGCCCAATTTAGTTTTTCAATCTTCTTGAGATAAGACTCATATTTTCTAAAATCTTTTTTCAAATAGATCGCATAAAAAGAAAGTGTTGCTGATGAATCTGTAATAGGAATATAGATTCTTTGTTCCTTGTTTTTGTGACTTGTAATCGATAGATTGGTTCGAAATAAGGCGATATCTGCATTTTGATTTAAAATCTGATAGATTTCTTCATCTTCTTCTACGATTAATTTACTATCTTTAAGGAATTTTTCCTTAACCATTTTCCATTGTCCAATCGATGATCGCATTAATAAAGGATAACCATTTATATCTTGAAAAGAAAGTTGTGAAAAGGTAGCTAATGGATGAGAAGGTTTGAGTGCAAGATATAACTGTTCATCCAATATTTTCTGACAAATAACATTTGGATTGGAAATAGGCTCAGAAAGAATAATAATATCGTATTGTCGATTTTTTAATCCTTTTATTAGTTTTTCACTTTGTGTAACCAAAGAGCTTTCAATTGGAGTATCAAATACTTGTGAAATAGCCCATAAAGGAGTCGGAGCAATTGAACCAATTCGAAGAATATGATTCGTTAGATAATTGTTTGTTGATTCTGAAATTAATTCTTGCATCTCTTCTAGAATTCTTTGTGCATGTTTAAGAACAATTTGTCCTTCTTGATTAAAAAAAAGACGGTGGTTTTCTCTTGTGAACAAAGGAAAACCTAGTTCTTCTTCCAATTTCTGAATAGCTTTTGTGATTGATGGTTGCGAAACATGAAGTTCTTGCGCTGCTTTAGAAATGGTTTTGTGTCGGTCTATGGCGACTAGATATTCAAGTTGGTATTTTTCCATAACGCCTCCTATATAGATAATAGCTATAATTATATTCTTAATATGAAATATAATATATATCTATATTATACTATAATGAAGTCAGAAATGGAAAAGGAGAACTTCAATATGAAAACGATTTATTTAATGAGACATGGACAAACGCTTTTTAATGTACAACACAAAATTCAGGGATGGTGCGATTCACCTCTTACAGAAGTTGGTAAAGAACAAGCTAAAATTGCTGGTAAATGGTTTGAAAATCAAGGAATTGTATTGGATAAGGCGTATTGTTCTACAAGTGAAAGATGCAGTGATACGTTAGAATTAATCACGGATCTTCCTTATAAGCGTATGAAAAGTTTGAAAGAATGGAATTTTGGAAAAATGGAAGGAGAAGGGGAACATTTAAATCCACCATTTCCTTATTTGAATTGGTTTAAAGAAAATGCAGGTGGAGAATCACAAGAAGAAGTTGTGGCTCGTATTAATGAAGCCATGAAAGAAATTGTACAAGATGATTTCACCAATGCCTTGGTGGTTTCGCATGGTGCAGCTTGTGCCAACTTCATTCGTAGTCATGAGGATACGAATAAGGAACATTATCGTTGGTGAATAGTTAAAATGATGAAAAAACCTCGATAAAATCGAGGCTTTTTTTGTGGAATAGCGTTTTATACGTGATTTATACGTGATTTTGAACGGAGAAATGCATATTATTCGTCGTTTTCGTCCTCTAAATTGAGGTCGACTAGATCGGCGACGAACTTCTGACGAGCATGTAATACATCTGTATATGTATCAGCGGTAATATTAATATCACTATGACCAAGATGAGCAGATACAGTCTTTAGATCAACATCATTCATCAGTAATAGTGTTGCATTCGTATGACGCAAGAAGTGAACGGTTATGTATTCATAGTCCGTTCCTTTTTTTATTGAAGCAAGTCTAGATGATACAGTATGACGATTAATGTAATTACCAGTATTACCTGCAAAGACTAGATTATGATCTTCATATACATTACATAAAGCTTTCTTCTTTTCATACTGATCTTCCTTGACGAGTTTGAGTAAGTTCATAAGTGTATCAGATATATATAAAGTTCTAAAACCATTATCGGTTTTTGGTGGACCAACATAAATATTACCACTAATGATGTTGACAGTTTTATTTACTTTGATTGTTCTTTTCTTAAAATCAACATCATCCCAGGTAAGTGCTAAGGTTTCACCAATTCGCATGCCTGTATAAATCTGAAATTGAAGAACAGCATTGAGTACTGTAAATTCTGTGGTTTTCTTAATTATATCCTTTATTTGATGAAGTTCCAACGGTGGCTTCTTTTCTGTTTTATTCTTTTTAGGGCGGATTGCATTTTCACATGGATTTTCTTTAATCCATCCTTGAGATATAGCTACCTGAAAGATACGACTAAGTGTCGAATGGATTGCACGTACATAACTATCCTTATAGTATTGTTTAGGGCGATGTGGTCTGCCTGTTTCTTTATCTTTTATAACAGCGACTTCATTAAGAAATTGAGTAATACGTGCTGTTGTAAAATCACCAATCTTTATGAATCCTAGATCAGGTATGACTTTATTTTCCATGATCTGAGTAATCAGATCGATTGTAGATTCTCTTAAACGATTAGGAGCATAAAAGTTTTTATACCAGTGCCATACTTCTATAAGTTGCTTTTCGCTGCCTAAGTTTTCTTTTCTTTCGAATTGTCTAAGCATTTCTAGTTCCATTTCACGAGCAATGCTTCTGGCTTTTCGAATACTCATATCTTTAGGTGGTTTAAATGTCTTATATTTTCTGTTTTGGACTTTATTTCCATGAACATCGAGTTTATAGCCATCATTAACTGTAATATCAAATACGATACCTGATTTATTTTTTCTTTCTCTTATAGGCATAATCCTTATCCTCCTCGATTAAGTTTAATAAAAAATCTTTAAAGTCATCGAGTTTAACTTTTTGATTACGTAAGGTTTTAAGTATTTCGATGCTTTTATCATCTAGAAATAGTACTTCTTTTACAAAATCATCATGTGTAGGGTAACAATCCTCGTAAAATAGATAATCTAGTGAAACTTTGTATAAACCAGGTAAAAAGTGCAGTACTTTATTTCCTGGATATTCATATCCTGTTTCACAGTTACCTAATGAATTTCTTGAAATAAAACCAGATATATCACAAACATCTTTTTGGGAGTATCCGGCATTTATCCTTGCATATTTTAAACGATTAGGCATAACTTTTCTTTTCATAACTGCTCTCCATATTGTGAGTGAATGTAATCATTGATTTTACGATAAATCTTTTCATTTTTGATGCTTTCTAGAAGCTGCAAGAAGTATTCGGTTAATCCTAGAACATTTTTGGTATACTCAATGTGATTTTTATAAGGATCAAGTACTAATAAATAGTCTAATGAAACATCTAGATAACGATGCATTTCAATTAATGTTTCCATCTTTGGATAAGTATTTGCTTTTTCATAATTAAGAATAGCTCTACGCTTTAATCCTAGATAGTAAGCTAATTGTTCTTGTGTTAAGTTTTTATCCAATCTGCATTTCAAGAAACGATTGGGTAAACGCTTATCTCGATAATAAGTTGCCATTGTGATTCCTCCTTGTTTCAAACAGGTGGCGTGCCTGTTATATGGCAATCTTACAAATTAATTTTTTTTAAATCAAAGGTGCAATTTTTACTGCAATTTTCCTTCTTTGTTATATAGTTCATGTTTATTCGTGAAATTAGTTGAGAGACTTAGCTGGTAATAAAATATCAGTTATCGTTTTTAAAATTAAATATGAAAATTTTTTGAGCGAATGCCTAACTTATGGGTGTTCGCTCTTTTTTTTAGGAGAGTGAACTATATGGAGTATGTATTCAAAGTTGTGGATCTATCCCAACTTGATGAATTTCCGAACCATCCATATCAGGTGAGGATAGATGAAGATTTAAGAAATCTTCAAAACAGTATTAGTGAAAGAGGTGTAGATGAACCACTGATAGTAAGAAACATCCATGATCGCTATCAAGTTATCTCAGGGCATCGAAGAATGAAAGCCTGTGAACTTGCTGGTATTCATGATATCCCTATTAGAGTTGTAGATCTCGATGATGATGAAGCAGTTATCATGATGGTTGATAGCAATTTACACAGAAGAAAATTATTAAAGAGTGAGTTAGCATTTGCCTATCGAATGAAGTATGAGGCGCTTAGACATCAAGGGAAAGTGCTTGATGATCCAACTTCGTACCAAGTTGGTACGAAGTACAACACAGATTCTGCGCAACAAATAGCAACTGAAAGAGGAACGAGTAGAACGCAGATATTCCGTTATATTCGATTAACTTATTTAAATAAAGGATTATTAGATCTAGTAGATGAAGAACGTATCGCAATTAATCCTGCTTATGAGCTTTCATTTTTAAGCGAAGAACAACAGGATCAATTACTCAATATTATTGAAGAGTTAGATGCAACACCCAGTCTTTCACAGGCAAAGTTTTTTAAGGAGATGGCACAGGACGAACAGCTGGATGAAGAATTAATGTATGACGAACTGTCAGAAGAAAAACCAAATCAGAAGGAAAAATTGAAATTAGAAACGAGTAAATTAAGGCAATATTTCCCTAGAGGAACAACTCCAAGGGAAATGAGCGAAGCTATTTATTATTTGTTGGAAGAACATGCTGATGAGTTGGAACACATTCGTTCCAATGATTATGAGTTGAAAATATAAAAACACAAGTAAGAAAAGCTTAGTTGTCTATTTACCTGTAGGAGAGAGAAAGATGATCAGTAGCAATGTATTTATAAGGTTCCAGACCTTTAATGATGAAGAAAGTATCAGGAACTTTATCAAGGAAAAACAGGAATTTAAATCAAATTCAAAGACATGGGAAGAAGACATCAATAAGTTGATGAGATATAAGAAAAAGCATTTAAGAAAGTTTGATAAGGATAGTAATTATCGTAACATTCATGGTTATTACTTAAAGATTATGATCCCTTATGAAATGAAACAAAGAGAAGCTGAATATGTAAGAGATGTAATGCTTCAAATAGATAAAAGATTTTTACAAGATCTTTATGTGTTTAAAGTAACAACAGAAGGTCATGGATCTTATGCAGAGATTGTCTGTTTTACTCGCTATGTTTTAAAACGACCAACTAACAGGGTGAAAAAATATAACAGGGACTACTACTACAATCCCAGTACTGGAAGATTATGCAAGAAAGATGATGATGGTGCAGTTCTTAAGGGTAAGAAAGGTGATCCAGTATTGGATAAAGATGGTAATCAGGTAAGTGAGTTAGTAGAAGTTAAAGCAGTTGAAGATAGAATCTTTGTTTATAAATCTATTCAGGAATTAACACAAAGATTAAAGAAAGCTGTAGCTGAAGTTGTTATGGCTATTAAAAATAGTGATTTAATCGTCAGAATCATTTCAAGAATTACAGTCAGTGAAGATGACTGTGAAAGTATGAGAAGGTACAAGTTCAAAAGAAATCGAATGATCAGAAGGGTAAATGATATTCTAGAACAGTTTGTTGAAGGAATGATACTAGGTAGTCTTTGTGATTTAGAAGAGATTGAAGCATTAAATGCTGCCTGGTGTGGTGAAGCAGACAAGATGATCCATGAAGAAAACAAGAATTTTGATCAGGTTATTGATGTTTTAAAAGATCATTGGAATAAGGAATTTCTTGTAGGAATGATTTAGAAGGTAAATTTACCTTGTAGATTTGTACCTTTGTTTAGTGATGACGATTTAAAGAAAATAGAAGCAGAAAGGTTCCAGTAATGACTGGATTAAGGAAAAACAGAATGAAAGTTATAAGTGTAATTAATCAAAAAGGTGGCGTTGGTAAAACGCAGACAAGTATCAATTTAGCAGTAGGACTTAGCAGAAAAGGTAAAAAAGTACTATTGATTGATGGTGATGCACAAGGTAACGCAACTAGTTATTTTATGAATGATGTCAATAAAGTGGACCTATTGAAATTGGTACAAATGGAAGTTACTAATGAAGATCCATTAGTTTGGTTAGAAAAAGCATTGGGTGAAGCTGAATATGAAAAAGATATCAATGATGTTTTATTAGGTGAATGTGACATTATGGAAGCTGCCTATTTAACAGGAATTGATAATTTGTACATTGTACCATCAACTGAGACAAGACTTATCAATACGGATCAGTTAATAAAGACTACAAATAAACTTCAACATAATCGTTTGAAGAAAGCTTTAAGAAGTATCAGAAAGGATTTTGATTATGTAGTCATCGATAATGCTCCTACATTTAATACGATTACTTTAAATACTTTATATGCAAGTGATGAAGTGATCATTCCATTAAAGATTGGAAGATTTGAATTAGCTGGGTTTATTCAGACTATGAAAGAGCTAGAAAATCTAATGAATGACTTTGAATGTTTCTATAAGATCTATGTGTTATTCAATATGATTCCTAGAGGCAAAAGACCTTTATATCATGCATTTATAGAAAAAATGAAACAGTTATTTACAAACAATGACATGAAAGTGTTGGAAACAACGATAGGATATCAGGAAGCAGTTGCTTCTAAGTCAGGCATGGCCTGTCAGTTACTGGTAGATACAAAAAGTAAGATTGCTGATGATTACAGAGCATTGGCTGATGAAATTTCAATGGAAGGATAGGTGATAAAGATGAGTTTAACAGATCTACAAGATATGAAGCCTAAGATGAATCATCTTCAGTCACTAAGAAAAGTTGATATAGAAGATATCAGAGAAAATGTTCATAACATATTCGCTCAAAGAGATATTGAAGAATTAAAGGAAAATATAAAAAAAGATGGATTATTAAAACCATTAGAAGTTTATCAGGATGGTGATCAGTATATCTTGATTGGTGGTCATCGTAGATATAATGCACTTTTAGAACTTTATATGGAAGATGCAGTAGAACCAGAAATTAACTGTATCGTTTATCCAAAACCTAACAGTGAAAATGATGAAATGCTTCAGATTATTACCTCAAATGCTCAAAGAAACATGAGCAAAGATGAGATGGTAGAAGTAACAAAGATCTTATTAAAAGTTTTGGAAAATGAACCGGATAGAAAACCATATCTGATGGATAGAAGAACATGGATTGGTGGTTATCTTGGAGTATGTGGTAAAACTGCCCAGGAATATATCAATATTGCCAATGGTAAAGAAACTAAAAAGAAAGCTAAAGTAGTAGATCATACTTTTGATTATGCAGAACAGCTATTAAGAAATAAGTTCCGTACCAAAGCGAAAATTACAAAAAACAAACTAACGTTATCGTTTAGCGATGTAGCAGATTTGAATAGAATTTTAGAAATGATGGACTGTCTAGAAGAGTCATCAATGGAGGTAGCAAATGTTTAAAGTTATTTTATGTGGAAAGATCAGCAGTGATATTTCTGTAAAAGAAGTAGGAGACAGTAAGGTATGCAACTTTACTGTTGCCTGTAAGAATTCATTTGGTAAATATGAATCTCATGTCAGATGTTCAGTCTGGGGATCATTTGTAGATGAATTAGTAAATGAAGATTATAAAGATAAGCTAGTTTTAATTGAAGGTGAAGGTACAAATAAGCTAATGGATAAAAATGATGGCAATCGCCATTACATCTTCAATGTTAAATGCTCAAGAATTGAAAAGTTGGGATAAGAGACTTTCGCCCTGAATAGGCAAATAAACAATAGACGTAAGTCGGCGGTCTCTCTCCCTTTTAAGGATGATGAAAATGGATATAAAACTAAGAAGAAAAGAGACAAAGGTTTATGATCTTGTTGCATTATCAGCTGACTTGGGATTTACACCTGTTAGAGTCAGTAATCGCTATTATTCATTAGAAGAACATGATTCTGTAATGATTGATACAGTCAGAAATACCTTTAAGCAGTATTCTACCAATGCATTTGGTGATGCAGTTGCCTTTTGTATGTCACTTGGATTGGAAGCTAATGAAAAGTTTAAGAGCCTAACATATGCTTTAAAATATGTTGAGGAAAGAATAAAAGACAACCCTCAAAGTAAGGTAGATGTTCAAAATGTTAAGCATACTTTTATCAAGAAAGATTTGAACATGCCACAGGCTGCAAGAGATAACAAAAGAGTTTATCGATATATGGATCAAAGATGTATTGATGAAGAAATTGTTGATGAATTTATTAGAAACAAATGGCTTTACCAGGAAAAGCAACATAACAATCTGGTGTTTGTATCCTATAAGGATAATCAGCCAGTATTTATTACAGAAAAAGGAATAATTCAGGAATTAAGATTCATGAAAGAATATCCAGGCAATGATTATGATCATTGTTTTTTTATTGACTATAAAAGCGATACATTAGTTGTAACTGAAGCAATTGTTGATATGATGTCGTTCATGACTTTAGATATAGAGCATTATAAAGAATCATCATATCTTTCAATTAATTCAACAACGAAAGATAATGCAATTTATAAGCAGCTTGAAGCTCATCCTGAAATAACAAAAGTAAAGTTAAGGCTGGATCATGATGAAGCAGGTATTAATGCAACAACCAGAATTCAAAATAATCTGAAGGAATTATTTCCTTCAATTGAAGTGGATATAGATTATCCACCTAGTGAAAAGGACTGGAATGATTATTTAGTATATGACGTTAATGGGAAGGAGAAGTTAGATGAGTTCTCAATCATTTTTTAAAACAGCATTGAAGATATCACTGGTATCAATGATGATGCTTTGTTTAGTGGGATGTCATTCAAAAAATAAAGAAAACATCTATAAGGTAAAAGAAGATACAACAATAGATGAGTACTTAATGTTATCTAATCAAGGCATTGATTATTTTATTCCAAGATTAGATTCGAAATATTGGAATGAATTTAGAACTATTAATAATGAAACGAAAGTCGCTAAAAGTAAGAATAAGGAAGCAGCTTTCTATATTATCAGAGCTGAAGATATAGGTGATGGTAAAGAGTTTAAAACAACATTGGATGAGGCATCTTTAAAGAAAATATTAAATAAAGAAGCGGAGATTTATGTTGGTGAACTTAACGAAAAGAGAAACAGTATCAATTACGAAAAGGATATTAAATACTTTGATGCTAAAGGAACGATTGCTGATAAGCATTATTATGCATCTTACTTTCAATCTAATTGTGAGATTCCTTCAGTAAGTATTCGTTATGTACCAACTCTATATGTCATTGTTTATGAAAATCAAAATGATGAAGATGACATTATCGATATGGTACAGACAATCAAGGAATGGACATTCAGATTAGATTAATTTGTACATTTTTATTAATGATGGATGCAACGTATAGTAATAGTGAGGAGAGTGATGAAAGATGAAAAGAAAATTCATGATGTTATTTGCTTTTTTGCTGATGACTGGGTTTGGTTTATGCTTGATCGACGCAAACAACGAAAGAAACGTAAAAGAAGAAAACCAAACTGGTATAACTGATGTTGTTAAGGAAGAAAAGAAAGATAACAGTTCACCTGTTAATGTTGAAGATGCTGCTGAAAAGAAATCAGAAGTTAATAAGGAAACAGCAACAGAAACAAATAAAAATGATGCCGTTACCAAAATAACAACATCAACAAAGAAAGTATCTGATACAACAGTTAAGAATACCAATACTAGTAAAACAAATAACACAACTAATACTACAAATAAACAAACTGTAACGAAGACAGATACAACAAATACTGAAAAGAAAGAGAATGTTACTAAGGTAGATTCACCAACTGTAAAAGTTGAAGATAAAACACCTGCCAAAGAAGAACCTAAAAAGGAAGTAACACCTCCAAAGGAAACTAAACCTGTGACATATAATTATGACATTGGTAACTGTGGTAAGCTATATGACAGTGAAGCAAAAGCGTATGCTGCAGCTGAAGCTAAATTTAATGACTTCAGTGATCCTGACAGATATGTAAGTAATTATATGGTATACTCTACATACGACAAATGGTCGATTAATTACTATTACGAACATTATTAAGCAGTAGAGGTATTGATTTATGGAAAAATGGGATGGGGAATATAAAGTAATATTTGAAAATGAGTATATCTATATATTTCATCATAGCTTTCATGTTGTTGAAGATAGAATTGCTATTTTCTTTTTGAGAGTGATGAATAAATGTGACTTCGATCTAAGAAAGAAAACAACAAAGATGATAGATAAAGGAGTCGAAGTTGAATTTAACCCTAGAGGAAAATACATGAATCATAAATTAGTACCAGGTAAATTAGAAGGTTTAACTATTATGATTGATTATGATAAGGAATGTGATGATATCATAGAATATAAACAAGAATTTGAAATCTATATTGATAAGCCAAGAAAACTATTATTTGATACTCATATTCATATCAAGGTAGATACTTATCTAGAAGAATATGAATTTGTTGAAATAACAGATCAGACAGTAATAAACAATTAGGACAAATCAGCGATGGTTTGTCTTTTGATATATCAAATAGTTTATTATAAATTCCAATTATTTGATTCACGAGATTAAATAAGTGTTACATTATAAAATTTTTAAGAGTTTTATGATGAGGAGAATTTAAATATGGAAAATAAACTGAGACCTTCCGTTATTAAACCATGGAAAAAGTATTATGATTTAGATATTGATAAGCTGGAAGTACCAGCAATGACAATTTATGAATATGCATGGAGAAATAATCAAGAACATTTAGAAGAGATAATGTTCAATTATTATGGTACAGAAATAAGTTTTAGATCCTTTTTTTGTTTGGTTAATATAATTGCTGATGTTATGAGTGAAAAAGGTGTGAAAAAAGGTGATATTGTTACAATTATGTCTATGCAAACACCAGAAACAATAGCCACATTATATGCAATAAATAAAATAGGTGCGATTGCGAATATGGTATATTTGACATATACATCTGATAGAGTATTAGCAACATTACAAGATACGAATTCAAAGTTATTTTTTGTTTTAGATAATGTTATCAAAACAGTTGAGGAAATAAAAAATAAAATACATATCCCGGTAATTGTTTACTCATTAACTGATTCAATGCCATTAACACTAAGAATATTATCAAAACTAAAACAACCTAAAATTGATAAAGAATTTATTACTTTTAAGAAATTCTGTGAAACACAAACAACTAGGCAGGTAAATAGTGTTGGTGCATTCAATGATCCTGCAATTATAGTTTATACTAGTGGTACAACCGGATTACCAAAAGGTGTGGTCTTAAGCAATAATAACCTTAATGCTTTGGTTTATCAGTATTGTTACACAGATATTCATTTTGGTAGAAGAGAAACTTTTTTAGATGTATTGCCAACATTTATTGGCTTTGGGATAGGAATGATGGTCATTGCGGTATGCAATGGCATTAAGACTTATTTATGGTTAGAGCCGACTGCTGAAAAAATATCAGAACAATTTTGGAAGATTAAACCTAATCATATTGAGTTAGGTAAAGCGCATGCATTAAAAATAATAGAGAATAAAAGAGAAGATGTGGTTTTAGATTTTGTGATAAACTTTGCTAGTGGTGGAGTTGCGTTTTCTGAAAACGAAGAAAATAGTATAAATGAATTTTTAGCTAACCAGGGTGCTAATTCAAAATTTGTTTATGGATATGGTATGACTGAATGCGCTTCATCTGTATGTACAAATTCAAATAAAGCTTATAAAAATGGTAGTTTAGGAATCCCCCTTCCTCTTACAACAATAAAAATTGTAGATATCGATACCGGAGAAGAATTAGGATATAATGAAAAAGGGGAAATTTTAATTAAATCACCTAATCTAATGCTTGAATATTATAAGAACAACGAGGAAACTAATAAAGTAATTGAATTTGACAATGATGGCAATAAATGGCTTCACTCAGGAGACTTAGATATATAGACGAAGATGGATTTGTTTTCTTGAAAGGAAGACTGAAAAGAATATATACTGTAAAGGGAAAGGATAATTATATTTATAAATTATTCCCTCAACATATTGAAGACGTAATTAAAGAATACGATATTGTAAAATCTTCAGCTGTTATAGTGTTAGAAGATGAAGAAAGATACCATATTCCAATTTCCTTTATTACTATTCATCAGACAGAACTCTCAAAAAAAGAATTAATTAAGGATATATATGAATATTTATCTTGTAGTTTAGATGAATATTGCATTCCTAAAGAGATACTGATAGTAGACGACTTACCAGTTACTGTTGGTGGAAAAATCGACTATGAAAAAATAAAAAAAGGGTATTTAGAAAACTAAATTTATAATTAATGACAAATCATATTTGTGGTTTGTCTCTTTTTATTTACAAGGTAAATTTACCTTGTGGAAAGGAACTTATGAAAAATAGAATAAGAAGTCCATGAAGGATATGTAGGAACAGTGTTAATTGATGCTGTTCTTTTTTTATGCAAATTAAAACGAAAGGATGATTAAAATGAACATTAGAAAATTATTTAAGAAGACAATGGTATGTCTTACCAGTGCATTTATTGTTGGATCAACGTGTTTAAGTGGCGTCTCTGCTGCTACTTATACAACAGGATCAGTTCATCATGATGATTGGATTCTTACGAAACCAGATGGAAGTACGCATGGTCATGAAGGGCAATTACAAGTTAATGGTGTTGATGCCTATTGCGTGGATTATGAAACAACATTCCACAAAAATAAGACAGTAGTTGCAGGAACCTATAAAGATATTGGATTAACTGCTGAAAAAGCCAAAAGATTAGCAGTTATTGCTTATTATGGCCATAAGGTATCAGGGAGAACAGGTACTGACTGGTATGCGATTACGCAAGGATTACTTTGGAGAGAAATTGAAGGTAGAACAGATTTAGAGTTTGTTTCTTGTAAAACTGCTCCAACTTATGCTGATCAACAAAAATGCTGGAATGCTATCTTAGCTGATGTTGATCGTTATTATACCGCACCATCATTTGCAAAGAACACTTATACAGTAGATGCAGATGGATCTATTACATTAACAGATACAAATAATGTATTAAGTGATATGGTTGTAGCTAATGCAGGTGGATTGGATGTAAGCATTTCTGGTAATAAACTTACAATCAAAGGTAAAAGTGGTGTTACTGGAAAAGTAAATCTAGTATTAAAGAAAAATATTCCAGTTGCTGAAACTGGAACAACAATTGTTTATACAGCTGATGATTGTCAGGCTGTAGCTCAGTTTAAGATTTCAGATCCATTCCAAGCTTCATTAAGCGTTGAAATTCAAGAATATGGAAACATTGAATTAACTAAATACAACGAAGATAAAAGTGGATTAGTTCCTAATACTGAATATCGTATTACAGGTGTTGGTTATGATAAAACATTTACGACAGATGCAAACGGTAAAATCAGTATTGAGAGATTAAAAGTTGGATCTTACAAGATTACTGAAGTAAAAGCTAGTGAAGGTTATTTAATCAATACAGGAAGCATGACTGTAACAGTTGAAGCAAACAAAACTGCAAAAGCTGAATTTACAAACAATGAACCAACAGGTAAAGTTACCTTCACAAAATCTATTGATTTAAATCAGACAAATAACTTAAAAGGTGATGCTAATGTTGAAGGTGTTACTTATCAGTTAGTAGCAGATGAAAAGATTACAAATAAAGCTGGAACAAAAACATTCTTTAATAAGGGTGATGTTGTAGAAAGCAAGAAAACTGATGCAAACGGAAAGATTACATGGGATGATCTTCCATTAGGACATTATGTGATCAAGGAAACAAAAACTAACGGAACACTTGTATTAAATGAACAAACTTATAAGGTTAGTATTGAATATGAAGGACAAACAGTTGCTAAAGTATCAAGAATGGCTGAAGGTTCAGACAGAGTCAATATGCAAAAGATTCAAATCTTCAAGTCAGGAACTAAAGATGGCATCTCCGATTTAGTTAAAGGATTACAAGGTGCTGAATTTACATTCAGTGCGACACGTTCATAATTGAAAAGATTATGCACTAAGTCGTTGTATATATACAATTGAATAACTTAGGAGAACTAGTTGTTTGAAGAGTGGAATGATAGAGTAACGTCTAAAAACGCTCTCGCTAATACTCCGATTGGCAAAAGGTATGTAATGACCTGATGTCAAAAGCTCGGTGAAGTCGGCAGAGAATTACCCTAACATATAATGGTGAGGAAAGTCATGTAGAGGTATATGATGTAATCTATATGCCGGGCGTCGATTATCTATGGTGAGAATGTGTTTCAAAACACTGACAAAGTTCCGAATGTACGGGTCTAGATGAATAAATTGTCGAAAGGCAATTCTCCAAATTGGAGGTACACGTGGTAAAGTAAGATTTGCATGTATGAAATACCATATAACGTTACAGGCGTTAAGTTGGATAGGCAATGTGTACAGGACTATAGGAGCCACCTAAGGATAATTAATGATAGAACAACTGGAACGTGGAAAGCTAGAAACAAAGAGGTTATTACAGACCGTTGACGTGTAAAATAGGAAAGGTATGAATAATACTATAACTATTTGAATTCTAGTGAGAGTAGAGGCACAGTACCAGTGAAGCCATGATAATAAGTGGTGGAGGGATAGCCTCAAGTCGATTATTTGAAAGGAGATTGAAAACATAATAAACATAGCTTCGAGTATGACAAAGAAAACCATTGAAAGGAATGGTGCCTATGTTGACTTCGAACAAACATAAAACGATTAAAAAATTAAGATATTTAGAATATTACGATATGCAAAAGATAACTGATGAATTGTACGAAAAGAGTAGTAAAGGAAATATATTCAAAAATCTAATGTCTCTTATTACTGCTGATGCAAATATCAAATTAGCATATAGAACCATTAAATCCAATAGAGGTAGCTATACACCTGGAATAGATGGTAGAACTATAAAAGACATTGCAAAGCTTAAAGAAGATGAATATGTTAACTTGATTAAGAAACAATTTGCATTCTACAAGCCTAGAGCCGTTAAGAGGGTCGAAATACCTAAAGCAAATGGTAAAACACGACCTTTAGGTATCCCAACAATTGTAGATAGGATTGTTCAACAATGTATACTGCAAATCCTAGAACCGATTTGTGAAGCAAAATTTTATAAATATTCTTTGGGATTTAGACCAAACTGTTCGGCGGAGCACGCAATAGCAACATGCAGTAAATATATGCAACTGAGTAATCTTCATTACGTGGTAGACTTGGATATAAAGGGCTTCTTTGACAATGTAAACCATTCAAAACTTATTAAACAAATTTGGAGTTTCGGTATTAGGGATAAGAAGTTAATATGTATTATCAAGGAAACCTTAAAAGCGCCTATAGTCATGCCTGACAAAAAGGTGGTATTTCCATCCAAAGGTACACCACAAGGCGGTATATTATCACCTTTATTATCTTTGATAGTCCTTAATGAGCTGGATTGGTGGATATCAAGTCAATGGGAAAGTTTCCCGACCAGATATTCATACAAATTAAAAGTGCATAAAAATGGGACGTTAGATAGGGGTCATATCTATAGGGAACTAAGGAAAACAAAACTCAAAGAGGTTTATATAGTTAGGTATGCGGATGATTTTAAATTATTTTGTAGAGACTATATCACTGCTAAGAAAATGTTTATCGCAACTCAAAAATGGCTTAAAGAAAGACTGAAATTAGATATAAGTGAAGAAAAATCAAAAATAGTCAATTTAAAAAAGAACTACTCGGAATTTCTTGGATTCAAAATGAAAGTAATACCAAGAAAGAAGAAATATATAGTACAATCACATATCACAAATAAAGCAATCGATAAGATTGAAAAATCATTGATGCGTCAAATTAAAGAGATAGAATATCCAAAGAGCAAAAAGGATGAAAGCAAAGCTATCAATAAATATAACTTAAAAGTTATAGGGATACATCAATACTACTGTTTGGCTACATTAGTAAGCGAAGATTTTCGCAAGATTTCTTACAAGATTAATAAGAGGCTAAACAATAGAATATCGGGATTGAAAAAAGATGGCGTATTAGAAAATCATTTCTATGAGAAGAAATACGGAAAAAGCAGTTCTCTACGCTATGTTCGAGAGAATGTGATATTACCAATAAATTATGTAAGAATGAAGATAACACATATGAAAAAACCTTTAATTAACAAATATACCATTAAGGGTCGTTCATTAATACATGATAACCTCATTCTGGATAACAGTATGATGCAATGGTTATTAAATAATCCTTTGAAGGAAGCAACAATAGAACGAGCAGATAATGCTTTATCACTATATTCCTCACAAAAAGGACGATGTCATTTAACAGGATTAGATTTAGAACCGAATTTTATCCATTACCTCTACAAAAAACAACTCAATGATGTAGAGAAAGATGTCTATAAAAATCTAAGGTTAATATCAAGCGTAGGAAAGGTGCTTATATTCAGTAAAGATATTGAATCAGTTAGATATGCAATAAATAAACTAAACTTAAAGACAAAATATATAAAAAGAATAAATGAATATCGAAAACTAAATAATTTAGAAATACTTTAGTAAAGTTCGAAGTGTGTAAATTATGTTTAAAAAATTAAAATCAAATAATCGATGGAACGCCGTGTGCGATGAAAGTCGCATGCACGGTGTGGAGCGGGGGAAAAGATGGAGATTATATCAAAATCTTACCTATCGCTATAATTAAAATCAGAAGTAGATCATGTTGGATGGGATAGTGCACCTGCGTATGCAATTGTTGTAACTGACAAAAATGGTAAGGCAAATACATCTTATTTACCTTATGGAACATATTTGGTTAGGGAAACTAAAACGCCTGCAGATTATATTACTGCACCAGACTTCACAGTTTCAGTAACAAAAGACTATACAGAATTTGATGATGTTGAACAGGTTAAACGTATTAATGTAAATAACAGACCTTTCACATCTCAATTAAAACTTGTTAAAAAAGATAAAGAAACAGGCAAAACTGTTACTTTAAACAGTGCATCATTCAAAATTAAAGATGCAAATGGTAACTATGTGACTCAAAAAGTATCAGGAAAGAAATATGATACTTTCACAACAAACTCAAAAAATCAGGTAGTTGTATTTGATGGTAATAATGGTGAAGTATTCTTACCATTATCTTTAGATGTAGGAACTTACAGCGTAGAAGAAGTTAAAGTTCCTGAAGGATTCCTTGAATTAGAATCACCAGTAACATTTACAATTACAAACACTAGAAACTATGATGTTGATGGTGATGAAGATCCAATCGTTACTGTTCAGGTTAAAAATGACAGATGTTATGGTAAGTTAGAAGTTAAAAAGTACATTGAAGCATTTGAAGCAGATAAGACTTTAGTTAATAGAGAAGACTTATCAGGATTTGAATTCTCTTTATATGCTAAAAAAGATATTATTTCTCCAATTGATGGAAGTGTCTTATTAAAAGCAAATGAAAAATATGGAACTTACTTAACAGATAAGGAAGGTAAGATTTTTGTCTCAAAGATTCCAATGGGATCATATATTTTAAAAGAAACAAAAACAAAAGATGGATTCGTTTTAGATGATAAAGAAACAGCCATTACATTTAAACAAACAGATACGGTAACTAAAGAATACACAGTTACTGCTGATATTGAAAACAAGACAACTAAATATGAATTCTCTAAGAAATCAGTTACTGGTGATGATGAATTAGAAGGTGCTAATTTAACAGTTACTGATAAAGATGGAAACATCATTGATGAATGGACTTCAGGCAAAGAAACTCATATGATTGAAGGTTTAACTGTAAATCGAGTTTACACATTAACTGAAGAAATTGCTCCAGATGGATATGTTAAAGCAACAACTATTTATTTCACTGTAGAAAATACAGGTAAGGTTCAAAAGATTACGATGATTGATAAAACTGTATCAATGTCAAAAGTTGATGTAGGTGGTAAAGAAATTGAAGGTGCTACTATTCAGGTCAAAGATAAAGATGGAAATATTGTTGATGAATGGGTATCAACTACTGAAAGTCATTTAATCAAAGGTCTTGAAGAAGGACAAACTTATATCTTACATGAAGAAGTTGCAGCTGACGGATATGTAAAAGCTACTGATATAGAATTTACTGTTTCTAAAGAAAAGACAGATGATAAAGTGACAATGATTGATAAGATTGTGGATATGTCTAAAGTCGATGTTGCAGGGAAAGAAGTACCTGGTGCTAAGATTCAAGTCTTTGATGAAGATGGTAATATTGTAGATGAATGGACTTCAACAACAGAGCCACACAAAATCAAAGGATTAGAAGAAGGTAAAAAGTACATCTTACATGAAGAAGTAGGTCCTGAAGGCTATGTTGTAGCTACTGACGTAGAATTCACTGTTACAGAAGAAAAAGAAAATCAACATCTTGAATTAACTGATAAACAGTTATTCGTTAAGAAAATGGATCAGTTAGACAAATATGTAGAAGGTGCTAAATTACAGGTATTAGATAAAGAAGGTAATGTGATTGCTGAATGGGATACTAAAGAAGATTATGCTGTTTCTGGATTAAAAGCTGGAGAAACATATATCTTACATGAAGTAGAAGCACCTGAAAATTATATTAAAGCTGAAGATATCGAATTCACAGTTAAAGATGACAAAGAAAATCAGTATGTAGAAATGATTGATATCAAAACTGATGATGTAGATATCACAAAATATGATGCAACAAGCAAGAAAGAATTACCAGGTGCTCATTTAGAAATCAGAGACAAAAATGGTAAGTTAATCGAAGAATGGATCTCCACAGAAGAACAACATAAAGTAAAATTAGTTGTTGGTGAAACATACACTCTAACTGAAACAATTGCACCAGATGGTTATAAAGTGGCCGAAACAATTGAATTTACTGTTGAAGACAATGGTAAAGTTGTACAACAGGTACAAATGTTTGATGAATTATTACCAGCAAGACAAATTGTAAATACTGGTGATAATTCAAATATCATGCTTTATGCATTATTAGCTTCAGGCAGTGCAGTTGCATTACTTGGAACATATTATTTTGAAAGAAAAAAAGAAGAGGAATAATTTAGACTAGTCAGTAGGTTTTATGCTTACTGGCTTTTCTTTTTAAGGCGAAGATAATGAAAACATTAGAGAGATTATTAAATGATAGAGTAACAATTCAATTGAAATCAGAAGTTGAAAGATATTTAGAAGGGGCATTAGAAGGTGGTGAATATCTAATTCATACAGATACAGAATGCTTCAATAATATTACTGTAAAAGTGATTGGATCTGATGAAAAGACACTAGCTTTTATGTCTGGATACTATATTCAGTTTCATGATTATAAGGATTTAATCTTTAATGCCGATGGGCATGATGAAAACTTTTATAACATTGTAAGTAATGTTGAAGAACATGTATCAAAGATCAAGGAACCACAAAGCATCTATTTTAATTTATTTATTAATGCAAAGATGTCTTGTGCAGTAGAAGCACAATTATATATTCATCTGAAGGATATGATTTATACAGTTCTTCATTATGTTCCTGAATATGTTGCCGGATATATTCGTAAGGAAACATGGAATATGGTAGGAAGAGAGCTTACTAAACAGGGATTTAAAGTCATTAATGAAGATATTGATTGTTTAGAAATTTTATGTAAAGGTAATGAAGAATGCAGAAGCGTTACATTGTGGGGATAGAACTGGCAGTATTGCTGGTTCTTTTTCTTTTGATGTCATTCTTCTGGTCAATTCAACAGGCAATATTGGTAATTGTTCCTTTAAGTATCTGTACATTTGAAGGGACAATTCTTATATGGTTGAGTTGTATCATCACCAAACACTTTAAACAGAAGTTTAATGAACAGAAAGAAACATTTATAGAAGAATTCGATAAGACAAAAAACTATTATCGAGGGAGGTAGACGATGGATAAACTATTAATGTTAAAGAATAAAGCTATGATGGCACCTGTAGTGCTATCAGGTATTAATGAAGGTGAATTAGAAAAATGGATTAAAGGTTATACTGATCCAATTACAAACTTATTAATCTGGTTAATTCCTATTGGTGGAGTTATTGCCAGTCTTGTCACAATTGTTGTGTGGTTTACGAAAGATGAAGAAATGAAACAGAGAGATAATCCATACAGAATTGTGAAGAAAATTGTTTTCTGGTGTCTTGTTGGAGAAGGTATGCTTGCCATCTTCAAAGCATTAGGAATTACATCATAAGATAACTGACTGTAATAAGTGAGAGGTGGTGATACATTGTCAAAGATTATTACAGCTATTACAGGATGGTTTAGATCGTTATTATGGAGTATCGCTGAGATATTCCTTTTTTTATTGGACTGCTTATGGCAGGTTGTTTTAAAAGTAGGAACATTAAATATTGGTGGCAGTAAAGTAACAACAAGATTCTTTGCAGTGATGAGTGTGTGTATGCTGATATTTATTGTTTTTAAGCTGGTGAAGATATATATCAAGTTCTTTATTGATAATGACTATAGAGAAAGAATTAACTTATCTAAAGTACTGATCAGTCTTTCTTTAGCAGCAACTTTAATATCAGGATTACCACTTGGTTATAAGATTGTCTGTAATATGTCGAGTGAAGCAATCGCAAATGTCAATTACTGGATTCCTTCTGATTTTGCAGAAGCATCTAAGGATGTAGATAAAATCAATATGTCAGATGTACTGATTCAATCAGGACGAGTCAATCTTTCTAATCGTGAAGCTGATCTGGGTGAAGAGATAAAGCTGGATGAAAACTTTGATATCAATGCAACATATGACAGGTCTGATTATGTAAATGATTTATTCAGTAATATTGGTTCTTTAGATGAAGAATCCATGACTTCAGAAAACTCAGTAGAAATTATGAAAAGTATTGCAGGTATTATTGGTTATGGAAGTAAGACATACAAGTACTTTCCTACCTGGTCCTCTATTATATTAGAGATCCTTTTATCAGTAGTTGCACTGTTTATATTTGCATTAACCGCAATACAAATAGCAATGCGATCGGTAATATGTTCTATGAAATATCTTTTAGCACCTTATATGGTGGCTTCTATTATTGATCCTGAAGATAACAGTTTTGGCACCTGGCTAAGAAGTATTGGAGGAGATTTGATTGCCAACTTCTGTCAGATCTATTTCACATACTTCGTATTGATATTATGCAGCAATTCATCTATTCAGAATGCTTTAGGTAATGATTGGATAGGTATTTTTTCTAAGATTGCTTTATTTATTGGTGGATTACTTGCAATCCAGGAAATACCAAACTTCATCAGCCAGTTCTTTGGAAGTTCAGGTCAAAGTATGATGGAAACCATGAGAGGAACAATGATGATGGGATCTATGCTGATGCTTACAGGTGGGGCTGCAGCTAAAACTGTTGGTATGGGGATTGGTGCAGGTAAATTTGCCTACCAGACTGGTAAGGCGATGACTGCTTCATACAGTGAAGCTGGTGGCGGTATGAATGGTATTAAAAGTGCTGGGAGTGAATTTATTGGTGGTGTATTTGGAAAAGGAGGTTCTCATTCAAATACTAACAATACCAATGAGGAAGGAATATCACAAAACAACAATCATACAAACTTTAGAGAAGAACATAAAGAATCATCTAACCACAGTCAAGGCGAACATACTGATAACAATAATGTAAATCCTACAAATCCAAATAATCAGAAGATGAATTCATTTAATGATATGGGTAAAGAAATGTTGAACCCATTAAATGATGATATTGGTGGTAAAGCATATATTTCACCTGAATATCAGGGTAATGAAGATTACGACAGTTATTTAAATGCTGCTAAGTATTATGGAATTGAAAATGCTGAGTCAATGAGTAAAGATGAACTTAAAGCAGCATTAAATCAAAAAGGATATAAATATACTTCAATGAAGAATTTTAGAGGATCATTTAATAACGAATCTTATAAAACAAACATTAGAAGTATTAAAGAAAAGAACAAGAAAGGAAAGAAGAAATAATGCAATTCTATTGTCCAAGAGATTATAAAAATGGAAAGTATTACTTCAACAAGTATGATGCATTTGACTTAATGGTCATGGTACCTTTAGTAGTCATTGGTACATTTCTAAGCGTCATTTCATTATCAATGATGTCACAAGGTAATTTTACCTTCTCAGTTATTGGACTTACTTTAGGATTACTGATTGTAGGTACTACATTAATTCTATTTATGCCTTATAAGATCTATCACAATATCTTAAACAGACTCATTGTGGAAATAAGGTTTCAGTTAAGACAAAAAGACTTCTTATGGTATGGATATAACTTTAATAACTATGAGGATGAATAAATACTTGTTATAATATAATTCATATCAGTTGAAGAAGGTGACATTATGCTTTTTAAGAAAATGTATGAAAAATTTAATAACAGATATGATTTTGATCAAAAACCAGATAATGATTATGGACTTCGTGATTTAGCGAAGGTAATAAAATATAATGTTGATGTTATTGAAGAAATGCTCGAAAGTGAAAATCGCATTTTTCCATTTAATTGCATTGGAAGTTCTGGTAATGAAATTTCAGTATTAAACGATGAACGATTTCAATTGAAAAATGGAGATATGCTATGGGATAGAGATGAAAATGAAATTATAGAAATATTGACTAACGATAGACGTAGAGGAAATCCTAAAAGTAGTACTATAGAAAGTCATTTAAAAAAGATGCATATTCCAAAACCTCTTGAAGGAACGCAAGATTATTATGAGTATTTGCAAATACTTTATTTCTTATATATGACAAAATTTATTGCATTTCCTAGCATTAACATATTCAAGTTAATCACGGAAAATACAACGGATAGTAATGTTGGTGAATATGGAGAGAAAGGTAATTGCATGACTTTTATATTGACTAATGTATTAGAAAGTGAAAAATGTGCTGTCAATTATTATGCTGTTCATGATACTATAACAAAATTGCTAACTACTATTGATCACTACTTACAAAAGTGGTATGTGTGGGATAAATATGAAAAAATATCTTATTTGGATAAGAAAATCAATGATGAAATAGCAGATTTATTAAGTAACAAACAAAGTTATCTATCTAATATCGGAGCTAAATATGATATTGACGAATCTCCATTGGAAAAGTTCATGTACGGTATTTATCGATTTTCGTTTGTGTCATTTTCAACAGATATTTTAAAGAATTTAAAAGGAAAAAAAGAAAACTTCCGTTGTTCTGAACTTGAATTTGAGGATTTGTTTTGTGATTTTGTGACACATGCAAATTATGAGTATATACAAATTGGTTCAAAATATAATAGTGATATGATAGATAGTTATGTTTCGGAAGATATAGTTATTATGTACTGCTTACAGAAAGAAAAGTTAGTATCGAAGGATAAAACAGATTTTTTAAAGCATCAAGCTGTAAACTTTCTACATAGATTCATATCAGAAGAAATAGATTATTTGGGCAAAGGTATTGAAAGTTCATTTGTAGAATTAGATCAAAATCAATTTAGAATAAAAAAAGCTTATGTTCTTGCTATTCTTATGGCATATAGAGAAATAAACTTTAAAGTGTACATGAAGTATTATGATGGTGAACAAACAAGACCAACAAGATCTTTAAATGCTCATTTATCCAATGGCTCATTTAATAATCCAATAAATATAGCCATTAAGGAATTATTTAATATTTGCTTTCATTCAGAATACTATAATATTACACGAGGCTATGGCTATTTTTATTTTTTTAAGCAAGTAGATTTAGAAAGATATATCATGTTTTTTGAAATATTAAACACTTTTTTTACAAGCGATAATCATATTGTTTGGATTGTATTGCTAAATGAAATAGCTAAGTATCTAGAGATTTAAGTTGGGAAATCTTTGTGAACTTTTCCGCAGGGTAGTTCAAAAGAGGTATGCTATCCTTTTAGTGTAAAGAAAGGATGGTGTTACTTATGTGTAACGAAGATTACATTTTACAAATGTTTAATTTAAACGAAAGAATCTATATTGATAC
Source organism: Bacillota bacterium (assembly GCA_030526175.1). Taxonomy (GTDB): domain Bacteria; phylum Bacillota_I; class Bacilli_A; order Erysipelotrichales; family Erysipelotrichaceae; genus Floccifex. Next base: position 35,956 of record JAUNDJ010000005.1, read on the forward strand.
TTCTACTTTGATGGAAGTCTATGGGTTAAGATCATTTATTGAAAAGGTTCGACCTATATGTAGAGAAAAAGGGCATCGCATTATTGTGACTGATTCAGTATGTGCTGAATTAGAAAAACATATGCATTCACTTAATGAATTTAAGAAAAGCAAAGCTGCTGAAGCTATGCTATTGGTTTGTCAAAATAGTGATATTTTTCAGATTGAGGATATCAGTAGCAAAAGATTAAGGGAAGAAAAGTTCATTAACTCATTTGCTGATCCAGAACTTATAAAAGAGATATTAAGTAACAAGTTTAATCATACTCAGCTACTAATTACCAATGACAGAAAACTTTCTTCTGATGTATATGATTTGAATACCTTTGAATCATGTAGAGGTAAAAGAATAGCAGTATGTTATCTAAATTCTACCGGAAATCTTATGATGTGTGATTGTGCAAGAAATCAAACTGTTGAAGATCCAAAAATTGAAGAAACAAAGCCTTCTATTCAATATGTTGATAGAATCATAGTCAGAGAACCAGATGGATTTCATAAACATGGTATTCCAACATTAACATTTGCTGGTGGTTTGGCGTGTGCTTGTGGATGGAAACCTTTAGTTAAATTTGTTAAATCGTTACTATAGGAGGATCAATCAAATGAACGATAACTTATACAAAACAATTTCTACTTGCATTTTAACAGCTGGAGCATGTTTCATCAGCTATGAAGTAATTAATAACAAAACACCATTCTTATGTGAGTATGATATTGAATCGAAAAAAATAAGATTTGGTATGAATGGAGGAAATCCGAAAGCTTTAGAAAACAATCAAAAAGTTGTTAAGCCATCTTTAGATACCACACCTGTTGTTAATGAGGATGCAAAGACTAAAGAGTTAAAGAATGCCACCGCAAAAACTAAAACGATAGTTGAAAATATATATGTTGATCAACAATCCAATTAGTGGATTGTTTTTCTTTTTGCCTGGAAGGAGGATTTAATGAATAAAGAAAAACGATTATTAAAGGAACAAAAGAAAAAGGAAAAGCAACTTAAAAAGAAGAAACAAAAACGTATTAAAGAATTAAAAAACATTCTAGATTGGATGCATATTCAAGCAATTGATGAATATGGCATTTACTTATCTAAAGGTAATAAGGATATGGTTGTTAGGGGATTGGTTTTATCTTCTAACAACATTTTTCTTAAAGAAAGTTACGCAAAGGCTAGAGATGTATTTGCATTATCTTCAGCTTTTGACAGATTAAAAGGTGTTACTTATTTTAAGTTTGTTAAGACACCAATCAGACTTAGCAGTAATGTTAACCGGTTAAGTGAAGATCTTGAAATAGAGAAGAACCCAGGTAGAAGAAAGCTAATGAAAATCTCAATAGATAAAATGGATGATGCAATGCAAGTACGTAAAGAGATGGCGTTTTATGTATTAGTGCAAGATAAACCAGATGTTATTGATAAAAGGTTATATGCATTAAAACAGGAAATGAATCTTGCTGGATTACATCCGCAGGTAATGGGTATTACAGACTATGAAGCTGTAGTGGCTCAACAGTTTGAAAATGAAATAGTCAATGAATACATGTATAGCAGTTTAATCGTAGATCAGGAGGTGTATCAAAATGCGATTGACCAAGTCAAAGCGTGCTAGAAGAACAACAATTGCCCCTAAAGGATTATTAGAAAGAAATAACTATTATATTTTAGGTGATACTTATGTAAGGGTACTTACTATTTCAGCACTTCCTAATGAATTTGGTGAAGGCTTTTTAGCGCAGTTTATCAATGATCATCGTTTCCATATAGATATTTCTACAAGTATTATGAATGAAGATGTTTCTTCATTCTTACAAAAGGAAATTAATGAATTAGAAAGCAAGATTGATAAATGTGATAACGATATTAACAGAGAAATCTTAATTAAAAGATATAGATCATATCAAGATTCCTTAAAACAGTTGGTTGCCAATAACTCGAGAACAATCAATACTGTTATTAACTTGTACATTCATGCTAAATCATTACAGGATTTAGAAGAGTATACTAAGGAACTTAAGGAATTCTTTTATTCAACAGGACTGTCCGTTCGCTTGGATACATTACCTCGATTACAGGTAGGTACAATGCAGAAGAACAGTCCTTTATTTATTGGAAATTCATTAGATCGATACAGTAACTATCATATTGGATTAATGATGCCTTCGTTGTCTGTTGCTGGATTGTGGCCATTTATTTTTGATTCTATGGATGATAAATATGGATCATTCATTGGTGTTGAAGCGAATACAGGAGGAAAAATTGTCTTTGATCAGTTTGCCTATATCAATGATAAAAACGCAAGATATCAGGGTAGAACAGCAGGTAATATGATTATTGTTGGTAGAACTGGTATGGGTAAAACGACCATTATTAATCTGTTAGTCAATTCTCATTTAATTAATAAAAGAAAGGTCATCTGGTGTGATCCAGAAAATAAGAATAAGAAACTAACAAATGAGTTAGGTGGGAACTACATTGAATTTGGTGTTGATAAAAACATTATCAATATTTTTGATTTAAGACCAGTAACGACAGATGATGAAAACAGAGAAGATGACAGTGTCATGTATGATACGATTACTGCAATCAGTAATGTTGTTGAAGATTTAACGATTACATTTAGATTGCTATGGCCAACGATTACAGAAAATGAATTAGATATGGTAAATGAAATCACAGTGAAAACTTATAGAAGTGCTGGTATTGATGGCAGTGAGTCGTTTAAGTACTATACACCAAAGGATTATCCAACATTTACTGACTTTTCAGGTACGATAGATGAGTTAATTGATGAATACAGTAAGAACTTATCATTGTATAAAAGAGAGTATGATGCATTAAAAGATCTACAGATGAGAATGAGAAATCTGGTAGGCACACCTGATGTTCCGGGACAAAATGCCAGATATTTTAATGGTAAGACAAATATTGATTTTGAGGCATTAGAAGATATTGGTTTATTATCATTTGGTATGAAACATTTGTCTTCTACACCTATTGGTGTAAGAAATGCATTATTAAGACTTGTATTTAACTATGCCTGGTCTAAATGCTTATCTACAGATGAAGAAACAGTATTTGTATCAGATGAAGATCATGAATTCATTTCTATTGAAGAAATTGCTTCAATCAAAGCTCAGTTTCAACGAAGAGCAAGAAAGTACAATACTGTCACAATCTCAGGGACACAGCAGGTAAGAGACTATTGTGATGAAAAGATTCTAACTTATGGACGAGCCATTTTTGAAAACAGTACATATCAGATGTATTTCAATATGTATAAAAGTTCAGTAGAAGACTTGTCACAGTTAATCGTACTAACAGATCAGGAGAAAGAACAGTTGGTAAATTTACCACCTTATACATGTTTAACAGAAGTTGGTAATCGTAAGATTCCTATTCGTATATTGCTTACAGATGAAGAAGATAGATTAATAGGTAAATAGATGAATACATTAAAGTATTTGATGAATAAAATGACGAGAAAAGTTGGAGTGACTCTTCTCGTTTTTATTTTGGCAATGGGTGCAATATTAACACCATTTGTCGCAATGAATGAATATCTTAAACATCCAATATCCATTACATATGACATCATCTTTGGTGATTTTTTTAAGATTGAACTAGGAGGAAATATCAATGTTAAAGTACTTCAGTATAAAGCAGAGATAGAGAAGTGGACATCAAAGGAAAAAAATGGTTATTATGATTTGTCTCCATATGAAAATGTTTTATTTGCATTGATGATGACAGAAAGTGGTGGGAATGGTAATGATCCTATGCAGTCAAGTGAATGCGGTAAGAATACTAGATATTCTCATAAACCTAATTCCATTACTGATCCTAAGTATTCCATTGAATGTGGTGTAAAGAATTTTGCGGATGCTATGTCACGAGCAACATCAAAAGGACTAACAGGAAGTGATGCCTTATATAATGCAATTGATGGATACAATAAAGGCTTTGGTGTAATCAGTAAACATGCAGAAGTAGGACATTATTCTTTAGAAACAAGCTGTAAGTTTTGTTATGACCATAGATTCAGTGATCAAAAGAAATCATACAGTACAGCAGCTACATTAAAAAGTCAGTATAATTTAAAGTCAAATAATTACTGGGATGGTGGCAGCTGGAGATGGAACTATGGCAATATGTTTTATGTCTATAAGGTATTAAGCTATCTTAAAATATCAGATGATACAGTTATTCCATACGATGGAACAATAGGCAGTATGATAGCTGCTGAAGCACAAAAGAAAATAGGATGTAGATACTGGTATGGTGAAGAAGGTCCAAATTATTTTGACTGTTCTGGTTTAGTATACTGGTGTTGTAAACAGGCAGGTATGAGCATTACCAGAGAAGGTGCTAATACTTATTCAAAAATGGGAAAAGCTATTGCTTATAAAGATTTAAAACCAGGAGATGTTGTTACATTTGACTGGGATAATGACAATAAAGCTGAGCATATAGGAATCTATATAGGTGGAGGTTTTATGATTCATGCACATGGTGATAGCTATGTACATGGCAATTATGCCAAGTTTGTAGTTGAAAAGAAAAGTATTAGTTCGGGGTACTATCATGATCATATCTTTAGATGCAGAAGACTTTATTGGAGAAAAATGCTATAATTGACTAGTGAATAAGAAAGACCAATTAGAATTTAAGGAATAAATAAATTAAAATATTCCAACTGATGAAGAGGTGAAAATCAATGGATTATCATTTAAAAAACATAACAAATATTAAAAATTTACCTTTTAACTTATCAGTATTTGATGCTTCAACAGCTATGGAAAAACATGTTTATCCAAGACATTTTCATTCTCATTTAGAAATCGTATTTACAATTGAGGGGAAAGGTGATATATGGGTTGATGGGAATCAATACAATATTACTAGTGAGAATGTGTTTTTGATAAGTCCAAATTCTATTCATCAGGTGACTGGCTATCCACCATATGAGAATAATATTGGTTATTGTCTTCAGATTGATTTAGAACATTTCAAACCACTTTTCCCAGAATTAGGTGAATCTTATCATATGACATGTAGCAAAGATTTATCTTTAAATATCATTCGTCAATGTAAACTATTGCATCAAGAAATTGATGAAGATAAAGATGAATTTGATTTAGTAATTAGAATAATTAAAATACTACAATTAATTAAAGAAAATGCGATAAAAAAATCTATACCAAAAGATTATCATAGGGATTTAATCTTAAAAGTCTCAAAGTATATTCAAAACCATTATGATGAAGCTTTGACAATAGAATTGTTAGCCAAAAAATTCAATTTTTCCGTAAGTTATCTTCAAAAAATATGTAAAGACTATTTCCAACAGTCCATTCATCAATATATTACAGACATACGTATGGAACATGCTTTAGCTGATTTGAAACATACAAATCTGTCAATCATAGAAATTGCGATAAAGAATGGTTTTAGTGATAGTAAGTCCTTTACAAGAGAATTTAAAAAACGTTTTGAAATAACACCAGCAGTTTATCGAAAAGAGATAAAATGACCATAATTTAAAGAGAAAATGTCCTTCTTAACTTTTTTATAAAAACTATAATGAAAACAGTTAAGGAGGACTTTTATTATGATTCATGAAACAATAAATTATACAGAAGATGGGCGTGTGAATTTACAAACTTATATTCCTGAAGTTAAAGGTGGTCCATTAATGCCAGCGCTTATTTCATGTCCTGGTGGGGCATGGACAAAACTTACAAACACCGAAGGAGAAATGGTGGCATTAACATTCATGAAAGAACGATATGCAAGTTTTGTGTTAAGTTATTCTATAGGGGATTACAGTGAATTTCCGAATCCATTAGTTGAAATTGGATGGGCTATTTCAACCATCAGAAAGAACGCTGAAAAATGGCACATTGATCCACGTAAGATTGCAGTTGCAGGTTTCTCTGCTGGTGCGAGCGTCGCTTCTATGTCAGCGACACAGTGGAAAAATGAAGAAATCGCAAGTAAGTTAGGTGTAAAAGTGGAAGATTTAAAACCAAATGCAGCTATTCTAGGATACTGCTGTAATGATTTATCAACGATTTTTGATAATCAAGATGATGATCTTGTAATACCTGAACCAGGTAAGATTACAGCTGACCGTACACCGCAGATTGATATCGTTAACTATGTGACAAAAGATACATCACCAATTTTTTTCTATCATTGTCGCTATGATGAATATGTACCTGTTAAAAACACATGGTTACTTGCAAGTAGACTAGGAGAGCAGGGTTTACCATTTGAAATGCATATCTTCCAGACAGGTCACCATGGGATGTCTGTCAATAATAAACTAACATTAGAACATGATCCAGTTGATCCATGTGTCACACAGTGGGTACCACTTTGTTTAAACTGGTTAGATCAGTTATTTAAAGATTAATTCACTTACGATATGACAAATCCCAGTTTGTAGAGATAAATTAGAATTTGTAAGGAAATAATAAATTCAAATTCTTTCTTTTATTGAGAAAATATTGTAAAAATAAATGCCAGATCTTATACCTGGCGTTAATTATTATTCGTGAGCTTTATTATAGAGTTCTTGAATGCCTTTTGGAAGATTGTTAGGAAGCATGGCATTTATACCATCTTCATTACCATCTGCTATAGCTTTATCATAGTACCAGCATTTGTACTCTAGCATAGCTAAAGTTCTTTCAAGATGTTTTATTTCTGAAAGAACTGCCTTTTTACGTTTTTCAAATAATCGTTTTCTATCAGGATAACTCGAAGGACCATCAGTAACCCATTTGAAAAATTGTTTGATATCTTTTATCTCTAATCCTGATTCTTTCAAACATTCAATAATATGAATTGCTTCAATTTCAGAATCACCAAAATAGCGAATATTTCCCTTTCTTTCAATATTAGGGAAAAAGCCTTCTTTATCGTAATATCTAAGTGTTGAAATAGGAAGGTTAAACATTTTAGAAACTTGACCAATTGTATACATATAAATTCTCCTAAAAAAATAAAAATATGCTTGACCTAAAGTTAGGTTTAGGCTGTATTATGCTTACATGATAAAACAAAATCAATGTTTTATCAAGATGATTTTTGATTTTTGGAGGTATAAAAATGTTAAAAATGGCAGAACTTAATTTAGTAACAGATTGGGATAAAACATTCCCAAAAAGTGATAAAGTGAATCACAAAAAAGCAACTTTTATAAACAAATACGGTATTACTTTAGCAGCAGATATGTATATTCCAATGAATGTTGAAGGTAAGTTAAGCGCAATTGCAGTATGTGGACCATTTGGTGCAGTAAAAGAACAATGTTCTGGTTTATATGCACAAACTATGGCAGAAAGAGGTTATCTTACTATTGCATTCGATCCATCATTTACAGGAGAGAGTGGTGGACAGCCAAGATATATGGCTTCTCCAGATATTAATACGGAAGATTTTATGGCGGCGGTAGATTTCTTATCAGTGCAAGATAATGTTGATGCAGATAAGATTGGTATTATTGGAATCTGTGGTTGGGGTGGTATGGCCCTTAATACAGCAGCACTTGATACGAGAATCAAGGCAACAATTGTTTCTACAATGTATGATATGACAAGAGTAAATGCTAATGGATATTTTGATTCTGAGAATACTGAGGAACAGAGATACGAAAAGAAGAAAGCTATGAACATGCTTAGAACTGAAGAATATAAAAAAGGTGAATATTCTCGTGCTGGAGGATGCTTACCTCTTCCAGTTCCAGAAGAAGCGCCATTCTATGTAAAAGATTATAGTGAATACTATAAGGGAAGATGCTATCATGCAAGAAGCCTTAATTCTAACGAAGGATGGAACAGTCTTGGATGTCAATCATTTATGAATCAGCCAATTCTTAAGTACAGTAATGAAATTAGGAGTGCAGTCCTTATTATGCATGGAGACAAGGCCCATAGCTATTACTTTGGTAAGGATGCTTACGATGCGATGGTAAAAGATAGTCAGTATACAGCTAATAAAGAATTGCTTACTATTCCAGGTGCAGTTCATACAGATCTTTATGATAATTTAGAAGTAATTCCTTTTGATAAAATGGAAAAATTCTTTATTGAAAATGGAGTAGATTAACTTAAAAGATATAAATATTGGATACTTAAATTTATTAAGTAGAAAAATCCCAGTTTGTAGTGAAATTATTTGATAATAATAAATTTACAAAAAAAGTGATTTTTCCATTCTGAAAAATCACAAAAGATTCGATTAAAATTATAAATTTTTTAGAATTATTGTTATGAAATGAGTAAATGATTCAACAAAATCAATTTCATCAATTTCAAGTTGGGCTATCTTCATAGCCTCAATATAAATATCATGATAGAATACACGATCAAATAAATAGACACCGTGATAAAGAATGGTTAGGTAAATGTTGAACCATTCTTTTTCTTTAATATTAAGAGTTTTATTAACAATAGAGTATAAATTAGAAACATATGTATTGTTTTTAATTTTAAAGTCAGCAAGTTTCTCAACTGATACATTTGTTTCTACAATTGAATTTAAAATCTGATGATATTTAAGAAAATCTATATGTTTATACAATGCTTGACTAAAAGCATCAGCGATGCTTTCGATAGTTTGAACATTGTTAGATAAAGCACTACATACATCGTTTACGAATGCTCCTTCTTTTTGTAAGTAAATACTTAAAAAGATTTCTTCTTTAGAACTTACGTATTTATATAAACCACCTCTAGCTAAGTTTAGCTTTTTAGAAATAAGTGATAATGTAATATCATGGTAAGTTGAATTATGAAATAAATGGTCTGTTACATCCATTATCTGTTGATAGCGGATGTTTTTGTTTTCTTTACTTTTTGCACGTTGAAAATGACCGTCCATTTTTAAATCCTCCTGGCGTTATCATTATAAATGATAAAATATATATTGACAAGAGACAATGTGTCACTTATAATTTACATGTAATAAGAGACGAAGCGTCACTTAAAATAGGAGGGTTATATGAAATCATTTATTTATCAAATGCCTGTAAAGGTATATTTTGGTCAAAACGGTGTTAAGGAACATTTAGAAAGTGAACTAAAAAAATATGGTCCAAATATCATGTTGGCTTATGGAAAAGGTGCAATTAAAAGAATTGGCTTATATGATGAATTATTAGAAATTTTAGAAAACTGTGGAAAGAATGTTATTGAATTATCTGACATTCCCGCAAATCCTACATATGAAAAAGTTCAAGAAGGAATTCAACTTTATAGACAACACAGTGTTGATTTAGTCATTGCAGCTGGTGGTGGTTCAGTTGTTGACTGTGTAAAAGTCATAACAGCAGGTGTTTATGAAGAAGGTGATTTATGGCAGGCACAGATGGATTATGGGAAAATAGCTCAAAAGATGGGTAATTATGCAGTTATTTTGACATTATCTGGTGCAGGAGCAGAAATGGATAATTTGGGTGCCATTACAAAAGAAAATGATAAGAAAACTTTTGTAGGCTCATATGCAAAATTTGTCATTTTAGATCCTACTTATATTAAAGATGTTCCATTTTCTTCATTTATGCCAGGAGCATTTGATAGTTTAACGCATTGTATGGAAACTTATTTTGGACAAGGTTATAATGTCTCAGATCGTATGAATGAAGGAATCATGAAAGATATTATTGAAAATATGTATGCTATGATTAATGGTAATGATAGTTTAGAGGTAAGATCAAATCTAATGTGGGATTCTTCATTAATTCAAACATTCTTATTTAATGTAGGAAAACCAGGGGATTTCCAAGCACATACTATTGAAAATACATTAGGTGCATATAGTCATGGTACACATGGAAAACAATTAGCAATCATTCAACCAGCTTATTATCGTGCAGTCTATGAAAATGCGATTGTTAAGTTTGCGACTTTTGCAAGAAATGTATTTGATGTAAACGAAAATAATGATAAAAAGGCTGCAGAATTAGGATTAGATTGTTTAGAAAAACTTATTGATGATTCAAGATTGCCTCGTACATTTAAGGAGGCAGGATATGAATTAACTGAAGAAGTAGCTAACGCTGTTTCAATGAAATGTTCAGTTTCTGAAAATGGTCCAAGGATGATGTCTCGAGAAGAAATCTATAACATGTTAATGAAATTACGATAATAATTTTAAAGCGATGAATAGAGGTATTGATTAAGTTCAATACCTTTTTAATTTTGGAAGGAGAAAAGATGAATTTAGATATTATGATTAAAGATTTTGTAATTGAATCTGTTGATTTTAAAGAAAGTAATAATGCCAAAAAATATGTAAATATGAAGGAGGAAGTGAATGAGTAATTAAGTGCTTATCGTAATTATGTTAATCACGTTGCTGAAGTGATGAATGATCAAGTTGATTATTCTGTTGATGCATTCTAGGTAGAAAAGCCTAATGATACTTATTATGGATTAAGGTTTCTAATAGATGAAACTATGGGATTATGCTTTGATATGCATCAAGAATACGAAGACTATCAAAGAGGTAAAGGTATAGGTCAAACAGTTGCTTTTCTAAAAGAAGTCGTAGACAATGAAAGAAATAAGATGAATGCTTTTGATGAACATTCATTGTTAGAAAATTTAAGTAATTATGAATTTATTAAAGAAAGATTAGTTGTAGAAGCTATCAACTTTTCAAATAATGAAGAGTTCTTAGAATTTGTTCCACATCAGACAATAGGTGATGTTTCCTGTGTCTATCGTGTGGTTATCAACGAATTTAAGGACGAAGAAAAAAGAGCAAGTTTCGTGATTAGGAATGATATGCTTAAACAATGGCATATTTCAGAGGACCAGTTACATAATGATGCAGTGAATAATTCTATGAAAGTAGAACCAATGACAATTAAAGAATTTGATACGATGGGACTACCTGAGGCACCGTTTAAGATTTGTACAACACCAAATCAGATGAATGGCTCAGGTGTTTTATTTTATGAAAACTTTGGTGATGTTATTAATCAAAATGGATTAGGAGATTGTTATATTATCCCGTCATCAGTTCATGAATTACTGCTTTGTCCTAAAAGTAAAGGCTTTGATCCAGATACCTTAACAGACATGCTTATAGAAGTTAACGCAACACAGGTAGACATTAAAGAACAGTTAGCCAATCATATTTTTGAATATGACAGTAAGTCAAAAGAAGTGATTCCTTTATTTGAAGAATCACTAGATATAAGTTTAGTAGCATAGGAATATCTTAAAAGATGTCCTTTTTTATTGGAGGAGAAAAAAGATGGAAGATTTAAAAGAAAAATTTGGTTTACCAATCCATATATATAATGAAGGGATTACTTATGATGATTTAGTCCTAGCACTTCAACAGTATAAGGAGGAAACACAAGATGAATAGATCCATTGAAGATACCATTATGGCATTTAGTGAAAAGTATGAAGGTGATTTTAGAAGAATTTATCAAGCGATTGCTACAAAAGAAAGATTAACAGATGAAGAAATCAGTCAGTATATTGATGACATTGAAGAAGTTTCATTAAATATCCTAGCACCTGATTATCCACAGTCATTAAAGGATATGGACTGTCCGCCATTTGTTGTATTTTTTGAAGGCAATCCAGATATCATTGAGAATGAAATTTATTGTCTAGCTAATCCGTATGACAATTCAAAAAGAGTTTTCTTTAGTATTGAACCAACAAAACAGGGAATGGAATTCTTTGTGGGCTGTGAAAACAGGAATGACTTAGAACCATTATATGATTTCTTTATTGAACAGCACCCAGAACTAAACTTTATGGATTATAAAGCAAAGGAAGGTGAAGCAGTATGCCTTTAGAAATACTAGATCAGTTTGATTTTGATGAAGTCAATCCATATGACAATGAAGAAAGTGAAGATACTGTTTATACGTTAGAGGAGCTTGCAGATGAAACAAAATAAAGCCAGAGAAGAGATTGTTAAGTTATTTGTTGATTGTCTAGAAAAGGAAGATTTACCTTGGCATCAGGGATTCATACCATCTAGAACATCATTCAATCCCATTACAAATACAACCTATAAAAACAGTAATCGATTCATTCTCTATTTAAATGAATATATCCATCAGTATGATGATCCTAGATGGATGACATTCAAGCAGGCATCAGAAAAGGGCTACCATATTCATAAAGGTGAAAAGGGTGTGCCCATTGAATACTGGAGTATCTATGATACCAAAGAAAAGAAGAAACTAACCTATTCACAGTTACATGATTTGTTAAATAAAGAACCTGATAGAAAAGATGATATCAGATATATCTCACAGGTTTATACTGTATTTAATGCGAAACAGATGGATGGTATTGAACCATATAAAGAAAACAAAGCTATTATTAAAGATGAAATAGATGATCAGTTTTCGTTACCTTATTATCTGCTTTATGAATTTGCTCATGAAACTGGATTAAATCTTAATGAAGATCATAAGGTAAATACTCCATTTTATAATTTAAATGATGATAAGGTTGTAGTTCCTGATCATCATCGATATAAATTAACTGATGCATTCTTTAGTGATGCATTTCATGAAGTATCACATTCAACAGCACATCAAACAAGATTAAATAGACCAATTAAATACTTCATGGAAGATCGAGAAGCATATGCAATAGAAGAACTGAGAGCCGAAATTGGCTCTTCTTTTATTTGTAATGATTTAGGGATTATTCCTCAAAAGAATGAAGATTACTTAGAAAACAGTCAGGCATATATTCAAAGCTGGTTAAAAGCTATTAAAGAGAAACCTAATACATTGTTTGCCGCTATTAAGGATGCAGAAAGTATCTGTGATTATATTTTGGATAAAGGACATTATGAACGACTGGTAAAGATAGAAACATCTATTAATGAAGCTATTGTTGATGGAAGTTATAAGGAAAATGCAATCAGTAAAGATGAACTAAGAATGATTTTAAGAAATGGTTACCAAGAAGTTGATCCAAAGGAAATGACAACTTTAGTTGATGACTGGAGTAATCAAAAAGAAGTTGAACCTAAGATTTATTATACTTTTGATGATGAAAAAATTGTATGTGCTGATAATACTTCTAACGATATGTTTATGGAAGAATTTAATAAAGAAGATTATCTGTTAGCTTTTCTTTGGATGGCTAAAGGAATGGCAATGGATGAAGTGATGAGTCTAAAGTTTCAGGACTCTAAAGATGCAATTGCAGTAAAGTAGGTGATCATAATCGCAGGCACAAGAATCAAATACAATAAGGTTAAATATCCAATAAAAGTAGGCACCAAGTCCTTTGGATGGACCATGGTAGCATCCTATACACATCATAATGTATGGGAAAGAATAACAAGATCAGGCGTTCCAATCAGAACGTCTTTTTTTAAGGACGAAGTTCCTAATGAAAATGCGACGTATACATGGGATTAATTAAGGCATAAAAAATGCATATGCAATGTTTACGTTATAGAAGTGAAAAAACATCGATAAACTCAACGTTGTTGAGTTGTACAGGAAGGTAATGTATGCGTGATGTTCACATTTAGGCATACATTATCCCTTATCCTGCTAAAGAAAGGAGAAGAATACATATGGCTAATGATGGCAATCTAAGTATTAGATGTACTAATCATACTAAAGAAATGTTTAATGCAATTGCAAAAAAGAATGCTCATTTATCAAAGGGAGAGTTATTAGAAGAAATGATTAATAGATATCAAGCAGTAGAGACTATTAATAATGATGCGATTAATGAAGTACTAAAATTAACCCAGCTAAATCATGAATATATTGCATTTATGATGAAGTGTAATAAATCAATTCCAACCAATGTTGCTACAGTAATTAAACTTATTAACGAAGAAGCAATGTGCGAAAAGTACATCAGAATGAAGTTGAGAAAGGAAATATAGTTACAAGGTAATTTTACCTTGTGGTTTTATTATGAACATAAGAAAAGCGTATTGGGTAAGTAAAGATTTTGATAAGAAACTTCAAGAAATGCAAGAGTATATGAAGGATGTTTGTCATTTGGATTATACAGTAGCTGATTTGTTTGATGAGATGATGTCACTGTATGAGGCTAGAATAAAATTTAATGCAAATATTCTTAACGAATTATTTAGAGAACATGATGAAGCTATGTTAGATCAATTTTTAATCAGTAATGCTGAAATGCTAAATTCATTAAAGGAGTATATAGAAGGAGTTACAAGGTAAATTTACCTTGTTGGAATTATGAAGATAACGAAGATAAGATTTTTTGAATATGGACAAAAGCCACCAAAGAATTCAAGATTTAAAGATACAATCTCGAATGAAACAGTTGGTGGTTATTTTGATTACACAGGCAGAGAAGAAGCTAAAGATGTTGATAAAGAAATTGTGAAACAAGAAGATGGCTATTTTGGATATACGGGCAGCCATAGTGTTGGAACTTATAGTTCAAGTGGTGAATTAAATACCAAAGAAGAAAGGGATGCCTTTAAAAAAGAAATAGATCAATGTTTTCATAAAGATGGTAATCTTTGCTGGGATTATGTCATTTCATTAGAGAATGATAAAGAAGCATATAATTTGGGATTAGAGAACACAGAACAATGGTTATCAGCAGTCAAAGAATTTCTGCCAAAAATGCTGAAGGAATATCATATTGATTACAACAATACCTTATGGTGGTTTGATCTTCATCGTAATACTGAACATCCACATATCCATCTTGTATTTATGGAAAAGCATCAAACAAGGACTAGAGGTAAACTTACTCCAAGAGAAATGAAAAATGTAAAAAGACATATTTATTCATCATTAAGTGCGAGAGCAAAACTAAAAGAAAGAACTGGTAAGGATTATAGAACTTTCTTCCAGGAAAAAGATATGTCACTAAAGGAACTGATGACATCAATCGAGAAAAAGGATTTAAAGAAAAATCCAAAGCTTAGAGATTTATATAAAGTATTACCTAAGACTGGAAGGCTTCAATACAATTCATACAATATGAAGCAATATCAATCAATGATTAAATCTATTATTGATGATCTGATTCAAAATGATGATGAACTAAATAAAGCGTTTAATGAATATCTAGGTAAGCTGGATCAGTTAGAAGAGGTGATGAATGAAGAAGGAAATGATGTTGCGACAATAAAAGAAACTGAATTAGAAAAGTTTTATTCTAAAGTAGGCAACTACATACTTCAAAACTTTAAGAAGACCGAATATGTTGAAGAATCTAAGAAAGATGATAACAAGGTAAATTTACCTTCTAAAACTAAAAAGACCTATAAAAAGAAATATTTAACTGAAGCTAAACTAAAAGGATATATTCATAAACTTGCCAACGAACAACAAAGTGAAATTGATAAGGCTATTGAAGAATATAATCGAAGAATGGAAGAACAATTACTGGTATAAAGGTTACAAGGTAAATTTACCTTGTGGAAGGGAGATGTATGGATAAGAAGAAAATATTGATATCCTGGGTAGTAAGTTTATTTATTGTGTATTTTATAGGAATGCAGCTTGCATACCTATTTTCAGGTAACGTTGGAATTACAGTAAATCCAAAGTATCTGTTTATCAATGGTTCGTATTTTATAGGATTAACGATGTTTACATTAATAGTTCCTTTGTTTTTGCTGATGAATAAGATGAATGATAAAGATACAAGTGATAAGGATAACTATTCATCTTTAACGGATATGGACTACTATAAGAAACAGATGACACCATTATATTTCGATAAGCAATGTCACATTACAACATCACCAATGGATTTAAGAGTTAAAAAGTTTAATAGCTATTTGAATATGAAATTACCAATTAAGTCTGCTCATGATAAGAGTGGACTTATTTTTATGTCTTATAAAGATCATGTCTATGTTGATGACAGTGACTCTCATAGCTTAATTATTGGTTCGTCTGGCTCAGGTAAATCATTCAGTTTTATGCTGCCTATGTTATGTCTGATGGCGATGACTGGAGAATCTGGATTGACGGTTGACATTAAAGGTGAACTATCAGAAAAAACTGCTGAACTGTTTAAAGCACAAGGCTATGATGTTTATTTTATTGACTTTATTGATCCAGATAACAGTGATTGCTGGAATCCATTATATTTAGGTGCAAGTGAATATGTTAGACAGTTAGCTATTCAAAATGAGCAGTTAGAACACTATCACAGGATGAAAGATGCAATTGATAAGGAATATCAGACTTTATATGGTGATGGTGCTATACCAAATTATGAATCTTATTTTGGTACAAATGATGCAGGTGATTATATTTACGACAAATATCGACAAGAATTCAGAACAACAGCTGATTTTTCATCAGCTCAGGAATATTTCAGAGATGTTGTACAAGCTATTACTTCAGGCAAAAAAGAAGCAAATGAAGATAACTTTTGGAATGAAGAAGCTGGTCGTGTATTAGAAGGATATATTCATTTACTGGCTGAAAGTGGCAATATTGATGTCATCAATATACCTGCAGTAGCTAGAGTGATGCTTGAAGGTGATGAAGTCAAAAAGAAAACATCACGAGGTAATGTTTCCTGGTTAGAGTATTACTTGCAAAATCATAAGACAAATAGTGATCTAAGTAAGGAAAAGCTGATGTCTTATGTAGACAGTGCTGAACAGACAAGAAAGTCATCACGTAATGTCCTTACTAAACATCTAAACAGTATTGTTACCAATGATGCGATTAAAAAGATGCTGTCTAATAATGATATTGATCTAGAGAATATTGGTAATAAAAAGACAATGATTTATCTGAAGGTTCATGATGAAAAACAGACTTACTATCCATTAGTTACATTATTTATTAAACAGTTATGGCAAAGCCTTGTTAAGACGGCAAGATCATCACCAAATCTAAGACTTCCTATACCATTTCATATTATGTTCGATGAAATGGGCCAGTTCCCAGCATTTGACGAGATTACTAATGTATTAACCGCAGGTCGTTCAAGAGGTGTAAGACTGACTGCTGTTGTTCAGGGATATGACCAGTTAGATAATGCCTATGGCAAAAATACTGCCAAGACAATCAAGAACAATGCAAAGAATACTGTCTATCTGTTAAGTGGTGATTATGAAACATTAGATGAACTATCTAAACGATGTGGATCACATTACATTACCAGAAATGGAAGAAAAGAATTAGAAAGGGTAATTACACCTGATAGATTACAGAACTTTAAATTTGGTGAAGCCTTGATTCTTAGACAAAGAGAAAAAGCTTTTATCACAAAGGTTATCCCTTTTAATCAGTATGTATTCTATCCATCACTAGTTGATTACAAACTTAGTGTTAGTGTCAATATAAAATGTGCCAAAAGTTGCCGAATAAGAATAGCCAATTTT
>JAUNDJ010000096.1 GCA_030526175.1 Bacillota bacterium
TTCTGCTGCCCATTCACACATATTTGCATAGTTTTCTTGAATAATTACGTTCATATACAATTCTCCTTTTAGAATATTGTACTCGATATAATTTGGGAAGTTAATCACATTCATAATAAGGATAATGAAAAAGCCAAATATGATAAGAAAGATAAAAGAATAATAGATTTTGGACCCGTTTATTTAAAAATAATTTTTAAATAACGCAAAAGAAAATGAAAATAGTAAAGAAACAAATTATTTTTCTTGTTTTGCGCAAGAGAAAATGTTGAATCAAAAAAAGCAGAAAGATAATATTTATTTTGATTAATAAAAATGATAAATGGTAATTAAAAAGGAGAATAACTAATTAAATAGGGACATTTTTTAGTATTTTTATAGAAGAAAAGTGAAATACGAAGAAAATAGGCGTATAATAATAATGTTGCGTACAGGGAGACCTGTATTTTTTTTGTCTATTTGACATATGTTCGTTTTAGAACTAATATATATAAGTTCAAAAACGAACAAAGGAGTGTAAAAAATGGAATTAAAGACTTTCTGGGATTTTATTTCGGAATTTGATGAATCTTATCACTTTCATCGGAAAAGAATCATGAATCGTTTTGAATTGTCCGCTATTGAAGTGGATGTATTACTTTTTGTGGCAAACAATCCGGAATTGGATACATCCTCGGATTTTTCTCGTTTACGAAAAATCGCAAAATCTCATGTATCTTTAGCTGTTAATTCTTTGTCGGAAAAAGGATACTTAGAGAAAAAAGAAGATGAAAAAAATCGTAAAAAAATTCATCTAGTCCCTACAAAGAAGGCTGATGATATTGTTGCTTTTGGAAGAAAAGAACAAAAGGAATTCGCACAAGCTATTCAACAAGGTATTTTAGAAGATGAAAAGGAAATTATGAGAAATACAATGAAGCGAATCTCACAAAATCTACAAACACAATACAATAAAAGAAAATAGGAGATTAATAGTATGGGAGCTTTACTAACAGTAATTATTACTTTTTTTGCCGGAATGGGAGCCGGATTAGGAACTGGTTTTGCGGGAATGAGCGCAGCGGCAGTAATCAGTCCTATGTTAATTACATTTTTGAATATGGAACCTTATACAGCCGTAGGAATTGCCTTGGCATCGGATGTATTAGCCAGTGCCGTATCGGCATATACGTATAAGAAAAACAACAATTTGGATATTCGACATGGATTATTAATGATGTGCATGGTTCTATTGTTTACGATTGTTGGAAGTTATGTTTCAAGCATAGTTCCTGCAAGAACCATGGGTAGCTTTAGTACTATCATGACATTATTGCTAGGAATTAAGTTTATTCTTAAACCAGTCATGACCACTAAAGCACAAATGGAAGCAGTGGATAAAAAGAAACAAATCATTGGATCTTTGGTATGTGGAGCTATGGTTGGTTTCATTTGTGGATTTGTTGGAGCTGGTGGAGGTATGATGATGCTTCTTATCCTAACAAGTGTTTTAGGATACGAATTAAAATCCGCTGTAGGAACCAGTGTATTTATCATGGCATTTACTGCTTGTACCGGAGCTATTTCCCATTTTTCTTTTGGAAACTCTCCAGATTTATTTGTGATGACTCTTTGTATTGTATTCACTTTCATTTGGGCTCGTATTGCGGCTGTTTTTGCGAATAAGGCAAAGCCAGAAACATTAAATCGAGCTGTTGGAATTGTATTAACAGTACTTGGAGCTGTCATTTTAGTTTTCCAAAGATTATAAAGTTGAGAAGGGAGAATGATAATTCATGTCATGGATTGTGTATTTATTAGCTGGAACTGGGGCTGGAATCGTAACTGGTTTAGCAGGATTGTCCGCAGCCGTTGTGATTACACCGCTTTTAGTAGGAATTTGTGGATGGGATAGTTACGATGCGGTCACTGTTGCTCTAGCAGCGGATGTTCTAGCAAGCATGTTGACGGCGAATACGTATCGAAAAAATAAAAATATAGATATGAAACGAGGTGTGCTTGTGGGATTCACAGCTTTGGTTGGGACGACAATTGGAAGCTATTGTGGATATTTATTTAACCAGGCACAACCAGGAGGATTGGGTCTTCTAGCTATGTTGACTACCATATTCTTAGGAATTAAGTTTATTACTCGTCCAGTAACAGGAGGAAAAGATGCCCAGGGAATGCAAGAAGAAAAAAGTGTAGGGAAAAAAACAGTTCTTGCGATGATATGCGGACTAGGTATTGGATGGGTATGTGGCTTTACTGGAAGTGGTGGTGGAGTACTGATGTTGACCGTATTCACCATTCTTTTAGGATATAATTTAAAAGTAGCTGTCGGAACAAGTACGATGATTATGACAGTTGTTGCTTTAGTGGGAGCTATTAGTCATGTTCTTATGGGAGCCAAAATTTATGCACTAGAAATGATTTTTGTCGTAGTCATATGTTTAATTGCCGCTTATTTAAGCGCAAAATTTGCCAATCAGTGTGAAATCAAAAGATTAAATAAGGTGATTGGAGTCGTGTTGTTGATATTAGGAATATTCACCATACTTTCTAAATACGCATTTTAAAAAGGAACTATCCAGATTTTGGATAGTTTTTTCTTTATCAAATTTTTACGATTCTTTTACTTGATTGGGATGTTTACTTTTACATTGTCATTTTAATATATGCACAGTGATCACAGAAAAGGAATTTTAGGAGGATTTAGAAAATGAATAAAAATTTTATGAAAAAAATGATGGCTGGTTTAATTGGATCTATGACAATGTTTTCTTTAGTCGCTTGTGGAGGAAATACGGGTACTGAATCGAATACATTAAATGGAACTGTGACTTTAGCCGGATCCACTTCGATGGAAAAATTGTGTGAGGCTATGTCCGAAAGCTTTATGGAAGAATATCCAGAAATTACGGTTACGGTTGAATATACAGGATCGGGAGCCGGAATTGAATCGTTAGTCAATAAAAGTATTGATATTGGGAATGCTTCTCGTGGATTAAAAGATGGTGAAAAAGAAAAAGGGGCTGTTGAAAATGTGGTTGCGATTGATGGAATTGCCGTAATCACAGATAAGGAAAATAGCGTATCCGATTTATCCACACAACAATTATCGGATATTTATACAGGTAAGATTTCGAATTGGAAAGATTTAGGTGGAAAAGATGAAGCCATTGTTGTGATTGGTCGTGAAGCTGGATCAGGAACTAGAGGTGCTTTTGAAGAATTATTAGCGGTTGAAGATACTTGTAAATATGCACAAGAATTAGATTCTACAGGAGCTGTTCTTGCTAAAGTTGCTTCTACACCAGGAGCAATCGGATATGTTTCTTTAGATGTAGTGGATGATACTGTTTCTTCTATTTCGTTAAATGGAGTTGAAGCTAACGAAAAAAATATTTTGGCTGGACAATATTTATTATCTCGTCCATTTGTGATGGCAACAATGGGAGAAATTTCTGAGCAAAACGATTTAGTCAAAACTTGGTTCTCTTACATTCAATCGGAAGATGGACAATATGTCATTAAACAACTTGGATTGATCCTTCCTGAGTAGGAGAGATTTATGAATAAAAACGCAAAGAAAGATATCGTTGAAACAATTGCGAAAATTATTGTAACGATCTGTGCAGTGCTTGCGATCTTTGCCGTTTGTTCGATAACCATTTATATGGTTTTTAAAGGCACTCCGGCCTTTATGAAAGTTGGAGTGCTTCCTCTTTTATTTGAAACAAAATGGCAACCAACAGCGGCAAGCCCTTCTTATGGGATTTTATATATTATTTTATCTTCTATTATCGGAACTGGAGCGAGTGTTCTATTAGCTATTCCAATTGGTCTATTAACAGCTGTATTCTTAACCGACATCGCGGATAAGAAATTGGCTGCAATTGTACAGCCAGCGGTAGAACTATTAGCGGCAATTCCTTCGGTAATTTATGGTCTTTTAGGATTGATGATTTTAAATCCGCTTATGTATAAGTTGGAAAAATTAATTTTCGCAGGTTCGCAAACACACCAATATACTGGTGGATCCAATATGTTGTCTGCCATAATCGTATTGGTTATTATGATCCTTCCTACGGTAGTTAATGTCAGTGTTTCCGCTATTCGAGCTGTAAACCCTAACTTGAAATCGGCATCCTTAGGCTTAGGCGCTAGTAAGATTCAAACGATTTTTAAAGTCGTAATTCCTGCTGCAAAGTCGGGTATTTTAACCGGAGTTGTATTGGGAATTGGAAGAGCTTTGGGAGAAGCTATGGCTATTAATATGGTTGCTGGAGGATCTGTTAATCTACCACTACCATTTAATTCGGTACGCTTCTTAACAACGCAATTGGTTAGTGAGATGGGATATGCCGAAGGTATTCATAGACAAGTATTGTTTACAGTCGGATTGGTTTTATTCGTATTTATTATGATTATCAATTTAGTTTTACAAAATATGAGAAAGAAGGCGATTAAAAATGACTAAAACAACAAGCTCTTCTTTACAATCTACTAAAAAAAGATGGTCGGATCTTTTCTTACAAACATTAATCTATCTATCAGCTGCTTTTACGGTTCTTTTATTAGTAAGCATAATTGTTTATGTGCTAGTTAAAGGGACTTCAAAAGTTAATATTAGCTTTTTAACTTCAGTAACTTCGGTACTAAAAGGAACAGTGGGAATCGCTGGGAATATCGTCAATACACTAATGATAGTATTGATCACAATGTTGATTGTAACGCCTGTTGGGGTTGGTGCCGCCATTTATTTAAATGAATATGCCAAACCTGGAAAATTGGTTCGTTTAATTGAATTCGCGACAGAAACATTATCTGGTATCCCTTCTATTATTTTTGGTTTGTTTGGGATGATGTTTTTTGGACAAACTTTAGGATTGGGATATTCGATTTTAACAGGATCTTTAACACTAGTGTTGATGGTTCTTCCTTTAGTAACTAGAAATACACAAGAAGCTTTAAAAACGGTACCGAATAGTTATCGACATGGAGCCATAGGTTTAGGCGCCGGAAAATGGTATACGATTCGTACGATTCTGATTCCTTCGGCACTACCAGGAATCATTACAGGAGTGATTCTTTCGGTTGGTCGTATTGTTGGAGAATCGGCAGCGTTATTGTTTACAGCAGGTAGTGCAAAGACTTTACCAAAAACAATTGCTGGATTGTTCAACAAGATTTTCCAATCTGGAGGAACTTTGACTACACAATTGTATCTTTCCGCAACAAGTGAAGGTGATTTTGAAACGGCTTTTGGGATTGCGGTTGTCTTATTAATATTGGTATTTGTCATTAATTTGTGCACCAAAGCATTAGCGGCAAAATTTGATGTAAGGAGAAAGAAATAATATGGAAGAAAAAAAGATTAAAGTAAAAGATCTTCATTTATATTATGGGGAAAACCATGCCTTAAAAGGAGTGAATATGGAAATTCGCCCGAATGCGATTACAGCTTTTATTGGTCCTTCTGGATGTGGAAAATCCACATTCTTAAAAACTTTGAACCGAATGAATGATTTAGTAGAAAATGTTCGTATTGAAGGGGAAGTTTTATTGGATGGAGAAGATATTTATGCACCAGAAGTGGATACGACTGTACTAAGAAAAAGAGTCGGTATGGTATTTCAACAACCCAATCCTTTTCCTATGAGTATCTATGATAATGTAGCGTATGGTCCAAGAGTGCATGGAATTAAAGATAAAAAAACATTGGATAAAATTGTGGAAGAAAGTCTTCGTGGCGCTGCAATCTATGAGGAAGTAAAAGATCGTTTAAAAGAAAGCGCCCTTGGTTTGTCTGGTGGTCAGCAACAAAGATTGTGTATTGCCAGAGCTTTGGCAGTCCAACCCGAAGTCTTATTAATGGATGAACCAACTTCCGCACTGGATCCGATTTCTACTTCTAAAATCGAAGATTTGATGGAAGAGCTAAAGAAAAAATATACGGTTGTGATTGTAACACACAATATGCAACAAGCGGTTCGTGTTGCTGATGATACGGCTTTCTTCTTGCTTGGTGAATTGATTGAGTTTGGAAAAACAGAACAAGTATTCTCGTATCCTAAAGATAAAAGAACAGAAGATTATATTACGGGAAGATTCGGTTAAAAAGGAGCAGTTATGAGAAATAAATTTGATGAACAACTTCGTCTATTAAATAATGAAATGATTACGATGGGAAGTATGATTGAAAAGGCAATTCAAAATGCGATGACAGCTTTCTTTAATCAAGATGTGGCAAAGGCTGCCCAAATTATGAAAGACGATGAACAAATCAATATGGAACAAAAGAAGATTGAAAACATTTGTTTCCAGCTTCTTATTCAACAACAGCCAGTTGCCCGTGATCTTCGTACAATTACTGCAGCCATGAAAATGGTTACGGATATGGAACGTATTGGAGACCAAGCAGCTGACATTTCAGAAATTACAGTGGAAATGGTAAATTATTATCACGAAATAAAATCAGACCGTATTCATAAAATGGCTTGCGAAACGATTGAAATGTTGCTGCAAGCGATTGAAGCGTATGTGGAACGTGATATGAAAAAAGCCAAAGAAGTGATCGCCCACGATGAAATTGTGGACCAATTGTTTGAAGAAGTGAAGGGTGATTTAATTCGTATCATGCAAACGAGTACGGAAAATGCCCAATTTGCAGCAGATTTATTAATGGTCAATAAATATTTAGAACGTATAGGGGATCATGCCACAAATATTGCTGAATGGGTTATTTTCTCTATTGATGATAGGAATGGTGTCTATGACGATTAATTTTTCGGCAAAAAAAGGATTTATCTGTGATATGGATGGAGTTCTATATCATGGAAATAAGCTTCTTCCTGGAGCTAAAGAATTTATTCAGTGGCTTCAAGAAAATCAAAAAGAATACTTATTCCTAACAAACAATAGTGGTATGACACCTAAAGAGCTTCAACAAAAATTAAAGCGATTGGGAGTGGATGTTTCAGAAGAACATTTTTACACAAGTGCATTGGCTACCGCTCAATTTTTGAAAACCCAGTCTCCAAATAGTTCCGCTTTTGTGATTGGAGAAGCGGGTCTACTAA
Source organism: Bacillota bacterium (assembly GCA_030526175.1). Taxonomy (GTDB): domain Bacteria; phylum Bacillota_I; class Bacilli_A; order Erysipelotrichales; family Erysipelotrichaceae; genus Floccifex. Next base: position 7,065 of record JAUNDJ010000096.1, read on the forward strand.
ACGCCTTATACGATGCAGGAATCACGATGAATGATGTGAATCCTGAATATGTGGTTGTCGGAGAAGGAAGAAATTATTCTTTGGAAACTTTGACAAAAGCAGTGAATCTTGTATTAAAAGGCGCAAAATTAATCGGAGCTAACTCCGACGTATCCGGAAATATTGAAAATGGTATGGCTCCTGCTTGTAAAGCGTTGATTGCTCCAATTGAAATGGCTACGGGAAAACAAGCTTACTTTTGTGGAAAACCCAACCCTTTAATGATGCGAACGGGATTAAGACTCTTGGGATGTCATTCGGATGAAGCCGTTATTGTGGGGGATCGCATGGATACGGATATCATTGCTGGAACAGAAAGTGGCATTGATACTGTACTTGTTTTATCGGGGGTATCCACTCGAGAAACGGTTAAAACTTTTGCGTATCAGCCAACCGTTATTCTAGAAGATGTAGGAAAAATAGTAAGGGAAAACAGCTAGTAATACGAGTACTAACTGTTTTCTTTTTTTAAGTGTTCGACCAATCGAGGCAGAATGGGATTGGTATTGTAATTGTTCCAAATAACTTTGATTTCTTCGACCTCTTCCTCTCCTTCTAAAGGGATAAAGACTAAATTGTCCGCATTCGTTAGTTTATTCGTACAGTAATCTGGAAGAATGGATACCCCTTCTTCAGCTGCAACCATAATCAAAATACTTTCGGTATCGGATGATCGAAAGATAATATCGGGTTTAAATTGGGCTTTTTGATACAAGTTCATAAAAACGGCGTCTCCATAAGAATCGGGAGAATCCGAAGGTGACATATATAGTATTCGTTCATCTTTTAGCTCTTTTCGAAATAGTGATTTTCTTCCCGCAAGTGGATGGCTAGGATAAAGGGCAACGACAAGTCGGGCGCTAGTCATGTGAAAAGAATCGTATTGGGGATTGGAACACAAGTTTGTACTATCCCAAGTAACAATTATATCCAGTTCTTGGTTGCTCAAGGAATTTGCCAAAGAATCGGTAGAATTACGATATACGCTTAATAACACATTGGGATATTGCCGATGAAAAGATTGTAGTAAGTTTGATAGATTACTACGTTCATATCCTCGCACGTATCCAATTCGAAGATTCCCTTCCATTCCAGTAGAAGCTTCTTTGATATGTTCTAAAGACACTTCCATTCTTTCTAAAATAGCACGTGCATCGATTAGAAATGTTTTTCCCGCAGATGTTAAAGAAATGGGGCGTGTACTTCGATTAAAGAGTGATGCACCAACGGTTTCTTCGAGAGCACGAATTTGTTGGGTCATGGCAGTTTGCGTGATATAGAATTGTTCAGCAGCTTTGGTAAAGCTTTGAAGACGCGCTGCTTCGACAAAATAGCGTAGTTGAGTGATTGTCATGAGAATCTCCTAACATAATGTTTTTATTATGGTAACATGCAAATACTGAGGTTGTACATAAAAATACTATCTTTATAATTAGATATAGTTATGAGATAGGAGAGTGTATATTATGAAGAATAAAAAGTGTATTTCGTTTTTAGAAATGGTTTTTGGAACTTTTTTAACGTCATTGGCATTTGGATTGTGTATTATTCCACAAAATTTCGCGGCAGCAGGTGTAACAGGAATTGCCAGTATTATTAGTCAGTATACAGGATATACGCTTTCGCAAATCGTTTTCACTGTGAACGCTTTGTTTCTGATTGTTGGTTTTTGTTTCATTGGAAAGAATTTTACAATAAAAACAATTTCTTCGAGTTTATTATTTCCAATTTTTTTAGAAATAATCATACGATGGAATATAACGATTTCACTTTCTTCAGTAGGATTTGTTTTACTAGCGGGAATCCTTTTAGGAAGTGGTACAGGATTGTTATTTTTGAGTGGGGCATCTTCTGGAGGATTCTCGATTTTAGGTGTACTTTTGCACAATCGATTTTCAATTCCTGTCGCATTAACCATAAATTTAGTCGATGCATCCGTCATTCTTATTCAAGTTTTCCAACAAACTATAATCCAAACCATTTGTGGAATCTTAGTCATTACTATTAGTTCTTATTTAGTAGGAAAAATGTTGGCGAAACAAAATAATGTACAATTCTCATAGAACGATCGTCTTGGAATGATCGTTTTTTGTTTATGTATTGTTTGAAAAAGTTCGGGATATATTTACTAAACAATGATTTAATATACTAAAATGTTGATAAATCACACATAATAGTGCTCTAAAATGTTGGCTGTGAGGTGTTGAATATGCTGAAAAGTAATGGATCATTTGAAAAAATGGAGTGAATCTAAACATAGAAAATGTCTTGTAGTTCAAGGTGCTAGGCAAACAGGAAAAACATATATAATAGAACAATTCGCAAGAGAAAATTATTCCGAAAAAAACATTGATCTTCTTAGATGAAATTCAAGATTGTCAAGATGCAATCATTTCACTGAAGTTCTGGGCGTTAGATAATCGATTTGATGTAATCGTATCTGGTTCACTTTTAGGAATTGAATACAATCGTGCATCATCTTATCCAGTTGGCTATGTGGATTATTTACGAATGTATGGATTAGATTTTGAAGAATTTTTATGGGCTATGGGTATATCTGAAGAAATGATAGATACTATAAAAGATTATCTTCATTCGAAAAAAGTTATTCCTGAAGCGATAAACTCGCAACTTATGAAATATTATAGATTATATATTTCGATTGGCGGTATGCTTGAAGTTGTACAAAGATATGTGGATACAAAAGACTTTAGAGAAGTGGATCGTATACAAAGAAGTCTTCTACAAGGCTATCAATATGATATTGCTCACTATGCAACAGCTGAAGAGAAGATTAAGGCTGAGAAATGTTATTTAACGTTGGGGAAACAATTGCTGGATAAGGAAAATCACAAATTCCAATATAAAGAAATTGAAAAAGGAGCTAGAGATCAAAAATACTATTCGAGCAACAAATGCTCCAGGTTTTCTGAATGACCACAGTAATCAGTTTGCCTGGATTTCATTTGATTGCAAAGAAAACTTTTCCTGTGTCCTTTGTACTCACAAAACAGACAACAGAAAAAGCCTTCATGATTTTATAGATA
>JAUNDJ010000178.1 GCA_030526175.1 Bacillota bacterium
GGCCCTCTAAAGTAATGCGTGGGTGTGGGTGGACAATAAAATATTGCGTGGGTGAAAACTCACGCTTTTTTAGTGTTGCGTGGGTGCACTCTAAATTTGTGCGTGGGTAAAGAAAAACCCTTCATCATATATGATTGTTTTGGACAACAAAATATACGAATGAAGGGAGGAATTTATTATTCCTGATAAAGATTTTATCATTAGACTACTTAATATCGATAGTAGTGAAATTGAGCATCAAAATTTTAGATTTGATGGCGATAAATTATATTGCGATATAACACTCAAAAGAAAACAAATAGGCTGCCCAAAGTGTGGTGAGATTATGATAGGACATGGTCATTCTAGACCAAAGCCAATCAAGACTTCAGCTTTAAGAGACTACAAAGGTTACATCATGTTAAAAGCCAATAGATATAAATGTAAAACTTGCGGCCTCACAATTACAGAGGATAATCCTTTTGCCTTTGAAAACTTTAATTCTTCTTATCAACTTCTAAGAAATGTTTTTAATTATGTAGGAAATCTTAATTACACTCTAGATATGATTTCAAAGGAATTGAACATATCACCAACGATGATTAATAACTATATAGACTCTTATATCGTTATTCCTAAAAGGGAGCTACCAGAGTGGCTAGGAATTGATGAGATTCATAATCCAGAACTATCTTATAAACATTCTAGTTATCTTTGTGTATTAACTGATGGAGAAAATAGATGTCTATATGATGTACTAGGATCTAGAACAAAAAACTATCTCACCAACCACTTCTCTACTTATTCTTTAGAACAAAGAAAGAAAGTTAAATACGTAACTATAGACCTGTGGATTGGCTATAAACTAGTTGCACAAAACAATTTTCCCAACTGTATCGTAGCAGCTGATCCGTTTCATTACGTTAAGCATTTATGTGATGGTTTTGACAGGTTGAGACTTAATTTGCAGAAACAATGCGAATATAACTCCAACAGGTACTACCTACTAAAGAAATGGAGTTGGCTTTTAACCACTGATGATGTCGAATTAAATAATGAACCACAATACAATTCAAAATTTAAAATGAAAATGAATCGTGGAGATATATTGGAACTACTATTGAGTGAATTTCCTATTTTGAACGAAGGATACTATTTAAAAGAAAAATTTAGAGGAGCTGTAAAAGACTTTGATTATGATCGAATGTCTAAAGTATACGATAACTACGTCAACGATTTTAAAAATTCCAATGTAAGAGAATATGACGAATTTGTTGGCATACTCGAAAACTGGAAAACAGAAATATTGAATTCATTTCTACGACCTTATGGTAAACACAAACTATCAAACGCACTAACCGAAAACATAAACGGAAAGCTAAATGATTACATTTCTATTTCACATGGAATATCTAATCTTACAAGGTTTAGAAAAAGAGTGCTATTCGCTTTGAATCCTAAGATTAATTACTCTATTGGAGAAACACTAAGAACTGATAAACTTCCTGGAAAGTCACGTGGGAAGTACAAGAAAATAAAAGAATAATAATTACTAATGTTGTCCATATAAAAAGACATCAAATTACTCGATATTTTGAGTAAAATGATGTCTTTTTTTGTATTAGTCACCCACGCATAAGTTTA
>JAUNDJ010000097.1 GCA_030526175.1 Bacillota bacterium
TCCAATGGCAATCGTTGAATTCGTGAAGTAGGAATATCCTACTTCACTTTTTTAAAATGTGGGTATCGGAATGAACCAAATAAAAAAAATAGAAGATTTTGCTCACGAAAATGGTGTACCAATTATGATGGATGGTGGCGTTGAGTTGTTGATTCAAAAAATTAAAGAAAACAATTGTCGTTCATTTTTAGAATTAGGAACGGCTATTGCTAGAACATCTATTTTGATCGCAAGTATATCCAAAGATATGCGTGTAGTTACGATTGAAAGAAATCCATCTATGATTGCGGAAGCAAAAAAGAATATTGCAGAAAGTGGATTATCGGATCAAATCACTTTGATAGAAGGAGATGCACTTGAAGTCGAAAATCCAGATGGGGAATTTGATTGTATATTTATTGATGCAGCAAAGTCTCAATATGGAAAATTTTTTGAGAAATATTCACCACTATTAAGCAAGCATGGTATAATTGTAATAGACAATCTTAACTTTCATGGTTTTGTAGATCATCCTGAAAATACCACAAATCGTAATACACGACAATTAGTAGGGAAAATTAAAAGATTTCGAGATGCATTACCACACTATGAAGGTTTTGTAACGGAATTTTTTAACGTAGGAGATGGAGTAGCCATCACAAGGAGGCAAAATGAACAAGTTAGTTAAAGGCATTATTGGAATGACTGTTGTTGCTGCTGCCGGTGCTGCTGTGGCATATGTTGCATATAAAGCAATGGAAGAAAAGAAAAAACAAGAAGATTTAGACGATTTCTTAATGGGTGATGAAGAAACTGTTTATATCACTGTTCCAAGAGTTGACAAAGACGATATCGAAGAACTTGATGAAATGGAAAAAAACATTGAAGACGAAGACGATATCGAAGTAGAATTCTATACAGAAGAAGAAAATAAAGAAGAATAGATTAAAGAATAAAGGTTTAGAAATTGTCTAAACCTTTTCTTTTATGTATAATGGACAGAGTCATAGAAAGGACAAATAAGTACAAATGGAAGCTATTAAAGTTACAGATTTAACTTTTTCTTACGACCAAGAAAAAGACGTTATAAAAAATGTTTCCTTTTCTATTCCCAAAGGAAGTTATACAACAATTGTTGGGCACAATGGATCGGGAAAAAGTACCATTGCTAAGCTATTAATAGGTTTATTAGAAGCGAAAAGTGGAAAAATTGAAATCATGGGTAAAGAATTATCCGAAGACACTGTTTATGATATTCGTGGTAATGTTGGAATTGTTTTTCAAAATCCAGATAACCAGTTTATTGGTTCAACAGTGGCTGATGATATAGCCTTTGGATTAGAAAATCATTGTGTTCCTCAAGAAAAAATGGAAGGAATCATTCACGAGGTTGCTAGCCAAGTACATATGACAAAGTATTTGAATAGTGAACCAACAAAACTTTCTGGAGGGCAAAAACAACGTGTAGCGATTGCAGGTGTATTAGCCATTGAACCAGAAATCGTTATTTTTGATGAATCAACTAGTATGTTAGATCCACAAGGAAAAGCTGTTATTAATAAACAAATTCAAAAGCTTCACAAGAATAAAAATATGACAGTTCTTTCCATTACACACGATATGGAAGAAGTCGCACAAAGTGAATATGTGATTGTACTAAAAGAAGGACAAATCGCATTGGAAGGTAGTCCAAAAGAAGTATTTTCGAGTGGGCAATTAGAAGGTATGAAACTTCATTTACCTTTTGCGATGTCATTTTCTCAAAAATTAGTTAACGAAGGTATTTTAGAAGATTCAAGCTTAACATTAGAAAAGGTGGTGGAAGATTTATGTCGATTAAAATCAAAAAATTAGAACATATTTATTCCAAAGGTACACCTTTTGAATATAAGGCACTACACGGAATTGATTTAACTATTTCTGAAGGAAAAGTTACTGCCATTATTGGGGAAACAGGAAGTGGTAAATCGACTTTGGTTCAACATTTAAACGGATTACTAATCCCTACTGCTGGAGAGTTAGAAGTTTGTGGATATAAAATTCTTCCTTTACTAAAAAATAAGGATATTAAACAACTTCGAAAAGAAGTTGGTTTGGTATTCCAATTTCCTGAATACCAATTGTTTGAAGAAACAATTGAAAGAGATATTGCCTTTGGGCCAAAAAACTTTGGAGCTAGTGAAGAAGAAGCAAAGGATTTAGTAAAAAAAGTTTTACCATTAGTAGGATTGGACGAATCGTACTTGGAACGTTCCCCATTTGAATTAAGTGGTGGACAAAAAAGACGTATTGCGATTGCCGGGATTTTAGTATTAAATCCAAAAGTATTAGTTTTGGATGAACCAGCTGCTGGATTAGACCCAAAAGGTGCTAGTGATATGATGGATTTATTCATTCGATTGAATAAAGAAGAAGGAAAAACTATTATTCTAGTAAGTCACGATATGGAACATGTCATGAAATATTGTGAAGAAGTGGTTGTATTAGAAAATGGGAAGATCCGTCACGCTTCGGATGTAAAAACATTCTTTATGCATCCAGAATGGATGATAGAAATCGGTATTAATCCTCCAGCCATTATTCGTTTAAAAATGGCTTTACAAGAGCAAGGATGGAAGATTCCAAAAGATTGTTTAGACGAAGATTCTTTATTAGAAGTGATTCGAAAAGAGGTGAAATCGCATGAATAATGTCGCATTAGGAAGATATTTACCATTAGATTCCGTAGTTCATAAAATGGATCCTAGAGCGAAAATCGGGATGATGTTTTTATTGATTATTGCGGTATTTATTCCTGCCGGATTCTTTGGATATGGAATCATTAGTATCGCCTTATTAACTTGTTTATATTGTTCTCAACTAAAAATCGGTTATGCACTTCGTAGTATGAAACCTATGATGTTTATGATGGCATTTTTATTAGTCATCAATATTTTAGTCCTAAAAACAGGGACACCACTGTTAACAATAGGAAGCTTCTCCATTTACTCAGGAGCTATTTCACAAACGTTATATATTGTTGTTCGATTGATGTTGATGATTATTGCGACAACGATTCTTACGGCTACGACAAAACCTTTAGATTTAACCTTAGGGATTGAAATGATTTTGAAACCTTTTGAAAAAATCGGGATTCCAGGTCATATTATTGCGATGATGATCAGTATTGCCCTTCGTTTCATTCCTACTCTAATTGAAGAAACACAACGTATTATGAATGCCCAAGCTAGTCGTGGTGTGGATTTGGAAAATGGAAGTTTAAAAGAGAAGATTATGGCTATTTTATCCTTAATTGTTCCATTATTTATTTCAAGTTTTGAAAGAGCGGATCAATTGGCAAATGCGATGGAGGCAAGAGGATATAATCCTTCGAAACAAAGAACACGATATAAAGTACTAAAAATGCAGACAATCGATTATGTAGGAATGGCACTTGCGGCTCTTTGTTTAATTGCATGTATTGTTGTAGGAGTTCTTTTATGATTTTTAAGTGTATAGTCGCATACGATGGTTCGAATTACGCAGGTTGGCAAAAACAAGAAAATGCTCTTGGCATTCAAAGCGTCATTGAAAAAGCGCTGTCAAGAATTTACAAATCAGAAATTGAAATTGTGGCAAGCGGAAGAACAGATGCGAAGGTACACGCTTTAGGACAAGTCTTTCATTTTGAAGCCGATTCTAGAATGGGACCAGAACGTATTCAAACCGCATTAAATACGCTTCTTCCCAAAGATATTCGAATTCTAAGTGTGGTAGAAGAACAAGAAGATTTTCATGCTCGTTTTAGTGCAAAATCTAAACGATACGATTATGTTTGTACATATGAGGTGAATAATCCGTTTGTGCACAAGTATAAAACAATTTTACGAACAAAAGTAAATGTGGAACGCATGAGAGAAGCTAGTACGTACTTATTAGGAACCCACGATTATACTAGCTATAGTTCTAGTAAGATAGATCCTCGAAAGCCTAGAACCAAAACAATCACTCGTATAGAGATTGTGGAAGAAGAAAATGATATTCGCTTTATTTTTGAAGGCTCAGGTTTTTTAAGATATCAAGTTCGTATGATGGTTGCAAGCCTATTAGTGGTTGGACAAGAAAAAATCGAAGCTATTGAAATAAAAAATATGTTAGAAGCAAAAAACAAAGATGCTTGTCGTTATAATGTAGATGGAGCAGGATTGTATTTAGTGGAGGTACGATACGAATGAAACAGGTAAATTATCACACACATACGTATAGATGTAATCATGCACATGGAAGAGACGAAGAGTATGTATTAGCCGCTATTGAAAATGGATACGACGAACTAGGCTTTTCTGATCATAGCTGTTGGAACTATGCTTCAGATTTTATTTCTCGAGTGAGAATGAGTGTAGAAGGTTTTCAGTCTTATAAGAAAAGTATTCTTTCTCTAAAAGAAAAGTATAAAAATCAAATTGATATTAAAATTGGTATGGAAGCGGAACATTTTCCACAGTATATGGATTGGATGCTAGATTTTTGTATTGAACAAGAAGTGGATTATTTGATTTTAGGAAATCACTTTGATGAATCGGATGAAAATGGTGTTTATTTTGGACATACGACATACAAATATGTGGATAAGTACTTTGATCTTTGCGAAGCAGGATTAAAGACGGGAATGTATTCGTATCTAGCACATCCAGAATTAATTCTTCGAAGCGTAAATTGGGATAAGCACATAGAAGAACGTTTTGATCACCTTTGTCGTTTGTGCAAAGAATTGGATATTCCTTTTGAATACAATGTACTAGGTTTGCAAGTAAACGAAAAAATGGGTGTGGAAAGTTATCCACATTCAAAGTTTTGGGAATTGGCTGGGAAATATCACAATAAAGCAATCATTGGAATGGATGCACACGATCCTGACCATTTATCAAAAAAATTATACAAAAAAGCTTTAAAGAATCTGTCAAAATATGATGTCGAAATCATTGATTCGATTCCATTAAAAGACTTTAAATCACTAAAAGAAAAGCGTAAATAGTTGGGGAAAAAAACCAACTATTTTTTTATTAAATTTCCTTTATTTTACGAATTATTTGTTTGACATTTTGCTTCAATTCTCATATCATATTACTTGGCTAATCTCTGGCCTTTTGAGCCCCGGTAACGCTCAAATTAAGGAGGAAATTTAAAATGCGTCAAACAACAATGGCAAAACCAGCAGAAGTAAAACGTACTTGGTACGTAGTAGATGCTAAAGGAGAAACTTTAGGACGTTTAGCAACTACATGTGCAAATGTGTTAAGAGGAAAACACAAACCTACATATACACCAAATGTTGACTGTGGTGACTATGTAATCGTAATCAATGCAGCAGAAGCTGAAATGACTGGAAACAAATTAAATACTGAAAAGTATTATAACCACTCTGGATACTATGGAGGTATGCGTGTTCGTACTGCCAAAGAAATGAAAGAAAAATATCCAGTTGAATGGGTAGAAAAAGCTATCAAAGGTATGTTACCTCACACTAAATTAGGTGATGTACAACGTAAACACGTATTCGTTTACGCTGGAGCTGAACACCCACACGCTGCTCAACAACCTGTTGAATTAAAGGTGAAAGGATAATAAGGAGGAATAGAAAATGGCAAAGAAAAATATCGTTCAATACCATGGCGTAGGACGCCGTAAAAAATCTGTTGCTCGTGTTTACTTACGCCCAGGAACAGGAAATATCGTAGTCAACGGAAAACCATTAGAAGAATACCTTCCAATGGAAGTATTACGTATGGTTGTTAAATCACCATTAGAATTAACAAACAACTTAGACCAATTTGATGTAATGATCAATGTTCACGGTGGTGGATACACTGGTCAAGCAGGAGCTATGCGTCACGGAATTACTCGTGCGTTAATGGAATGTAACGCTGAATACCGTCCAGTATTAAAAGCTGCAGGATTCGTTACTCGTGACCCACGTGCTAAAGAACGTAAAAAATACGGACTTAAAGCTGCTCGTCGTGCTCCACAATTCTCTAAACGTTAGTAAATTGTTTGAGGAAAACCTTCGAAAAGCCCCATTTTATGGGGTTTTTCTTTTTTTTATTTTGTCTATAAAAACCTCATAAAGCTGCAATAAAGTAACAAATAAAGCAACTTTGCTCTCACTAAAAACGTGGTGCAAAACTGTGGTCTATGCTGCTTTATTTAGAGAATTGCGGAGATAGACTATGGTGTGAGACTGTGGAGAGAGAATGTGGTGTATATCCTAGCATTCCGTAAGGCTCCATTAATGGGAACCAGTAAGCATCAACATAGTTTCTATATTTGAATGGTTGCATACTTGACATACAAATTAAAGTCTCTGCTCGCGAATATTCATACCAGTTTTTGAAAAATGGCAAGATACAATCAGCGATAGGAACTCTACGTACTCCGCTGTCGGTTTTACTCTTGGTGACATCAAAATATTGTTCCTCTAGATTAACATCCTTTTTTTTCTAATTTTAATAGTTCCCCAATTCTTACTCCTGTATAAATTAACATTAAAGCTATTTGATACTGTTTTTCTTCTTTCATTGACCACAAGATGTCAATGTCTTTTTTGTGAAGGGATTTCTATCTCTTGCATTTGGATTTACCTTGCTGAATTTTAAAATATCAACATATCTTAAATTATCTTTAGGGCATAATTCATACCTCATCGCATATTTATACATGACATTGAACAATACTTTGATTTTCTTAAGTGTTTGATAGTTTTTTTCTGAATGATCAATGACATGTTGTAGTTGAATCGTTCTTATATCTTTGAACTCTAAATCATGAAGTTCTTCACATACCTTAAATGCAGATTTATATGCTTGAACAGATGATTGTGAAGCTACTGTAATAAATTGGATAGAATCACTAAATTAATCACTTAATAAAAGGAATCTAAGTTTGGTCTATATATATAGAATAAACTTAGTTTTTTTATATATATAGAGATAATGGTGTTGTTTACTGTATAATATAAGTATAAATGTGTGAGGTGATAATTTTGTTTCTATTACAAAAAATTGAAGAATTAATGATAAATTATCGAGATGCACGTTATTCTGTTGGGGAATTCGTACTGCACGAATGGTCGAACTTACATAAGTATACCATTAATCAAGTTGCTGAATATAGCTATACATCCAAAGCAACCGTTGTTCGCTTTGCAAAAACATTGGGATTTGAAGGATGGAGAGAATTCATGAAAGCATATATTTCAGAAATGAAATATTTGGAGCAGCATCAAAGTGATGTTGATGCAAATTATCCTTTTAGTGCTAAAAGTAATACGAATGAAATAATAGAGAGTTTGAAAAAAGTACAAATTGAAAGTATCCAAGATACTGCTGATCTGATGGAAATAGACATAATTGAGAAAGCAGTAGGTTTTCTTTTGAAGGCAAAGCATATCGTAGTTTTTGGATTAAGCCCAAATGTTTTTTTAGGTGAATTATTTCGAAGAAAAATGATCACTATTGGGAAAGCAATTGATATTGCCAAATTGGGTGAAATGGGAATCATATCACATACTTTAACAGAAAATGACTGTGCAATCGTAATTTCATATTCAGGCAATAATGAATCTGCTGAACCAATGTGCTATCTTCCAATTTTAATAGAAAACAAGGTTCCAGTCATTGGAATTACTAGTGGTGGAGATAATTATATGCGGAAAAAGTTAGATTGTGTATTGACTATGTCTTCCAAGGAAAGGTTGTATACCAAAATTTCAAATTTTGCGACAGAAGAATCTCTACAATTTATATTGAATGTTTTATTTTCTTGTTATTTCGCTAAGAACTATCAAGATAATAATATGTTCAAATTACAAAATTCAAAGATATTAGAAATACGGCGTTTAGCTGCTTTGAATAGCATGAAAGATGAAGAAGATAAATAAAACTTATTTCTTTTAATATTCTCGAGAAATAAGTTTTTTTGTGATTTAGTTGTAAAAGTTTCATTTGGTTTCACGATATTATACTTAAGGAAATTCATTTATGAAACTTAATTTCGGATTTCTACAATCGCTTGAAAGCGCATTCGCTGCATGCTAAATTTAGGTTGCTCAAAGGAAATATAGCAAGAGCTGAATTGGAAACAAACAGATTAGTACCGGTCATGCAAATTTGCAGTTTGTATTGTTTCTCAAATTTCCACATTAGAATGGAGGAGAAAACATGAGTAAAAAATACGAAGAACTGGCTCGGCAAATTGTCGAGGGAGTTGGAGGAAAAGCGAATGTCAGCGATGTATATCATTGTCAGACACGTTTGCGTTTTAAATTAATTGATGAATCGAAAGCAGATCAAAAGGGGCTAGAAAATTTAAATGGAGTTACAAAAGTTCTGATTAATGCAGGAGTTTTCCAAGTTGTAATCGGCACTCATGTTGCAGAGGTGTTTGAAGAAATTGAAAAGTTAGTTGATATTAAATCAAATAAATCTGAGCAGAAAAGTGAAAAAAAGGGAATTATTACAACAATCATTGATTTCGTAGCTGGTACTTTCCAACCTATCATTCCAGCTTTGTCAGGCGCTGGTATGGTAAAGGCGGTATTAGCATTATTAGTTGTATTTAATGTAATAACAACTGATTCACAAACATATTATTTACTAAATCTTTTTGCGGATGGAGTATTCTTTTTCTTGCCTATGTTGTTGGCAGTGACAGAGGCACAGAAATTAAAATGTAATCCAATCTTGGCTGCCGGTGTTGCGGCGATGATGATGCATCCAAATTGGGCTGCATTGGTAACTGCGGGCGAACCTGTGTACTTCTTTGGAGTGATTCCATTTACATTAGCTACTTACACATCCAGTGTCATTCCGATCATCTTGATTGTATTTGTACAGGCGTATGTAGAGAAATTTTTGAATCGATGGATACCAAAATCGGTGAATCTAGTATTTGTTCCAATGTGTACATTCTTAATTATGGGAACTTTGGCATTCTCTGTATTAGGACCGATTGGAAGTGTGGTAGGTGGATACTTGGCAACGTTCTTTGAATTCTTAAGTACAAATGCAAGTTGGGCGCCAGCTGTCTTAATCGGAGGCTTTCTTCCTGTTATGGTTATGTTTGGCCTACACAACGGAATTGCACCACTAGGTGTTATGCAAATGTCTAATTTAGGATATGATAGTATTTTTGGACCAGGATGCGTATGTTCTAATATGGCTCAGGCTACAGCTGGATTAGTTGTTGCTTTGCGCACAAGAGATAAAAATACACGTCAAACTGCTACATCTGGTTCTATAACTGCTTACATGGGAATTACAGAACCTATTTTATATGGTGTGAACTTACCAAAGAAATATCCGTTAATATCAGCTATGATCGGAGGTGGACTAGGTGGTTTGTATGCTGGATTGACTCAGACGCATCGTTTTGCAACAGGGTCTTCAGGATTGCCTGCTGTGTTGCTATACATTGGTGACAATTCAATGACTTGTTTCATTAATATTATCATTGCTATCACTATCAGTATCATAACAACAGCTATCATTACTTTTGTATTAAGTCTACGTTTTGAAAAGAAAGTAAATGAACCTATCGTTGATCATGAAGTAATACAATTGAATCAAGAAATTGTAAAGGCACCAGTAGCTGGTAATGTTCTAAATTTAAGTGAGGCAGATGATGAAGTGTTTGCATCAAAAGATTTAGGAGATGGAGCAGTAATTGTTCCTAACAAAGGGCTGGTTGTAGCGCCTTTTGATGGAACAGTGGCAACGTTATTTCCAACGAAACATGCGATTGGATTGATTTCGCCAAATGGAGCAGAGGTGCTCATACATATTGGAATTAATACAGTAGAATTAAATGGAAAATATTTTGAATCCTTTGTAAAACAGGGGGAACAAGTAAAAGCAGGACAAAAATTGCTGACATTCGAGCCAGATAAAATCAAAGAGGCGGGATATTCAACACAGGTTATGGTTGTAGTAACAAATAGTGCATCTTATCAGGGAATTAATGTTATCCATGAAGGTAATATTAAAGAAGGAGAACAGTTATTAAATTTGAATGCATAAATGG
>JAUNDJ010000179.1 GCA_030526175.1 Bacillota bacterium
AAGTATAGAAGTCTATGGTATATGATTATTGTCGGTTTTTCTTATTTATGCATGTAAGAAAAATCTTTAAGAAAGTAAGGACGTACTGCTTTTTGAAACTCTTCTGAGATTTCGCCAAAAAAAACGTCCTGCTTCCTATTTGGTTTCTGAAGCTGATTATATCTAATTAACGCATGGAATCAACTGTGACGTTCTATCAACCACAAAACGAGCTGGAGACAAATATGGGAAGCAATTTACTTTTGGAAAGGAGAAATTATGCATGGACCTGTTATTACTGTAGATGTATCTAAAGGGATTAATCATTATCAAGGATTCGAAAATTACGAGAAGGCATATACAAAGTCTAAAAAAATCAAGAACACAAAATCTGACTTCGAAGAATTTATGGAGTATGTTGAAAAGTTGAAGGTGAAAACTAATGTAGAAGATATTCCAATTGTATTTGAAGCTACAGGAGTATACCATCGATGTTTTCAAGCATTTCTTGATGATAGTAAGATTCCCTACATCATTATTTCGCCACTTATTTCTGCAAGATTTAGAAAACTGGAACTTCACTCAAATAAAACAGATCCTCTGGACTGTAAGAATATTGCCAAAGTATTCTATCTCCAAGAAAATCTTTATAGATTCAACAAGATGGATGAATATTATATTAATCTTCAAAAGTTAAATCGTTATTATGAAGATCAATTAAATCATCTTAGAAAGCAGAAAGTTGGATTCAAATCATATCTTGATGTCGTTTTTCCTTACTTTGATAAGTGTTTTGACAAAGGTAAAATATACAACGATTTACCATTAGAGATATTGATGAAATATCCACATCCTGAACTTGTATTACAAGCATCCGAAGATAAGATGGTGGAATACCTTCTGAAGAAATGTAACCATCAGATTGGATATGTAAGGAATGTCGTTAAGAAAGTCAGAAAACTCGCAGAAGATGTATATTCAGGGTGTGATAAGAATGGAATTGAAGTTCAATTATTGAAACAGACAATTATCAATTTAAGGTATCAAATAAAAATATGTGATGAAGCTATAGAAACAATTATACAAGAAGCAAATAAGTCACCAAACTTTGAAGCTGTTAAAAGTATAGTAGGAATAGGTGATAATCTGGCGGCAAGAATCATTGCAGAGTTAGGCGATGTTACTCGGTTTAAAAAGAAGAATCAGTTAATATCTTATGCAGGACTCGATCCAATGATACGACAGTCTGGAAATATAAACGGAGAACATTTAAGTATTTCAAAAAAAGGGAACAAATATTTGAGGTGTCTTCTGTACCAGGCAATTTCTGCAAATTACAGATTAAAGAAAAACGATCGACTATACGAATTCAACCAAAAGAAAAGGCAGCAGACGGTCCCGCTAAAACCGAAAGCTGCAAATACTGCGACTGCCCATAAGCTATTAGTGATAATTTACGGCATGTGCAAAACAGGATCACTATACGAATCCTGAAATTATTATACAACTTTAATTCAAAAAATCGACATTTCGTCGATGTTTTTGTCGTGGCTTAATTGAAAGAATATGTGTATTTCACAGAAATACACATAAATTAAAAATAACTATTGAAATATATTATCTAATTTTTT
>JAUNDJ010000180.1 GCA_030526175.1 Bacillota bacterium
ATAAGTAGTAACAACGAATTATAGGAAGTCAGCAGAGGTCATAGTAGGAATTTTTTTTTCGAAGGACCGAACAATTTATAAGACTATGGAAGTCTTGAAATCTCTTGTAATTAATCAGAATAAATAAAGATGAGAGGTTGAACGTATTTCAATGGGTAATCCAAAAGATGATGTTGCAAGATAACGAAAAGAAAGGAAATAGACAAGCTATGAAAGAAGATATTATTACGAAAATACTTGACCGTAACAATTTAAATCAAGCTTTTAAAAATGTTAAAGCAAATAAGGGAGCAAGTGGAATTGATGATTTATCAATCGAGGAAACAGCAGAATACATAAGACAGAATAAGGCTACGATTGTATGGCAATTGTATAATCGTAAATATCAACCACAGCCAGTGCGTAGAGTAGAAATACCAAAGTCAAATGGTGGAACAAGAAAATTAGGTATTCCAATAGTACTAGATAGAGTTATCCAACAAGCAATGGTGCAAGTACTAGCTCCAATGTTCGAACCATATTTTAGTGAATATAGTTATGGATTTAGACCAAAAAGAAGTTGTCAGCAAGCTATAATTAAAGCACTAGAATATATGAATGACGGATATGAATGGATAGTGGACATAGACCTAGAAAAATTCTTTGACCATGTACCACACGATAGATTATTAAGACTTGTAAGTGATGTTGTAAAAGACGGAAATGTGGTTTCATTAGTCAATAAATTTCTTAAAGCAGGAGTAATGATAAAAGGTAGCTACGAAGAAACAACAGTTGGTACACCACAAGGAGGACCTTTATCGCCTTTATTATCAAACATTATGCTAAATTTGTTAGACAAGGAGTTAGAAGAAAGAAAGTTACACTTTACAAGGTATGCAGATGATACAATAATTTTAGTAAAAAGTGAAAAAGCAGCAAACAGAGTAATGACATCAATAACAAAATTTATCGAAAATAAGCTAAAACTTAAAGTTAATGTAACGAAGACAAAAGTATGTAGACCAAATAAAATAAAATATCTAGGATTTGGATTTTACAAAACTAAACAATGGGAGTGTATTCCACATAGAGATAGTAAAATAAAGTTTAAAAGAACTCTAAAAAGACTAACGAATAGAAGTAAAAGTATATCGCTAGACAAAAGATTTGAAGAACTAAATTGGGCTATTAGAGGTTGGGCAAATTATTTTAAAATATCAAAGATGAAAACATTTCTTAAAGAAATAGATGAACACCTACGCGCTAGAATTAGAATGATTATATGGAAACAATGGAAGAAACCAAAAACACAAATTAAAAATTTAATAAAATGTGGATATTCCATTGATGAAGCAAGAGGTTTAGCATATTGTAGAAAAGGATACATGTTTATTTCACACTCAAAAATTTTACAAAATGCAATAACCAAAGAAGGATTACAAAATCCAAATAAAAAGCTAGGACGCAGAGGATTAATCTTTGCCCTAGACTATTATTTAGCTTGAAACAAAACTTATAAGTTGAACCGCCCATTGCCGAACGGCACGATGTGGTGGTGTGAGAGGGAACGAAAATTTTAATTTAATTAAAATTTTCTACTCTACTCGATT
>JAUNDJ010000098.1 GCA_030526175.1 Bacillota bacterium
CGTTTAATACTCCGCACGCAGGGTTGTTGTACCCCATTTCTTCCAAAGTATTGATAATTGTTGCAAAGGTTTTTCCTTCATCATGTCCAACCAAGTTTTTAACATTTTCTAAAAACACTACGCGTGGCTTTTTCTCATCAATTATTCTTGCTAATTCAAAGAAAAGCATCCCTCTTCCACGTACATCTTCAAACCCCTGTCTATAACCAGCGATTGAAAAAGCTTGACACGGGAATCCTCCCATAATCACATCTACATCCGGAATTTCATTGCCATTCACTGTAGAAATATCCCTTACATCTACTTTGATGTCAAAATTACATTCAAAAGTTGTAGCGGGGAATTTATCGAATTCATTAGCATATACTGTTTTAAAGTCTCCCCCATTTTCAAATCCTAAATCTATTCCACCTACGCCAGCAAAAAACGAAGCGCATTTATATGTCATTATAATCACCTCTTGTGTACTAAATTATAGCATTGAATGCGGCGCGCCGCAATGAATAAATATTTAAGAAAAGAGGATTGTTATTCCTCTTCTCCATATAAATCTTCGTATGTTCCAACTTCGGAAAAATCTACCGAATATGAACCATCGTTATGTTTTGTAAAAACAACGCTGTCCACACCAAATGTTTCAAGCATTTGATAAGTTACAATTGTATTTTCAGGTAATTCAAATACATCTCTTAGTAACCATTTACCCAAAATTTTATTCGGATTACTCATTATCGCTTTCCCAATTAATGGATTATTTTTGTCCGCTTCCTGACATACTTTTGCTGAAATTTCTGTACCATCAGGCAGATGTAAAATGAACGGCGTATCTCTAGGTGGGAAGAATCCTATATATCTATCCCTATCTATTTTGTTATAAGGAATATAAAGTTCATCTGGATTTCTTTTCCTTCCACCAGCATTCCATTGATTCAATCCACTCTTAGCAGCAACAAACTTTCCTTCTTTCCCAACTGAATATAAAGGCAGGCATAGTTTTGAATTTTTATTATTTCTAATTTCATTGATTGAATTATTTTTATTTTCTAAAGAAAATAATGAAGTTAATAAATCATACGGATCATCCAATATTTCAACCGGGAACTCATCTAACTTACACATCGAGTCAAATATCATATATAAGGTATTTTTAGAAGTGCTAAAATGATATTCATGTTTTCCATCACTGAAATATGTGTTATTACTATTACCTTTTTCAACATGAAGTGTAATATTGTTTATATCAATTGAATCAAATATACATTCATATATTTGCATTGCTCCGGGAACTCGTTTTACAACATGATAATACATATCGTCTATACCATGAAGTTTCTTCGTCACTCTTATTCTCTCGTTTCTGTATTCAGCAATTCTTCTTACTAAATGTAACCCTGTTAACCCTTCGTAACTTTTTTTAAGTTTTCCAAACTCAGCTATTTTTTGATCATCATTACCCATCCATGTTTTTAAGCCGATACCAATTCTTCCTTTTTTAGCATCCGCCGAACAATCAAATCGTGCAAGATTTTCAGCTTCAAAATACTTGCAGAATATATTTTCGTGTGATCGATATGCTAAATAAGGACTATCGTTCTCTGAGAATAATCGTGAGAGTTGGCCCATTATCTTTAACATTTCCTTATATTTTTCTTGGTTCTCTTTTTCTTGCAAATCATAAAACATATGATTAACCACCTCTACTAATTATTTAAAATATAAAATTCTTTCTCAAACTTAAAATATCCAGACGTCAAAATTTCTTTTGGAATTACAACATTCGCCAAACCATTTACCACAAGAAATGATAAGAATTTTCCTTCACTTAAAGAAGTATATCCATTTCTCTTGAATACTCTAGCTACTAAGTCTGAATAAGAACTTATATTAGAATCTGCTTTAACAATAAATGACCTATGATATCTCTTATCTCGGTTTTCTTGAGAAATAATTTTAAACTCAGGGATATACTTTTGGATAATGCTCTCTAGCACAAAACTATTCCATTCATATTCCATTTCTTCAAAATTATTGAAATCGGTTAAACCTATTAAAGACATATATTCACTATTGGATAATTCTTCATACAAAACTCCAGAAACATTTTGAACAGTTTCATTGCTCACCTCAAATAGTTCTCTTTTAATGTATTCATCCTCACTAATTCGATAATAATTATCCACAACTTTATAAAAAGCGTTCGAAATTGATATATCCGGCCATTTCAATTCTCTACCAACTGAATAAAAATCATTAGATGATAATATTTCAGGATCTCCAAGAAGGTAGCAGGCAATGTTATTCATAGATAACATTTCAAACATTCCAATTCTTGAAATATTAGGGTGTCTGAAATCAAAGAAGTTGTTTAATTTTTTTGCACAGAAATAATATAGATGTATCGGCATCGTCATATTGTTTCTAGCAAGGAAGTTCTCCATTTCTAATTTCACATCATCATATATTAATCTTTCAGAACTTACCCCATTATGGTTGTTTAATGAATTACTGATAATATCAAATAATTTGTTAATATCGATATCATTGTAAGAATAAAAATCCATTATTGAATACAAATTATACTCTCTCTGAACTAAATCTGCATTTTCGGAAAATTGCAAACTAATCATAATATCCGTAAATCCAGGGAATTTATTTTTAAGTTCTTTTCTTGTAACCGGTCTACCAGTTTCGCTAATATATTTTTTTATTCTATCTGCAACATTATCAACAATCAGTTCTGTATTTTTTCTCACAAGGAAGTCTCTATGATAATCATATTCATCTGGCAAAAACTTCATAAGGACTCCATGAAGAAAATAATGATTATTCACATTACTAGTCATAGAAAGGATTCCTTCAAAATTGGCAAAAATTTCAGCATAATAAACCTTATCTGAATCACATTTATCAATATATACTTTGATATCTTCAATTAATGATAAATCAATTTGCACACACTCTTCAGGAATCACCTTTCCTCGATCACAAATAATCATTGTGTCTAATAATCTTGCACTTAATGATCTATCCTGATTAGGAACTCCTATATCTCCATACGTTTCCAAAACCAGTTCTCGTAAACGTTGCAAATCATCATTTGGATTTTCGTTATCTTGATTAAGTTTAATACCTGATGGGAATTTTTCTTTAATTATCTTCGCACATAAAGTCGCATATGAAGTTCTTCCTTGTGTAACATAATCACCATAAAAACGGTATCCAGACTCCTGCATATAGGCAATCATTTCGCCTAGTCCCATAAAATCGATTCCCTTCACTCTGAAAAGATCATCAATTTCTTCGACTTTATCGTACAGATTGACTCCATCACCAACAAATTCACTTATTATATTCTCAATGAGATCTTCTACATTCCCATAAGACGCTCTTTTGACAAAAATATCAGCATAATCTAAATATAGATAATCTGTTACATTTTTCAGAATACTGATAATGACAGTACCATAATCATCGTCTCCATATAAATCGCGTATTTCTTGTGCAGCGAAATAATTAAGGTCTCCCCAATTTTCGGCAACCACATCAGAAATTAACTGTTTGTTCTTCTTTAAAAACTTCGCTTCTATCTGGCGAACGCGTTCTCTTGTGATAGGCTCCAATCCAGGCCAAGTTGGTGTATCACCAACTTCTTGAAGTGTTTCTCCTTTTGATCTTCTTAAGAATATCTCAAAGTCTCTTGTGTTTTTTAAATCATTCAACGCATTTTCTAAAACCAATGTCTTGTTAATTCCATCGCTTTTAATTGAATACTCACCGTCTAAAAAACGACCAAAAATATCATCAAATTCAAATCTTGATTTTTTTCCAAATCCGTTTAATTCTCTTTCATCACCAACCTTTAGCAATTTCGCAATAGACAACATATCAAGCGCCTCATTTTTATAACAAAAATTGTAAGACCTAGTGCTCATTCCATAAATGCTATCTAAACCTATATTTGCTAACTCACCATTTTGTATGGCCTCGATGACCTTATCTTCTACACATCCGTCGTTTTTACAATTATGTAGTTTTACGATACTCTCATAATCTTCACAAAGAATTCTGCTTATTATGTTAGACACCTCTTCTTCAACACCAACACCAGCTCCTCGCAAGTCTGTAACCCTGTTGCTTTTAAGGAATTCCATTAAATCTTCAAACGTCTCAATATTATTCTTTGCAAATACGTTTTTTGCTCTCACACTTAAATCATCAAATTCTCTTAAGACAATATATGGTACTTCTTTAGTCAAAGTTTTTGGTTCTTCATATGTAGTTGAATCTGATTCATCTGATATTTTTTCCATTGTTTCACAATTTTCAACAACCGAAAATTTGCTATCTTCTGCGCTTGTTTGTAATGAATCTTCACCAGAGTTATCTAGATTTTCCGACATCTTTTCGTTATCTTGAATAGGTGATAAACAAAACGGACACACATCAAACATTTCTTCATCAAATTCGCTTCCACATATTTTACAAATCATAAACTATTCCCCTACATGCTCATTAATATAATTCTCAACTTTTTTATAAATTACTTCGTAATCTAAAAAATCTATGATATAAGTACCACCAAGAAGATTTACATATTTACCAATTTCACGTACCAATTCTCTATTCATAGTATGGCCTTTTTTATTAGCATCATACATAGCAGTAATAGTAGCTTTCATTACCATTGGATTATTAAAAATGTTTCTTCCGCATATTGTTTCAATAAAATCTTGATCACCGCAAATAAACTTCGTTAATTCATACTGATCATCTCTATTTTCATCATATGTCACTCTCCCAATCCACCAAAGACGAGCAATTCCGTTTCTGAAAAGAGATCTTTGAGATGAATAGTTGAAAAAATACTTGTTTAACATATCTTTGTCGTCGTCTGTTTTCCATCTATATTTCATATAATTAAGGAAATAACCTAAAGTGAATGCAACCCATATTCTTTCATCAGAAGCCTGAGAATCGGTTAAATGTTTCATATGGCCATATACTCTTTGAACATTTTCAGCATCTGTTAATGACTCTTTCCCATCGGGAGCATTCATAGCCAAAGTAATATCATCCACTTCAATTGGAGATTCTTTTATGTAGCTATTGTCTTCAAAATATTCATCAAGAGTTTTTTTACCATTAACTACTTCTTTAAAAAGCGACTTGCTGTTATTTTTTAACAGCAAAAGCCCATCTTCAGTTAAATATTTAACCTTCATAATTATCACCTGTTCCAGCCATTACTTTCATTCCACCTACAATTGGATTACCAATTACTAATTGAGATAATTCAACTATATTAATGTTGTCTAATGTATCTTCATTAATAGGGGTTCCAATTTTTTCACACGTTTTTTTCAAATTTCTAAACCATCTCTGATTTTCGTACATGAATAGTTGCTCTTTTGAAGATTTTAACTCCGAAAACACATACATTAGCGCCGGAACAATCAGCATTTGATGCATAGCTTGCTGCACCTCAGATGTTTCTTCCATATTTTTATAGATACTGAATGTTTCTTTTGGCAATAATATCGCAATTTTCTGTCCTGTTAAATCAATCTGCATATTTGTCGCATTTTCATCCATGTTAGGCATAATTGAAAAAATTGAAGATTTATTAGCTAAATCATCTTTAACTTTATTAATTCTAAAGTTAATTTGATCGCCAACTGCCATTACACACCCTTTTTCTATTTCAAACTTAAATCCTTTATAATCGGGAGAAAAGTAATCATTCGTATACTTATGTAAATCTTCGTTTGCAACTAGAAAAGAGCAAATCTGAACTATACCATTCACGTCTGCATTAGAAATTACTCTCTGCATCTTTTTCTCTTTTGTTTTAATGATAAGTCTAAGACATGTCTGAGGGCATTCTATATGGTGAACTATTAGAACCTTTTCTTCTTCTAACAATTGTTCTAATTGTGGATTTTTCAAATCAGCCTCTAGAGTGAATTTAATATCGAATCCTATCATTTCTTTGTTTGCATCAGTTTTGAAATAACTATCAACATAGAAATCTCCACCTTCAACTATTACAGGATACGTATAATATTTACTTCTTAATTGCATACGCCTTCACCTCAAATGAACAGTAATCACGGAATTTTAACTGTATCTTTATTCTTAATGGTTGTCCTTTTTTGAACGTCAAACCAGAAATACAACCATTTTCTACGGTTACATTGTTTCCACCAATCACTGAAGCAGATAAAATTGGTGCTTCATAATTTTTCGTCTCTGCTGACATGTAAATCTGAAGAGTTCCTTCTTCCCCATCATCAGATGGAACAACCATTAAAACATATGTACCACTATTCTTATCCACACAAACGGGAACAAATTTATTTAAACCAACTGTTGTTTTTTTCGGTATCTTCCCATCCCCTCCTTGTTCGATGTGAGCAGGCTGAGAAGGCTTCGGTTCTGGATTGATAGTAGATCCACCAGTGTGGAACCACTCCTCTTCCTCTCCTCCTGGTTCTTTATGAAAACCTTCTTCATATTCGTCAGTAGTTTCTTTTTCAAAAGCACCTGGAGCTTGACCATTTAAAGTTTTTTTCTTAATAACTTTTTTATCAATTTCTACCACTTTATCGCTAACAACTTCTTCTAGTGCTTTATCGTTATTCTCATCACCTTCATCTGGAAGATAATTACCAACCCCTACTGCATCCATTTCATCCATAGAACTGTGCATTACCAAGTTCTCTATTTGTTCTCTTATTCTGGCAAACAAAGCCTTCAATAATTCTTTTTCTTTGTTTGGGTTTGATGAACGATCTGGTTGCCATTCAGTATGTTCTGGATTCTCGATCAGTCTTAATCTTTCATTCAGCTTATCACCCTCAATAAACATAACGCCCGTAAACGGAACATGAGATGGTAATCTATCTTTTTCAAGAATTTTCATCCCTGTTTTTCGAATCATGGCAACTCTTCTTGGAGCGTCAGGATCACCGATAAGCAAACCTAAACTAATGTTTCCTAACCCTAGAAAATCTTCTTCTAGCCAAACAGTTTTTTCAGAGCATAACAACTCATAGTACTTTTGTGTATTACCCGTTAATTCTTCATTATATTCTTCTATTAAATTTGATAATGTATCTTTTGAAATAACATCATCTCCAACTTTAATAATTAGTTTTTCTTTCCACAAAGCTCCCAAAAAACCATCAAGAACAGAAATAATAATTCCCTTCTTCCAATCTTCACCAGAAAACTTATAACCACAAATATAAATATCTGTTCCATAATCTCCTTCATTTCTAGCGAAAGAAGGATCTAAATTAAGTTGTTCATAAACAGGTTTATTGTATTCTTCACCATAATAACCAATCCCTTGAGTTGTTTCATTATCTTCAGCTCTTCTGAAAGTTACCAGACGAGATACACCCTGATATGCCGATTGTTTTTCTTCATCGTATGTACTATAAAATACGGTTGCAAAATCTGAACATGCAAATGGGGCATACTTGCCGATACCATAAGATCCACCAGCAGTTCGCTTTTTATCTGATGCACCTGATGATTTTGTTAAATTTGTCCAATCTGTATTTATATCTTCTTTTGACCCTAATAAACCTGATGTATTAAAATCGCTTATTCTTAAAACTGAACATGTTTGATTACTAATTTTCTTTGCTGCATTTACAAAAAAATCTTTTGTGGCGCTTCCTTTTTGCACACTCCAAAACTCACGGCATCTATCAAATACATCAGTAAGAACATCATATCCTGGTAATGTATTTGTTGAAATGTCAAACATGTTAAATTCAATAACGACCGTTTTATTTCTAGCGGCATCCAATGAATTCTGACATATTTCTCTTGCAAGAGATTTTAATGGTGTTCCTCTAAAAGTAGCAACACCTGAATCATTTATACCTTTATTTTCTCCGTGATCATTCGACGGAAATCTCCATTTAATCATATCTCCAACCTCTTTTATAATTCAAATTTTTTATTATTTGTTTTTGTTTGATATTTTTGCTTAGTTTCCTTAAGCTCAGCTTCAATTGCAGTGAAGATTTTTTTTACATCATCTTCTTTGTAATCATAATTCGAACGATTTGAACAGTTACCTAACAATCTTATTTGTTCAATAATTTTATTAGTTCTGTTTTCTGCAACTCTTTTAAATCTCGCTGCTTTTTCAATTTCTGTAGCCATAATTTACCATCCTTAACTAAAAAATAGAATATTATTTACAAGCATAGAGTACAATATATGCCATATATTGTCTATATAAAATGCATATAATCACACAATATTTTGCATATATTATCGATGTATGATTGAAATATTTTCAAAGCTCTATATAAAAAGCCAACAACTATGTTGGCTTTTGGTAATTAATATTTAATTTTTTTGATGATATATGGAGTAAAATCGACCTTACTTTTCCTATCAATCATTGTTTCTGATTTTACATAAATCTCATAATAGTGTGGCTTATCTTTTCTTGGAATCAATTTCCCACCATCTTTAATTGATTTCAATTGATTAGCCGGCACAAACAAAACAATTAATTCATGGGTAAATTGATTATTGAAAACCAAATACCAATCATTTTTTGCTAGGTATGTTTGTGGGTTAATATAAAATTCAGGAGTTCTTTGGGTTCTGTTGGCAAAAGTGAATTCATCAGGCAAGTTCACACCTTGCTCGCTCAAAAATTGTTTAGCTTCACTCTTTAGTCTCATCTCCCTTTCTGCCACTGTAACAGTAGGAATAGTGTCTATTAGCACTTTATTCTTAACTTTGTTTTTTGCTTTTTCCTCAACAAAAACAGTTATACCTATAAGTTCCATTAGAAATAATGCTTCGTCTAAGTATTGATCTAGTTGCACTTTTCTAAATTTATCTATTTTAGGTTTATTACCTTTATTCTTATTGTCACAGTCAAGCTTATTAGTTTTTTCAGCTTTAGCTATTAGCATAGACTCCATATAATCTATATCTGTTCTAGTAAAACTATCATCAGAAGTAGTTAAGACGATAACACGTTCCCACCAGTCTTTACCAATAATATGTTGTTTAATACGCCTTGATAAATCTGATGCTTGACCGACATATACCATATCATCAGACAGCAAAAGATATACACCAAATTTGCTACACGCATCAGACTTCACTAGTTCCGTCACCGAATCTCGCGGTGCAGAATAAAGTTCTCCTGAGTTCCAACTTGAATCCGCAATATTAATCAACCCTTTAAGAGTTCCGTCTTCAAGAAGTAAATTTATTGTTTTTGCTTTTGCCCCTGGCATCGACACCACCTCTCTGAAATTATATCTGATCTGAATTAATGAAACCAGATCTGTATGGCACTTTTCTTAACTAAAGTGAGAGAATCTGTTAAATAAAAAGATTTATCCTTAACTTTTTGAAGTTTTAGATAAATCTTTATGGTTATTGATTGTTGAAGAGACGAGAATTTAGTTTCAAGATTTCTGCTTTAAGAAGATTAACTATCTTTTCTGACTTAGATAATTTCTTTCTTAGGTCAGCATTTTCTTTTTCAAGTTCTCTTATCTGAGTCATTAATTCCCTATTGGCTTTTCTAACAGTTCTTGTTTCGGTTTTATATTCTTCTATTGTTTTGATTGGCATATTCTTATCTTCTTTATCTTATTGTATGTCAAAAAGTATGAAAAATAATGTAGTCAAAAGCGATTCACCTACCCTTCAAATCTGACTCTATTTTTGACTCACCTATAAAACTTTTAAATATGCAGATATTATCTACATTTCTGGTCAGCTTGCTGGCCATGACGAATCAGAAAGTGAATCGGTAGATTCTCTTTATTTATCCTGCTCCTAATATATAAAAATGAATATTTCTATAATTATCTGAATAAATA
>JAUNDJ010000099.1 GCA_030526175.1 Bacillota bacterium
CTATGTACATATTGCTGGGATGGTAAAGAATAAAGGGATGCATCGCATCCCTTTTCTATATCTAATTATTCTTTCTCGGCATTCACTCTTTCTTCCGATAATAATTTATACGTATCATACAAAGCGTGATACTGTTCCCAGAACCATCTTGTGTTAAAGTTTGCACTATATTTACTTTGCGCATGTTTACTCGCTTGCGTATCTGTATATTCACGAAGAGGAATCAGCTGAAAGTTATCGTATCCTTTTTCATAATGATTAATGACAGGAATCACTTTTACATTATCCATTTCGTATCCTTCTTCACCAGGAACAAGTTCAAAAGTAACCACAGAACTAGCTTGCGCCATATTTACACCCGTTTCATCCACTACATCACCTGGTTTGGCATACCCAGCATTGATCAAAGAGCCAAGTGAATAAAATACATATGTCTTTTCTCCGTTCGCATTGGTTAATACATCTGCTTTTTGAGAAATGTGCGGATGGTTTCCAATAATCATATCAACACCTAAGCTATTCAAATAGTTTGTGATGACAATTTGGTTTTGATCGATATTGTACGTATATTCATTTCCCCAGTTCATAGCGACCAAAACTACATCGGCTTTTTCTTTCGCATAAGCCACATCTTGTTTAATTTTTTTCTTATGCGCCATATCGAAATTACCATCCTCATCCAAAATCACATTGACATCGTAAGTAATTTCTTCATCATAATCTTCTTCATATACCGCTGAATCGTACACTTTTGTCGTATAAGAAAGAATCGCCACTTTCGCGTCCCTCGCTTTTTTGATCGCAATCGTTTCTTGTTCTTCTTGGCTACGATTGATACCTGTATGACCAAGCTTATTTTCATCTAGCACATCCAAAGTATGGTTAATGGCTTCACGACCTTTTCTTCTAGACTGCATATTGGCACAAGTAAAAAAGTCAAAGCCCAATCCTTTGTAGGCAGTTGTTAAAGTTTCCAAATAACTATTTGGGAATTCTGTAATTTCTTTTTCTCCTTCTTCATTTTCCTTTGTTGCGTCACTCGTTCCAATCGTCTGTACTAGATTCCCAATGGTTAAGTCGCTTTTTAATAGAGGTTGAATGGGTTCGAAATAGTCTTCAAACGCGTTTTCTTCAATCCATCCTGTAAAATTAAGATCGTAATAAATATCTCCTGTGCAAGTCACACGAATCGCATTGGAATCTGGTTCTTGGTATTTGAACCATAAAAAACCAAGCAATACTGAAACACAAGCGATTAATACGATAAGTATTTTTGTCAATTTATTAATCATGAAAATATAATACCATAGACAACCTATCTTTTCCTAATCTATTTTTTTTAGAATGTGATAAAATGAGGTTGAGAGAAGAGAGGTATAAACATGGAACTCAGTTATTTATTGATGAATGAAATTATTCAGTTGTTCCTTATTTTGTTGATTGGCTTTGTTATAGTCAAAACAAAAATCCTTAAAGAAAAGGATAGTAAAGTTATTTCTATTTTAGTTTTATACGCATGCGTGCCCTGTGCCCTAATTAACGCATTTTCCGTAAAAATGGACAAAGAAACACTTCTTGGATTAGGTCTTGCCTTTGCAGCTGCCATTGTGATTCATATCATTTATATTCCTTTAGGAAAGTTTTTCGCAAAAATATTTCACTTTACAGACGTCGAACGTATGACCTTAATTTATTCG
This sequence comes from Bacillota bacterium, assembly GCA_030526175.1. Lineage (GTDB taxonomy): Bacteria > Bacillota_I > Bacilli_A > Erysipelotrichales > Erysipelotrichaceae > Floccifex. Next base: position 1,698 of record JAUNDJ010000099.1, read on the forward strand.
AACTCTGGGAATCTAATCTTACCTTTAGTATCAGCCGTTTTAGGAAATGAATGGGTAATTTATTCCAGTGCATTCATGGTAACGCAGACCGTTCTATTCTGGACACATTGTAAAAGTGTAATCAGTCGAGAAAATAGTTTAGATTTCAAAAGCATCTTCTGTAATGTTGGAATCATCTCCGTTTTCGTTGGGATGACTATTTTTGTATTCCAGATCCAATTACCTGACTTAATCCTAAATGTCAGTTCAAAAATAGGATCCATGATGGGGCCACTGTCTATGATGGTTATTGGTATGTTGTTTGGAAATATGGATCTAAAAAAGGTATTCTCCAATAAACGAGCTTATTTAGTCACATTCTTTCGACTATTCGTATTCCCTTTGGTGGCCATCGTCTTGTTTAAATGTACACCAATTACCCAAATCACAGAACATGCGGAGCAAATCTTATTAATCACAACAATGGCAACTACCGCTCCAGCGGCTACCACTATCACGCAATTTGCACAACTATACGATAACGAACCAAATTATGCCAGTGCACTCAACGTCATTACAGTTACCTTTAGTATATTGACAATGCCACTAATGATCGCACTCTATACATTAATCTAAAAAAAGTATCAATCACGATACTTTTTTTTATCCCCATAAATATGGCATAAAGACAGGAAGGGAGCTTCGCCAACTGGCTTCGTTATGATTTCCTCCAACTACTAGTCTTGGGTAACAAGACACCCCTTTTTGAGACAACATGTGATTAAAACGGAACATCATATCTACCGCTTGAATCATAAAATCTCGATTTCCCAATTCTTCACTTCCCATATCCAGGTATATTCTAGTATTTTGGTCTAACGCTTTATGTTCTAGTTCTTTTTTTAGCTCATTTTGACAAATCATAGCCGAAGGAGATAAGCAAGCAGCTTTAGAAAAAACATCGTTGTATTTAATAATACTATACAAAGACATTAAACCACCCATACTACTACCACCAATTCCTGTATATTCTCTTTCTGGTAAAGTACGATAAGTCGAATCAATATAAGGCTTTAATTCTTGCACAACATACTCCATGAATGTATCTCCACATCCTTCGATCCAACCTGCGAAATAAGAATCTACACTATAAGGACAGTATTCTTTTAAACGATTGTTTCCAGAATGATCACATTCCATCCCTACTACAATAATTTCCATTTCTTCTTTGTCTAAATAATCTTTGATTCCCCAACACGTTCCATACGTTGCGTCTTCATCAAAAAATAAATTATGTCCATCATACATATAGAACACTGGATATCTTTTGTTACTTTTGGCATATCCTTCTGGAAGATACAAATGAATCTTCATTTCCCGATTCATCGGGGCTACTTTTACATCAAATTTTTCAATCATACATAAATCCTCGAATCTAAGAATAGTATACACTTGTCGCAACAAAATTTGTGATACAATGTTGCATAGAAAAGAGGAATTTTTATGACAATAAAGTTATATGATACAAAGCCTTACGAAACAGAGTTTATAGCCCAAGTTTTATCGTGTTCCTCTTTTGAAAAAGGATACGATATCATTCTGGATCAAACACTCTTTTTTCCAGAAGAAGGTGGTCAAACTTGTGATAAAGGAGTATTAAACGACATAGATGTTTTTGATGTGCAAATCCAAAATGGCATCGTTCATCATTATACAAAATCTAAAGTGGAAGGAATGGTTCATGGAAAAATTGATTGGGCGCATCGCTATTCGAATATGCAGAATCATTCAGGAGAACATGTTCTTTCTGGAGTTGTACATGCTCTTTATGGATTCAACAATTCAGGCTTTCACTTAAGCGATACGGAAATCACTACCGATTACGATGGGTTCCTTACCAAAGAACAAATCCAGGAAGTGGAAAGGAGAGCGAATCAGATCATATTAGAGAACTATCCTATAACTAGTGCGTATCCAGAAAATGTAGCGGACTTAGTCTATCGTTCAAAAAAAGAAATCAAAGAAGCCATACGTATTGTAACCATTGAGAACGTGGATGTTTGCGCTTGTTGTGCACCACACGTTCGAAGTACAGCGGAAATTGGAATGATTAAGATTGTCAAAAGTATGAAGTTTAAAAAAGGTGTGCGTTTATTCTTTGTCTGCGGGCAAAAAGCCTACCAGGATTATCTGGTAAAACATAACCAATGTGCCACAATTTCAAATCTTCTTTCTTCCCCTGTTGAAGAAATCTCCAACAACGTCTCTCGCATTCTACAAGATGTGTATGTTTTGAAACAAAAACTTTCTGCACTAAAAAAAGAGACGATTAATCAGAAAGCTAAATTCATCACTTCTAAAGAAATCCAGTGTGTGTTTGAAGAAGATTTGGACAAACAAACGCAACAATACTACTTCAATCTTTTAAATCAGAATGCTACCAAGCATGCCTACCTTTTCGTAAAAATAGAAGAAGGTTATCGCTTTATGATTGGTTCGAAAGAAGATGCCAACGCACTATTAGCACCTTTAAAAGACAAGTTTATCGTTCGCGGAGGCGGAAAAGATCATTTTGTTCAAGGAACGATTCTTGCTTCCCAAGAAGAAATTGAAAAGATTATAAACAAAAATGGAGTCTAAGCTCCATTTTTTATTTTATATTCTCCTGATTCATATTCTTTTCCAAATACAATAGCTCTACATCCTTCTGGAATTGAAATATCATACGAATATCCTTCGTCTTCTTTTTCCCAGGCGATTTTATACAATCCCGAAGCACTCTTATATTCCATTTTTGCCCAATCCAGACGTGTATCCGGTTGTGGTTCGATTTTAACCACTTTATATCCAGGTTCCATAGGTTGTAATCCCATCATGTACCGATACATCCAATCCACAATCGATCCATACGCATAGTGATTTAGGCTATTCATACCCGTCCCCGAAATACTTCCATCTTCTAATAAAGAATTCCATCTTTCCCAAATCGTAGTGGCTCCTAGATTGACCGCAAATAACCAGCTTGGAAAATCTTCTTGTAAGAACAATGTATAAGCTAGTTCATTATATCCATTCTCGCTCAATACAGCACAAATAAATGGAGAACCCGCAAATCCCGTATCCAAATGATTGTTCTTTTTTTCAATCAATTCGACTAGCGTTCGAACCAGATATGGATAGGATTGTTCATTATGTACTTTAAAATATAAGGCTAAAACACATGCCGTTTGTGTCGGTTGGATTGTCAAAGCTCCAAACGAGTCAAAGTAATGCGACAATATCGCATTCTTAATCTTTTCTTTATGATTTGAATATGCAACAAAGTCTTCTTCTCTACCAATTTCTTTTGCAGCTAAAGAAAGAAGATGTGTGGAATAATAATAGAACAAACTCGCACTATAACCTAAATCCGTAGCCCCAAATGGACTTTGTGGATCGTCCGTATCCAAAGCCAACCAATCGCCTAAATGCCCACCTTGGGTCCATAACCCGCGATTTCCTTCTTTTTCATCTTGAATACGAATATATTCTACCCAAGCTTTCATAATTGGATATTCTTCGGTTAATAAAGCTTTGTCTCCACTGGCAAGATACAAGTGCCAAGGAATTAAACAACCCGCATCCCCCCAGATACTAATTCCATAATCCATATAGACTAAAAATGGATTGATTTTTTCTGGTTCTTTAACTGGTGGGGCTGGTACAAAGTTAGGAATAGAACCATTACGAATGAATTGTTCTTTTTCAATGTTCTTCAAATAATGATGAAAAAAGGCACTGCAGTCAAAGTTTTCTGTTGCCGTACGAGAAATGATACCTGCATCTCCAGTCCATCCCATACGTTCATCTCTTTGAGGACAATCGGTAGGAATGTCTAAGAAATTGTCTTTTTGACTCCATAGCGCATTATGAAACAATTGATTCACTTTCCAATTTGATGTTTCAATATAACCGATCTGTTCCATGGAACTAGAAATCAAATACGCTTTAAAGTTCTCTTTTTCAATAGAATCAACACCAGAAATCTTGACATATCGAAATCCATAATAAGTGAAATGTGGACGGACTACTTTATCTTTTCCATCGCTCGTATACACAAACTCCGCTTTTGCGGTTCTTAAGTTTTCTCGATAGAAACAACCATTTTGAAGAACTTCCCCATATTGTAAGGTGATTTGTATCCCTTCTGGAAGAAAGTTTTTAAATTCTACCCATCCACTCATGTTTTGTCCAAAATCCAATACAATCTCTTTAGCAGGGGTATAGATGACTTCTTTCACTTCCAGACATTCTTGTTTTTTTAAAACCGGATTGTAACGGTCTACCAATTTCTCTTTTGATTCTTCTTTTACAACCACTGGATAACGTTCTAAACAGAATTTAGTCTCATCCAATACTTCTCCATCATAAATAGAACTCGAAACAATCGTACTTTCTTTTACTTGCCAAGAAGCATCGCTATTCAAACAGTCTTTCTCTCCATCTTCGTATTCTAGATGAATCTCACAAATTAAACCTAAACAGTCCGTATATATATCCGATTCGCCTCCATCAAAGACAAATCGTCCTTTATACCATCCATCTCCCATCCAAATTTCTAAAGTATTTTCTTCTTCCAAATCCAAAAGATACGTTTGCACCTCTTGCATTAATTGATAAGAATGATATCCGGGCATCAATACTTCTTCGCCCACTTTTTTACCATTTAGATAGATTTCATAGACCCCTTTGGCATGGATATGTAAAAAAGCTTCCTTTACCTTTTTTCGAACAGATATATCTTTCACAAAAATCACTTGTTTCTCTTTTGGTAAAGAAGAATAAATCCAATCGGCAGACCATGCTTCGTCGACTTTTCCTGTCACAAAATAAGAGGAATGTTCATTAACTGTCCAGCGATATCTCGTTCTTGGTTTTAAAGCATACTCACATTTGTATCCATATGGATCTACATCGCTTTTTGAGAAGACTTTTTTATCGCCTTCAAAAAGGGAGATTGTATTTCCATAAAGTGGATTCCAAGAAAATATCGCTGGTTGGACATTGATTCCAACTGGTTCTTTTTGATGATTTAATTTCATATGTTTATCCTTCTACAACATAATAGTTGATGATTACCGCATCGGGTTCACGTCTTCCTTTGCACACAAACATATGTTTTTCCATCCATTTTAAATTTGGTGTATACGTTTCAAAGGTTGGTGTTGTTACGAAATAATATAAATCTGGATTAATATACTCACCATTCAATACATTTTTTACATATTCATCAGGAACAGTACGAATTCCATTGTTGTCGATATAAAAACCTTCTCCACTATCCAAACGAACCGCATATCGTGCACATACTTCACAAACACCATTAGGACGAATCACTTGGTTATCTACACCCCCAGGCAATACTTCTCCATGGATTGAATTTCCATCTATGTCAAATCCTTTTAAGATCCCAGATCGAATAGGAATGATTTGTCTTCTTCCATTGATCTCGTCTTGTCCAACGACAATAGGCTTGTCGACTTTTACAGAAATAGTAAATAGTTTTCTCATATTTTAAACTTCCTCCCTAGTGTTTTTGATTTTGAAGATAGTTCGAAACATTTCGCTTCGTACTCTCATGATCTGTACTAATAAAATACCCGTCTTCCCAAAATACATTGTTTAAATATACTTTTTCAATTTCCTCGGAAAATTCTTTTCTCGTAAATCTCGCACTGCGAATTTTTACAACTTGGACAATTTCTGCCGGAGATATATTGGGTGGGCATTCTACTAAAAGATGTACATAATCTTGTTCTCCATTTATTTCCAATAAATTACATTCCTTATTTTTTAACGTTTCTCTTATGTTTTCATAAACAAAATCCCCTATTTTCCCATGTAAAATCTCTTTTCGGAATTTTGTCACCAGTACGATATGGTACTGAAGCAAGAAAACAGAGTGTTTATTTACATATAAATTTGTTTTTGGTTTTCTTCTCATAAATTATCTCGGATATTTAGTCTTTCTCATGAATTATACATGAATAATGGCTTATTTTAAAGTATTTTTAAATCCTCTATGTTATTCTCGGATAAATATATATTTACCCCTAACAGGGCCTATTATTTCTATCTTTTAGAATGGGATACATAATTGAAAATCTTTTTTAAAATAGATATAATGCTTTTGGAAGATGTACAACATTCCTATAGGAGGAACAATCATGGAAATCATAAAAACATTAAATGGTGAAAACTTAACGATTAAATTAATTGGAAGATTAGATACAACAACTTCTCCTAGTTTAGAAAAAGAACTTCAAAACTCTATTGAAGGAATCACAAAACTAGTTATTGATTTTTCAAAATTAGATTACATTTCTTCAGCTGGATTAAGAATTCTTTTGGCTGCGCAAAAAATTATGAACAAACAAGGAGAAATGATTGTTTTAAATCCAAACGAAACAATTAACGAAGTTTTTGAAATCACTGGATTCATCGATATTCTGACTATCGAATAAAAAATCGCTACGATGCGATTTTTTTTACGCCACAAAAAAAAACAGGTATCTAACCTGGTTTATTCTCCTTCTACCGAATCTACATCGATATTCGAAATTTTTTCTAAATACTTTTTCGCTTTGGCAACCATAGCCATTCCATTCCCATTTTCTACTACTTTTTCAAAGTATAAACGAGCAATGACATAGTCTTCTTCGACAAAGCTAATCAAGCCGATATAATAGCTGGCATCTACCAATTGGAATGGTAAAGGCACGCGATTTTTTAAGGAATCTAAGAAGTACTTCTTACAAGTATTTAAGTCTCCATTTAATAGATCAATACGATTTTGGATGGAACGTAATTCAGCACTTTGAATCATTACACCGCCACCACCAAAATTTAAACGAACTTTGCTTGCTTCTTCTTTACACCGCTTAATACCACTTTCGTCTTTCAACATATAATAGATATAAGACATTATTGTCCAATACGTTAAAGAAGAACTCTGATCCTTACGAGGATATCCAATTAATACATCTTGTGCAAGTTCTGGATCATCCAAATAAAGTAAACATTGAGCAATCAAATTTCTTTGAACCAGCTTTACCTTCCCCTTCTTAGTCGAATAATAGATAATAGCTGAAATACAGGCTTCTGGATCACATTGCGTATACATCAATGAAGTAATTGGTAAAAATACAGTAGCTCTATATCGTAACACAACTTGGAAAAGCATAAGATATATGATCAACATTAAACCCCAGATTAAGAAATTGTTGATGGCTAGTGTCGAACATACCACCGCAATAACACCTAAGAAATAAATCATATTCACTTTATCCGCATTTTTACGACAAGATTCACCTAAAGCGCGCATATCTTCATTCAATTTGTGTTGTATACAGTAAACACGAACAAATTCTTCGTCCAAACCTTGTTGGTGTCCTTGCATACGCTTCTTTTCTTCCGCTCTTAACGAAAGAATTCCATAGACACAAACTAATGCGGCTGGAATAACACAAATGACACCGACCATCAAACTAACCGTTGGTCCCATCATAACTGCCAACAATAAAAAGAATGAATTGATATTTAATTTTTCTGCAATATATTGAATGATAAAAACGACATTCACAAAACCAGCGATTCCAAATCCACCACTAATCACCAATAAATATGGATTATCCATTATTAAACTAGCGATTTCCGATGGGATCATTTCGTAAATAATTGCCGCTTCTTTAAATAAACTCAAACATGTTAATACTGCACCAATTAGGAAGCCAAAACCTAAAGATATTAAATGCGTTTTACATTTATATTTCCACATATTTCCCCCTAGTCTATGTAACAAAAAACATATAGTTTCTATATATTACTATATGAAATTTTATGTTATTTAATGATAAATTTCAAGATAAACCGACCAAAACACACAAAAACACATAATTAAGAAAAGACCTCTATCCGTATTTCTTTTCTACCCGTCTTTAGAGGTTTGCACCATGTTTGTTTAGAGGCTCTGATTCATTGAACC
>JAUNDJ010000100.1 GCA_030526175.1 Bacillota bacterium
ATGCAGCCATCAACATAAAAAATGAAGGATTGAGAATCCTGAAAGAAAACTAAAAAAACGATATGGTAGGCTAGGAACTAGCCGAACCTAAACGCTTGTGGACACTGTGTAAGACTTGGCTATACATAATGTATAATCGAGCAGTAGTGGTAGAAGCAAGAAGCTCCCTCTTCAAACAAGTTAAGAGGGAGTAGTTCACTGTGCATCAGCATACAATTGAGGATGGGGCAGTTCATTTTGCGTTAGATTGTATGGAAAAAGTACAAATAGAAACCGCAAATATGGATATGCGCAACGCTCTAGCCCACCTACAAATGGTTTCTAAAGAAGATATTGAACGCTTAACTGGATTGAATGCGATTGCGGTAGTGGCTCCATTATGGATGTGTCGTGACGATTTAGGTGTGTATAAACAATCGGTTCAATTCATCGGAGATAAACGAACATTCTATTCATATCCAATGGAATCTTTTATTCGTCAAAAAGGAATTCTTGCCTTCCATTCGGATTATCCAGTTTCTACGGCAATTTCAGTTCCAAGATCTATATATATGGCTTGTAAAAGAAGCGACCCACATCGTGAGGTATATTATCAATGGAATCCGGATGAATGTATTTCTCGTTACAATGCGCTTCAAGGGATGACCCAAGGGCCTGCTTACTCAGTGAAACAAGAAGCACATTTGGGTAGCTTATTCATTGGTTTTGTAGCCAACCTGGCTGTTTTTGATAAAGACTTCTTATACGATGATTTGGAAGAAGTTGCGGATTCTAAGATTATCGCAACTATTATTGATGGAGAAGTTGTTTTTGAAGCGAAATAAAAAGGAACGCTCAAAGGAGCGTTTCTTTTTAGATGGAAGTTTTTTTCATTTTGTTTCCGATAATAATGACAAAGAATAATGCCACAATCGCCAATAGTGTACTAAAGGCAGAACCAGTGATACCCGCAATAATAAAGGCAATAAATGAAAGGATACCATTGATTAGTGCGTATGGAAGTTGTGTTTTTACGTGTTCCACTAAATCACATTCTGCACCAGTAGAAGAAAGGATAGTGGTATCGGAAATTGGAGAACAATGGTCTCCAAACAATCCTCCGGATAAAACAGCCGCAATACAGATGGCATAAGAAATTCCAAAAGTGTGTGCCATAGGAATAGCTAAAGGCATCATAATCGCGAATGTTCCCCAAGAACTTCCTGTAGAAAAGGACACGAAAGCTCCAAATAAAAAGATAAAAGCTGGAATCAACGCTCCGGAGAAATGAATGTTTTGTAGTCCTTGAATAATGAAATCTGCGGTACCAAGTGTACTGATCATAGCGCCTAAGCTCCAAGCGAGAATTAAAGTGATGGCTACATCGGTCATACTTTTTAATCCTTTTAGGTACACATCAAAGGCATCTTTTACATTTTTTACTTTAAAACCAACAATCATCGCAAACAATAAGATGGCTCCTAAAAAATATCCCATAGTTAATGCGATACGGAAATCATTTCCACCAATTTTCGCAAAAGGGAAACCTTGTGGAGAAAGGTTAATGAATAATGTCGCAAAAACCATGATAATCGGAAGAATGACCATAATTGGTTTGGCATTTCCTAAAGAATATCCTTTTTCATCCACTGGATAAGAAAAATCATTTTCTAGTTGAGCATCCAATGGCTTTTCTTGTGTACGTTCTTCCGCTTTTTTCATTTGCGAAAAGTCTTTTCCAGTAATGGCAACAAGAGGAATCATTAGAATCGCAAGTAGCGCATAGACTTGAAAAGGAATGGCTTGAATAAAAGCATCGTAATCCGATAGGTTAATGGAAAGATTTTCAAATTCGGCTTGAATCAATCCCATAATATACACTCCCCAACCAATGAATGGAATTAAAATGGCTACGGGTGAAGACGTTGAGTCTAAGATCCAAGCTAATTTTTCACGAGAAATTTTTAATTTATCAAACAATGGACGGAATAGTGGTCCGACTAATAGTGGTGTTCCTAAGTCGGAGAAGAAAATCACAATTCCTCCTAACCAGGCACAAAGCTGCGCTTTTAATTTTGTGTTCACAAAATGATTTACACTTTTGGCAAAGGCTTGTGCCCCACCAGAATCTTCCATTAATTTGATAAATCCACCAATGAAAACGATTAAGACAATAACCCCGGCATTGTAGCTATCGGTCATTTGCACAAAATAGTAATCTCCGATGACAGATTTGATGGCTAGCCAAGGGTTTCCACCACAAAGAATAAGTGCACCAATTAGTCCTCCACAGAATAGGGAAAAAATAACATTTTTAGTGCGGATTGCCAAAATTACCGCTAAAAGAGGCGGTAATAGGCTTAAAATACCATAGTTCATATTTCTTCTCTCCTTTAAAACATTAAGATTAGAATAGCGAATAATGAAATAATGAAACAATTACAGAAAGATAAATGTGTATAAATAAAAAATAAAATTAAGTGATATTATAATAAGATAAACTTATATAATTCGCTCTTGTTCTTAAATGCAAAAATAATAGGTATAATAGTATCCATAGAGTCAGAAAGGAATAATGAATTATGGAATATATTAGAAATAAACAATTTGATGAAGAAAGAGCGTTGTATGGAAAAGAAGATATTGTCGTAGAAGACTGTTCTTTAGACGGTCCTGCCGATGGCGAAAGTGCTTTTAAAGAAGCTAAAAATGTGACAGTACGAAACACTTTTTTAAATCTTCGTTATCCATTTTGGCACGATGAAGTATTAAAAATTGAAGATTGTGAAATGACAGAGAACTGTCGCGCCTCCTTATGGTATTCAAATCATATTGAAATCGAAAACACTAAGATGCATGGTATCAAAGCCGTTCGTGAATGTAGCGATGTTACAGTTCGAAACTGTGATATTGTTTCACCAGAATTTGGATGGTCTGTAGATGGTATTACCATGGAAGATTCCAAAGTGGATAGTGTATATTTTATGATGCGCTCAAAAAATATTACGTTTAAAAACGTGGATTTTACAGGAAAGTATTCTTTCCAATATATTGAAAATGCGGTTTTTGAAAACTGTATCTTCGATACAAAAGATGCCTTTTGGCATGGAAAAGACATTGTGGTCAAAGACAGTGTTGTAAAAGGGGAATATCTAGCTTGGTATTCAAATAACTTAACGTTTATCAACTGTAAGATTATTGGGACACAACCTCTTTGTTATTGTGAGAATTTAAAATTAATCCACTGTGAAATGATCGATACGGATTTAGCTTTTGAGAAATCACAAGTACAAGCAACCATTTGTTCGCACGTGGATAGTATTAAGAATCCTTTAGAAGGAATTATTTGCGTTCCTTCTGTAGGAGAAATTATTCGTGATGAAGCGTGGGCAAAAGGGTCTATTGTGATTGGCCATGAAATCAATTCCTAATATTGGGAAATTTTCTACAGATTCTTTTTCTTGCTTCGACTATAATAAGAGTAAGAAAGAAGGACTTTTTTATGCATAATTTAGGAATTTCTATTTATCCAGAACATTCAACGTTTGAAAAAGATGCAGCCTATATGGAATTGGCAGCTAAATATGGTTTCAAACGAATTTTCACCTGTTTATTGTCTGTCACAAAATCGAAAGAAGAAATTGTGGAAGAATTTACTCGTTTTGTCGGAAAAGCCCATGAACTCGGATTCATTGTTTCTGCGGATACAAATCCTGAAGTGTTTGCGCATTTAGGGGCTACACCAGAAGATTTATCTATTTTCCATGAAATTGGAATTGATATCATACGATTAGACGGTCATTTTGACGATCGTTTAGATGTGATAATTACACGCAATCCATATGGTATTAAAATTGAGTTTAATGGTAGTAGCGATGCCAATGTAGACGGATTGATCGCGCATGGTGCGGATAAGAATAATTTGTGTATTTGTCACAACTTCTATCCTGAAACGTATACAGGATTAAGTTTGGAATGTTTCAATCGTTTTAATAAAAAATGGATGGAATTGGGATTGCACACAGCCGCTTTTATTAATAGCCAACAAGAAAATACATATGGTCCATGGCCAGTATTTGATGGGTTGTGCACATTAGAAATGTATCGTAATCTTCCAGTGAGTACCCAAGCTCGTCACTTAATTGCCACAGAATGCATTGATGACATTCTTTTTGGAAATGCGTACGCTAGTGAAGAAGAATTTAAGATTTTATCTGAAATTGATCTTACAAAAACAACTGTACGTGTGGATATTTGTCCAGAAGCTAGTGAAGAAGAAATCGGTATATTATACAACTACAATCACGTAGGAAGAGACGATCATAGTGAATATTTCATTCGATCTTCTTACCCAAGATTAGATTTTGGAAAGAAATCCATTCCTTATCGTAATCCAAACAAACCAATGTTTGAAAGAGGCGATGTTGTATGTGTAAACGATAACTTGGCACGCTATCGAGGAGAATTGGAAGTTATCCTAAAACCAATCCCTAACGATGGAAATCGAAATTTGATTGGAACCATTCCAGCGGAAGAATTAATTATCTTAGATGAAATGGAAAAACACCACGATCATCTATTTGGATTTGTGAAAGAAAAATAATAAAACTGCTCTTAATCTTCGGATTGAGAGTTTTTTTGTCCTTTTTAAGATAATTATACAAAATAATAAAAATGTATGGATGGCTTGCGTTTGAATTATGTAATGATTGTGCGACAGGGGATATTCATTTCCTAATGCTAGGAAATGAATCGGTAAATAGTAGGAAATTTCCTGTCCTATAATGAATGCATAAAGGAGAACGGATAATGATAAACGAAAGACAAGAGAGAATTGTAAAATTGTTACATGAATCCAATGATTGGAAAACAGGGAAAGCGATTTCTCAAATTATGTCTGTGTCGGATCGTACTATCCGTTCTGATATTGATGCAATAAACAAATATTATGGAAACGGCTTAATCATTTCTAGTGTTAAAAATGGGTATAAAATTAATCCCGAAGCTATGTCTGTCTTACCACAAGAAATGAAATCTTGTATTCCTCAGAATTCAAAAGAGCGTTGTAACTATATTCTACGAGAATTATTAACGAATAAAAAAGAGATTAATTTGTTGAATCTACAAAACGAAGTATTCATTAGTGGATATACTGTGGATAACGATTTAAAGAAGGTTCGAAAGATGCTTCTTCCTTATAAAGAATTAAAAATTACGCGGTCCAAAAATTTTATTTCATTAAAAGGTCCTGAAAAAGTAAAAAGAGAATTGTACAAAGATTTACTATCCGAAGAAACAAAAGGAAATTTCTTGAATTTGGATAACATTATTTCATTATATAAAGACTTTGATTTTCGTAAAATCAAAGAAATATTGGATAAAATACTAAAAAAATATAATTATCCAATCGAGATACGGCATTACCTATGTTGTTGATGCACATCGGTGTTTCTATTGAACGAATGCTTCATCATCATTATGTAAAATTAGAGAATGAGCCTACGGACTTAATAGATAGTTTAGAATTCCGTATTGCGCAAGAGTTTTATCAAGAAAGTGCGAAGATCATACGCATTGAACCACAAATTTATGAAACACAATTGTTAGCTTTATTGTTAATGGGAAAAAAAAGTAACGAATACACAACCGAACAGTTGGTAATTAATGGGAAAACATTCCAGATTTCCGACATCACAAAAAGCTTTTTAGAAGATATTTATTCTACATACGATGTAGATTTGAGAAAAGATGTAGAATTAATTCATGGCTTAGGTTTACATATGCGCTCTTTAATATTAAGAATGCAATCTGGAACCAGTATGGAGAATCTATATCTAGAAGAAATAAAAAGGAATTATCCTTTGGATTTTGAAATGAGTATTCACGCCTGTCGTGCTCTTTCTAATCAGATTGGATTGCAGATTGATGAAAATGAAATTGGATTTATTACGCTTCATTTAGGTAGTTCTTATGAAAAAATATTTTTTTCAAATAAATATCGTATTCTTCTAGTATTACCTAGAGACCTTCCATTCTCTAATCTGTGTGTTCAAAAAATAGAATCTAGATTTTCGGAACGGATGATTGTGGAAGATCAAGTGAATATTTTTATTGAAAAAGATGTTTTAGAGATGCATCCGGATTTGATTTTGACATGTTCTCCTTTAAAACACTCCTTATCAATTCCAACTGTGCAAATTTCTTTTTTCATAGACCCAGAAGATGAAAGTAAGATTTTTCAGGCTCTGAATCAATTGGATAAGAAAAAGAATAAGAAACAATTTGAAATGCGGATTAAGGATATGATCCAGCCAGATTTGTTTTTTCTTGATTTAGAAGAAGACAATCCAGAGACATTAATTCGAATGATTTGTTCGAAGTTAGAAGAGAAAGATTATGTGGATAGTGGATATGTTGAATCTGTTTTAAAAAGAGAAAAAATATCTTCTACTTCTTTTTACAATGGCTTTGCGCTACCGCATGCTCTAAATTATTCGGCTAAGAAATCTTGTGTTTCGATTTCTATATTGAAAGAAGCGATGCAGTGGAATGATTATAGTGTTCGATTGGTACTGCTTTTGGCTATTAATGATACAGATCTTGATTTATTGCGTATCTTTTTTGATTGGTTATCATCGATTGTTTCCGATTCTCAGAAATTAAGAGACTTGTTGAGTGTAAAAAGTTATGCAGAATTTATGGAAAGAATAATGAAAGGATAAATTATGAATCTTTATTTTAAACTAAAAATGTGGTTGGATGATACACCAGGTGATGTGGATGTTTCCAAGCGTTTTAGCGCATATTTGATAGATTGGTTTTTAGGTTCCTTGTGTACAACATTTCCTTTGTGCTTGATATGGATGTTTAATACCCATGATATGGAAAATATGGCTAAAGTGAATTTGTTTCAGCTTTGGAATTCCACTTCTTTATCAATTACGGTTATTGCTGGAATTTTAAGTATCTTTTGCGCTTTATTTTACTATGTTTGGATTCCATATAAAATCTATCCGGGTCAAACGGTAGGAAAAAGAACAATGAATATTAAGATAGTAAAACTTGATAATACTGTTTTAGATTTAAAAACCCTTATTATACGTCAAGTAGTAGGGATTGTTGTTTTAGAAGGAACGCTCTATAACGTTTCGACGTTGTGGCATGATTTATTATCGATTGTGACAGGATTAAACTTTACTGGTATATTAATGTACCAAGGATTAATTTGTAGTATTCTAAGTATTGCTCTTTGTATGTTGTCAAATAGTCATCGAATGATTCACGATCGTCTTGCGAAAACGAAAGTGATGCGTATAAAAACTGGGAAATAGAGATATTTATGTCTCTATTTTTTTTTGAAATAGAAGAATATATTTCCTAGTTCTAGGAAAGGCAAAGGCAAATAATTATTTTGAAAATTCCTATAATTTAAACTAAGGAGGAATACATATGAAAAAAATCTATTTATTTTGTTCGGCGGGTATGTCTACTAGTATGTTAGCCAGCAATATGCAAGATTGTGCAAACGCGCATACATTGCCTATTGTGGTAAAAGCACATCCGCACAACAAACTTGAAGAAATCATTGCAGATGATCGACCAGATTGTATTTTATTAGGTCCACAAGTGAAATACATGTACAACGATACCGTTCAAAAATTTGGATCCGAAGGCATTCCTATTGCGGTTATTGATGCTGGAGATTATGGAATGATGAATGGAGAAAAAGTATTAAAATATGCGATCAAATTAATTAAGCAACAAAAAAAGTAAAAGAAAAGAAATAGGAGGAGATTAGTTATGAATTTTATGGAAAAATTAGAGAAAACCATGACTCCTATGGCTGAGGCTATTGGTAAGAATAAATACCTAACAGCCATTCGTGATGGTTTCTTAGTATCAACACCTTTATTAATCGTTGGTTCAATTTTGTTATTGTTGGCAAACTTTCCAATTCCGGCATGGACAGATTTTATTTCGGGAGTTCAAATTGGTTCAACGAATTTAGCAGCCTTATTAGAAAAACAATCCGATGCCACATTCTCAATTATGGCGATTTTTGCGGTTATGGGTATTGGATATTCTTTTGCGAAACAATTAAAAACAAGTGGTATTTTCGGTGCTGCCGTAAGTATTATGTCTTGGTTCATTTTAATGCCATATCGTTTTACAGGTGGTGTTAAAGAATTATTTGACGGAACAGGTGCTGCTGTGGAATTTGCCGAAGGAACAAAAGCGACTGTATCCGGTATCTCAACAGGATGGTTAGGTGCAAAAGGTATCTTTGTTGGTATTATTTGTGCTTTAGTTTCTGTACACATTTATAGTTGGGTTGAGAAAAAAGGATGGACAATCAAAATGCCTGCGGGTGTTCCTCCAACAGTTGTGCAATCGTTTGCGGCATTGATTCCTGCTGCCTTTGTTATGACAACATTCTTCTTGATTAATACAATTTTTGTAGCATGTGGAACGGATGCGTTTACATTCGTATTAACATTCTTGCAAACTCCATTATTAGGATTGGGAGATACATTGGGCGCGATGATTATCGCGTATATCTTCTTGCACTTATTCTGGTTCTTTGGAGTAAATGGTGGTTCTGTAGTAGGAGCTGTTTTCAACCCTATTCTACAAACATTGGCTTTAGAAAACTTGAATCTATATCGTGAAGTTGGAGCTGCAGGATATACAGTTGCCAATGGAGCACACATTATTTCGCAACAATTCCAAGATTTATTTGCGACATTTGGTGGATGTGGTTCTACATTATCATTAATCATTGCGATGTTACTATTCTGTAAATCTAAACGTATTAAAGAATTAGCAAAATTGTCTATTGTACCAGGAATCTTTGGTATTAACGAACCAATCGTATTTGGGTTACCAATCGTATTGAATCCAACGATTATTATTCCATTTATTTTAGTACCAACAATGAATATCGTTTTATCTTACTTTGCGATGCAAATGGGTATGTTCCCTCCTTGTAATGGAATCAATATTCCATGGACGACACCAGTTATTATTTCTGGTTTCTTAGCAACAAACTGGATGGGAGCTATCTTCCAAGGAATTTTATTAATTTTAGGTGTATTTGTCTATCTTCCATTTATCAAGGTTATGGATAAACAATATTTAAAAGATGAAATGGAAGCACAAAACAAAACAGCGGATGAAGACGATATTGATTTAGACGATCTATCATTTGATGATCTATAAGAGGATGGTTATGATTAAAGTCATAATGATTTACGATCAAATTCAATCTGGAGAAGGAACAAAAGATGATAAAATGGTACCATTAGGGGCAAAAAAGGAACCTGTAGGACCAGCTGTAATGATGGCACCATTCTTAAAGAAAATCGACGCAAAAGTTGTGGCTTGTCTATATTGTGGAAACGGATATTATAACGATAATAAAGAAGAAGTAATACGCAAGCTGACAGCTATGATTGCGAAATTGAATCCGGATGTTGTAATGTGTGGACCAACTTTCAACTATGCAGATTATGCATCTATGGCAGCACATGTGGCAAAAAGTATTAACGAAAAAACGAGTGTTCCTGCTTTAGCTGCTATGTCGGCGGAAAACGAATCTGTGATTGAAGCGTTTAAAGATCAGATTTTAATTGTGAAAACACCAAAAAAAGGCCCGTCTTTAGGAGTTCTCACCATATTTTTTAGAAGTAATATTAATCCTGGTCA
>JAUNDJ010000181.1 GCA_030526175.1 Bacillota bacterium
ATCCAAGATGATTTCTAGATATATGGTTGTAGATGATACACAAAAGAATCTAATGGTCATGCGCCCATATCAATACTATGCAGTTGAAGAACTGATGAAGCGTGCATATGAGACTAATAATAATGCCTATGTATGGCATACTACTGGATCAGGAAAAACTTTGACTTCATTTAAACTGAGCCAATTATTAAGTACGAATAGAGAAGTTGCTCAAGTTTTCTTTTTGGTAGATAGAAAAGATTTGGATAGCCAAACTATTGAAGAATTCAATCGTTTTCAAAAAGATACAGTCGATATGACAGATAGCACAGATACGTTAATCCAACAGATGAAGGATTCATCTAAAAAGATAATTCTAACAACAATCCAAAAAATGGCTAATGCTTGTAAAAATGATCGGTACAGTGATGTTATTGGCAGATATGTAGGTAAAAAAGTGGTATTTATCATTGATGAATGTCATCGCTCTCAGTTTGGTGAAATGCACAAAGCAATTAAAAGCAAATTTCCGAGAGCTCAGTATTTTGGCTTTACTGGAACACCTAGATTTCCAGAGAATGCGAGCCAAGACGGAAGGACTACGGCAGATATATTTGAAAAGTTAGTTCATCATTACTTAATCAAGACTGCAATAGCTGATGGAAATGTTCTGGGATTTAATGTTGATTATGTAAGGACTATTAGTTCAACAGTTGATATTGAAAATGATGAAGAAGTTGAGGCTATTGATACAGAAGAAGCATTAATGAATGATAGAAGAATTTCAAATATAGTTGATTATATTTTGAAAATTCATGATGCAAAAACAAATAATAGGAAATACAATGCTATATTCACTGTAAAAAGCATTCCAATGCTAATCAAGTATTATGATGAATTTATGAAAAGAAATACTGACTTAAAAATAGCCGGTATATTTACTTTTGATTCCAATGAGGAGGGTTCTTTAGGAACGGAGCATTCAAGGGATGCCTTGGATAGAATGATTATTGATTATAATCGAATGTTTGATAAAAAATATAGTACTAATACATTCCAAGCTTACTTTACAGATGTATCAAAAAAGGTTAAGAATACAGAAATTGATATTCTGCTTGTTGTTAATATGTTTCTGACCGGCTTTGATGCAAAAAGGCTTAATACACTATATGTCGACAAGCGTTTGAAACATCACGATCTGATTCAGGCCTTCTCTAGAACAAATAGAATTGAAACTCAGAACAAACCATATGGAAATATAGTATGTTTTCAAACGAACAAAAAAGCGGTTGATAACGCAGTTAAATTATTTTCATTGACTGATAATGCTGATGACGTATTGATGAAGCCTTATGAATTCTACAGAGATGAATTCAAAAAAGCTGTTGAAGAATTATATAAACACACTCTAACTCCAACAGATGCGGAACATGGTGGCGATGAGAGCGAGCAATACAAGTTTATTTTGCTGTTCCGGGAACTTATTCGTTTGATGGTAAAACTAAAAACGTTTGAACAGTTCAATTTTACTGAAGAGGAAGTAGGCATGAGCCAACAGACTTATGAAGACT
>JAUNDJ010000101.1 GCA_030526175.1 Bacillota bacterium
GTTACCGATTTCGTTTTTAATAGAGATTACATATCATTATTTTGCGCTTACATAAATAGAGATATACTAAACAACAGCCTAAAGAAATCAATACATGAATTAGGGCCTAAATATACTCCAGATGCAAATGTAGAAACCAAAATAACAAAGATTTTAAATGCCTTTGTATTTTCAAATAAATTTCAGAGAGAGTTTGACGAATTCTTAAATACACTGGAAGAGAAAACAAAACAATTAAAGAATAAAGAAGAAGTTTATTTAAATGCGAATACATTTAAAGATATAAAGAAATGTCTAGAAAATTTTATTTTAAAATCAAAGGATGAGTCAAATAAAGAATATCTCAATAAATTCGCAAAAGAATTAATCTTAGAAATTTGGAGATTTAATGATAATTTAATATACTTTAACTCGAACAATGAAGAGATTACAAATGAAGAATCAATAAATTGTAGACAATATACTGCAACGTTTGATTTTATTCGTGAATTCTTTATTGATGATATTGAAATAGTATTGAATAATAATGTTTTAATTGTTGAAGGAGAAGCTGGAATAGGGAAATCTCACACTATAGCGGATTTTTTATTAACTTTGGAAAATGAATGTATATGTATACTTGAATTGGGACAATTTTTTATAAATGAAAGTGAGGATCCATGGTGTAAGATAATAAGAAAACTAGGTTTTTCTATTGGTAAAAATGAATTTTTTAACAATTTACGGAAGTATTCAGATTTATATGGGAAACAGGTTGTATTAGCCATAGATGCATTAAATGAAGGAAAGGGCTGTAGTTATTGGAAAAATCATCTACGAGGTTTAGTTTTTGAATGCATGGATAATAATATTAAATTAATTCTTACTGTTAGATCTGAGTATAAGGATTTGATTTTTAAAAAAGATTTGCTAGAGAACAAAAATATATCATTGATTCAACATAATGGTTTTATGGGTTTTGAGCAAGCAGCTATAAAGAGATATTGCCAATTCTATGGGTTTGTTGAGCCTGTTTTCCTCTGGTCTCTGATATTTATCGGAATCCATTAATGTTAAAAATGGCATGTGAGGGAATAAAATATCACAATGATAACCAATTAAAATCAATTTATTCATACGAAGATATTTTTGAAGGATATCTTAATAATATAAAAGAAATAATTGATGAAGATGGCTTATATCCACGATTTAATTTTTTAGAAAAAGCTTTACTTGCAATTGTATCTCATTCTAACTATATGTATGGCCAATTAGATTATGTAGAAGCATATAAATCAGTTTATGATGCAGTATGTAATAGATGTGATGATTTATTTTCAAAAAGACTACTTGATTCATTAATAGAAAACAACATTCTTTCTTATTATGATGATGGTGATGTCCAGAATATATATTTTTCTTATGAAAAGCTCGGAGATTATTTCTTTGCTAAGTATTTAGTAGAAAATGTTGATTTAGTGGAAAATATTTTATCAGATGTTCGTGAAGTTGAAGAAAATAAGGGATCTTTAAATATACTAGGAGCTTTGCTACCGGACAAAAAAGGGATGGAATTATTTGAATTAGTAGATAGAGATTATATTTCTAAAATCGAAAGGATTATTTCTGAAGTTTTTGTGAATAGTTTACTCTGGAGGAATCACTTTACACTAAATAAAAAAACAGAATTTTTTATTGATAATTATTTGTTTAAGTTTACTGAACTTATTAGATATTTTTTTAAAAGTCTTATTAAAATGTCTTTTGAAGATAATCATTCTCTGAATGGGAAGTATCTCTACGATAAATTGATTTCCATGGAATTGAAGGAAAGAGAATACTTGTGGTCTATTGGAATATATAATGATGATAGTTTGCTACATATTCTAGATTGGACATGGGAAAATGTTGATATGCTTAATATTCAACAAAAACAGAATTTTTTGATAGTTTTTGCTTGGAGCTTATCTAGTTCTAATATGAAAATCCGTGATACTTCCACAAAAGTTATTTCAATTTTATTGATTTCAGCTCCTTCTTTAATAAAAAAATTATTTGAATTGTTTAAAAATGTGGATGATGATTATATCTTAGAACGTATGTATGCATCTATATATGGTGCTATAACTTATCTAGAGAACGATAAATCATGGTCGGATATTATTTATGAATTATATGAAAAAATATATTGTGGAAAAGAAACGTATCCAAATATTCAAATACGGAAATATTGTTATTTAATAATTGATTATTATTGCAATATTCATGAATATAACATGAAAAAAGAATTCCCGAAAATATTTAATACAAAAAGTGTATGGTATGATTATGCACCATCGGAAGATGATATAGAAAACTTAGAAAAGTCAATTAGTGAAAGATACGGAGAAAAATCTTCGGCAGAATTCTCTTGTACTACCATTATCTCTTCTATGGCTACAGAAGAGTCAAAATACAGAATGTATGGGGATTTTGGAAGATATGTATTTTCATCAATAATCTATCCATGGAAAAATCAACTTAATGAACAAGAATTAAGTAATATTATTACGTCTGAAATTCTGAAAGAAAAATATGATTTTGATAATTTTTCTGATTTTGATATGCATAAAATAAAAAGAAGTATAGGTAAAAATACAGAAATAGAACGTATCGGAAAAAAATATCAATGGATAGGAATACATAGAATGCTAGCTCGATTGGTGGATAATTATCCGCCATATACCGTAGAATATAGTTATTCAGATGATGGGATGGAAAAAATTGATTTCGAAAACGAAGAGCTTTATTTGGAAACATTGAAAGAACCGGAGATTATTGGGGAAACAAAAAGGTATAATGATTTCTCAACTATAGATTTATATGCTTCAATAAATACTGTGGATCCGACTTATTTGAATAAAAGGAAAATAAAAAATAAATATAGTTTAGATATTTCACTTTTTAAACACACATTTTCAGAAGTGAATATTGAAACAAATATAATAAATGAACACTTAAATAGAACCAGAATCATTGATTATGATGGTAAACAATATTTAAACGTTTATACTTTTGCTAATCAAAGATTACAAAAAGGAGTGGATATAAAATTATCATGGTCAATGTCTGGATGTCTAGTAAAAGAGGAAGACGTCGAGACATTTTACAAGAATTATCGTCATATAAACAATAATGGTATTCCATATTCTGAATTTAGAAACTGTTATTTTAAAGACTTTTCGAAAAGTGCTATCTTTAAGCGATTGAAAAGTCAAAATAACGAAGATAATATGTGTTATCATGTATCTCATATTCCTATTATTGAAGAGTATATTTGGGATAAATATCGTGATGAATCAATTATTGAGGAATCTATAAATATTCCGCTTTTATCAGAAGAATTAGTAAAGTATTTTGATTTGAATTTCCAAAATGGATGTTGGACAAATGGTGATTCTTTAGTTGCTTTTATTAACCAATATGAAAATGTTACTTCTGTATTTATAGATTTCAAGCTGATAAGTGATTTCACGAATATGAAAGGATATAAGCTTCTTTTGGGAGAATATTTTGAACTTCGAAAAAACAGAGAGTATAAAGAAGTTTGGCAACTTTTGAATATCGATAGTGATTCAATTAATTTCTATATTTCTGATGAAAGATATGGAGTTTTGTTTAATCGATATTTTGAGGAATAGTTATAACTGATGTTCAGATACTTAGAGAATTTTTGATATTCCTCAAAAATCTAAAAAAATCTCCCTTACCCATTCCTTCTATTCTGTGCTATACTTCTAACTACAGATTTTTGTCTGATGAATGGAAGTGAGTAAATATATGAGTGATAAATATACTATTAGAACTATGTCGATTAATGACTATCCTGGGGTTAAAGCTTTATGGATGAGTATTCATGGTTTTGCGATTCGTAGTATTGATGATTCTTATGCGGGTGTTGATAAGTTTTTGAAGCGTAATCCTACTACTAGTGTTGTGGCTATATCTTCTAGTGGTGAAGTTGTTGGTGCTATATTATGTGGACACGATGGTCGTAGAGGATGTTTGTATCACGTTTGTGTTCGTGAGGATTATCGAAGATTTGGGATTGGTAAGGCTATGGTAGTCTTTTGTATGAATGCTTTGAAAGATGAAGGAATTTCTAAAGTTTCTTTGATTGCCTTTAGTAATAACGATATTGGAAATGCATTCTGGAACTGTATTGGATGGACAAAACGTGAGGATTTAAACTATTACGATTTTACGTTGAATACAGAAAATATTATTGCGTTTAATAAATAAGGAGGAGATTTGATGTCTCCTCCTTTTTAATGTACCTTCTATTTATTATTTTAATTGGTTATAGATCCATTCTACGTCATCAGTAGTTTTCATTTTTTCAATGATTTCAGGATTATCTAAAGCAGTTGCGACTTTGGCAAGAACATCAATGTGTTCTCCTCCGATTCCGGCAATACCAACTACTAAGTATGCTTTTTCATCACCAAAAGAAACACCTTCTGGGAATTGTAATACAACGATACCAGTTTTCTTAATAATACCTTCTTCGTGAGTTGTTCCATGAGGAATTGCTAATCCCATACCCATATAAGTAGAAACTAAACGTTCACGTTCGATCATTAATTTGATATATTCTTCTTCAACATATCCTAATTCGAATAATGCTTTTCCTGCTAAGAAAATCGCATCTTCTTTATTTTCAGCATGTTGGTTAATACGAATACCTTCGCGTTTTAAGATTCCTTCTTGTACTGGAGCAGATGGTTCTTCTTCAGGAATAGTCATCATTGGTGCATCACCAGTAGCTAATTGGAAATATAAGTTATCTAATGCTGCATCAGCTAAGAAGTTACCAATTTCAACGACTGTTGCTCTTGGACAACAGTTTTTAGCACGATCCACTAGGATAGTTTGTACAACCGCAATGTCACAATCCGCAGGAATGTTGTCTACTGAAGTATTAATAACTTTGATATCTGGACGAACAGCATTTAATCGGTTTCTAAATTTAGTAGCACCCATTGCAGAAGATCCCATACCAGCATCACACGCAAATACGATTAATCTTGCATCGGCAATTGTTGCTAATGCTGGAGCAGGAGCAATACCTTTTGCTTCGGCTTTCATCGCATCTTTTTGAGCCATTGCATCTTCTAAGCTCTTATCACCAGCCATTTTAACGATAGGACTTGCGACTACAAAAGAAACACCGGCTGCAATAAGAACACCGACTAATGTAATAACAGTTCCCATTCCTTTTGGAGACATTGATAAGAAGGCGATGATTGATCCTGGAGAAGCAGGACCTACTAAACCAGCACCTGTTAAGCTATAGAATAAGATAGCAGCAACATTTCCTAAGATAGGAGCGATAATGATTACTGGATTCATTAATACATATGGGAAGTAAATTTCGTGAATACCTCCTAAGAAGTGAATAATGATAGCTCCAGGAGCCGAATCTTTTGTCGTTTTATTTTTACTAAATAACCAATAAGCAATTAATACACCAAGTCCAGGTCCTGGGTTCGCTTCTAACATATACATGATAGATTTTCCAGCTTCAGTTGCTTGCATAGTAGCGATTGGTGTGAAAATACCATGGTTAATTGCGTTGTTTAAGAATAATACTTTAGCAGGTTCGATAAAGATAGCAGCTAAAGGAAGAAGTCCATTTTTAACTAAAACATCAACTCCGGCTGTTAACACAACAAGGATCATTGCCATGAAAGGACCAATTAAGTAATATCCTAAGATCGCAAGAATCATTCCTAAGATACCGATAGAGAAGTTATTAATCAACATTTCAAATCCAGCTGGCATACGAGTTTCCATGAATTTGTCAAATTTCTTAATAATAAATCCTCCTAAAGGACCCATGATCATAGCTCCCATCAACATTGGATAATCTGGAGCACCAACAATTACACCGACTACCGCAATAGCGCCCATGACACCACCACGGTCTCCACCAAAAATCTTACCTCCTTGGTATGCGACTAAGATTGGAAGTAAGTAATTTAACATTGGACCTACCATTTGAGAAAGTTTTTCATTTGGAAGCCATCCTGTTGCGATAAATAAAGCAGTAATAAAACCCCATGCAATAAAGGCACCAATATTAGGCATTACCATTGCGGATAAGGTTTTCCCGAATTTTTGAAGTTTGTTTTTCATATTATCCTTTCTGAACAGGAAGTCTTATAACACCATTACTCCCTGTGTTTTACATTCTTCTAAAAAATCTTCTGGAAGCTTTGAATCCGAAACAAGAACATCAATATCTTTTAAATCGCAAATCGTATATGTACCATTTATATTAATTTTGGAAGAATCCATGAAGACTACGACTTTTTCTGCCTTACCAATGACAGCTCTTTTTAAATCCGCATCTTCACTCGATTCACAAGTAAAACCAGTACGAGGACTAAATCTTGTGACCCCCATAAAAGCGATGTCAAAATTAACATTTTTCAAATAGTCGATCCCAATAAAACCATTCACACTCAAACTATTCGAGTTAATCATGCCACCAGTGATACAAACTTTCGGTTTAGACAATTTTGAAAGTTCAATCGCACAAGTTAATCCTGAAGTATAAATTATATTTTTTTGATCCGGAAACAATTGTGAAAAGTAAGTAGTTGTTGAACCAGAGTCAATAAAGATTGTCTTATTCTCAAGAGCTAACGTAATAGCTTTTTTAGCAATTTCCTTCTTTTCCGAAGTATTCTTAATAAATCTTCGACTCAAGTAATCGTCGTTTCCAGAAATAGTATCTAACGATTTTGCTCCCCCGTGAATACGAATTAATAAACGATTTTGATCTAAATATTTTAAGTCCGTACGAAGTGTCATATCCGAAACACTAGGGAATTGTTCTTTTAATTCTTGAAAAGAAACACTGCCTTTTTGATTCACAAAACTCACAATGTCTTTTCGTCTCGTATTCATTACATCCATAATAAACCTCCTTAGTAATCAATCTCACTAAGGAGATTGATTAACTATTATTCTTCAACAAAATTTTCTAATAAGTATTCTTCCGCTTCTGGACACCATAATCCATTGTGTGCATCAACGATATCGGCTAATGCGATATAACGAGCATCTTCGCTTCCACGAGCACGTAAATCAGTTAATGCAACTAATGGCATATTGATGTGTGTATAAATCAATTTTTTACCACCAGGAATTTTAGGAAGATTTAATGTAGTTTCAGCAGCTGCATCCAAACCACCAATGTGTGTAACCATTACTGCAGGATTGATACGTTTTGCAGCTGTTAATTCTAACGATTCAATCATATCCGCTGTGTTACCACCAGTTGTTCCCATTACGTGTGTTGAGTTGTAGTGTACATCGTAGAAATTCATTTTTGCGCTAAATTGATTATCTGTAGGACCTGCAAAGAAGTTTAAGCAACCATCTCTACCAAGAATTGCACTACTTTGTTCAACAACGGCAGCAACTGGTGCATAACACAATACATCATCGTATCCAGTTCCACCAGAAAGATCTCTTAAGAATTGTACTGGATCATCCATTTTTCCAGTGTTAATAAAGTGAAGTTCGATACCATCTTTTTTAGCTTCTTCCACAGGGAATAATTGTTCAGCACGATCCAAACGATCTTGACTAATGTCTGTTACTACAATCATACTTGGACGAACGTCTCTGTGTAAAGCATAAGTCAATGCACCAAGTCCCATAGGACCAGCACCAGCCATGATAGCTAACTTACCATTTTCTTTAATACCCATTTGGTGAGTATAAACACCCATTTGAGTGTGATAAGCTGCATTAAATGCACCAATTGAACAAGACATTGGTTCGGCTAAGCTTGCTTCATAATAAGCTCTACCTTTGTACTCTAAGAAACATCCTAATTCCATTACTTCGCTAGGAATGATGCAGTATGTTGCGTCCCCACCAAAGAATTCATAAGAGTAACCAGGAGACCACATTGTTCCTTTGTAGTTAAGAGCAGGTTGTAAGGTAAATTTCATACCAGGTTTGAATTTGTCTTGGTGATTTTTTCCAACCTTAACAATATCTCCTGCCATTTCGTGTCCCATAATAGCTGGGTGTTCTGCCACATCATCGTGTACACGTTTGTGTTTCTCACCAAGAATAGCACACTTGTAAGTGGACATGCAAACACTGTCCGAAACGATCTTTACTAAGATTTCATCGTCAGTGATTTCTGGTAATTCAAATTCGTCTAAACGAAGATCTGAAGCACCATGTAAGCGTAATGCTTTTGCTTTCATTTCGAAAACCTCCTTTCTCGAATAACTTTTGTTTCGAAATTTGCATTTTCATTATAACAACATAATTACTTTTGTCAACTGTTAAAATAAAAATTTTTATTGTTGAAACAACAATCACAACGTGTTATTATATGGGCACAAGAAAAGGAGATAAAAATATGATTTACACAGTCACACTAAACCCTGCCTTAGATTACGTAATTCAAGTTGACAATTTCAAAGCCGGGCAAATCAACCGCAACAAAAAAGAAGACATCTATTATGGAGGAAAAGGAATCAACGTATCATGTATCCTAAATGAATTGGATATTAAAACAACAGCGTTAGGATTCATTGCAGGATTTACAGGAAAAGCATTAGAAGAAGGATTAAACAAATTAGGAATTGATACAGCATTTATTACGGTTCCAAAAGGAATGACACGAATCAATGTAAAAATGAAATCCGATGAAGAAACAGAAATCAACGGAATGGGACCAACGATTGAAGAAGCAGATTTCGAATTCTTATTAGAACAAGTAAAAACACTAAAAAAAGGAGACACAATCATTATTTCTGGAAATGTTCCAAAATGCATGAGCTCCGATACTTATGAAAGAATTATTTCTTGTTTAGACAAAGAAGTAAACTTAGTTGTTGATGCCGAAAAAGACTTATTATTAAAAGTATTAAAATACCGTCCATTCTTGATCAAACCAAATAATATTGAATTAGGAGAAATGTTCGGAAGAGAAATCCGAAGCGATTTCGATGTAATCCACTATGCGAAAAAACTACAAGAACAAGGAGCACGAAACGTATTAGTATCCATGGCAAAAGATGGAGCCATCTTAGTCGATGAAAATGGAGTCGTAAGCATCCAAGGTGTTGCCAAAGGAGAAGTAGTTAACTCAGTAGGAGCCGGAGATTCTATGGTAGCCGGATTCATTGCTGGATATATTAAAACAAATGATTATGCACAAGCTCTAAAATTAGGAACAGCCTGTGGAGGAGCCACTGCATTCCATTCAGGATTAGCAACAAGAGAACAAATCGAAGAAGTATTAAGTACACTTTAGAAAATAAGAATCTAACAAGATATCCATTTTGTGCAAGAAGCATAAAGTGGATATTTTTTTGTAAGAAGAAACATAAGAAATCTTCTAATAATGTTTGATACAGAATGTTGAAATACGTAATAATACGTATTATAATAATCTTGTGAAGGAGGCTAATAAATAGATTCTTAATATTTATAAATATGTATAAATTAAATTTAATATAATTATAAATATATGGTATAATTAT
>JAUNDJ010000182.1 GCA_030526175.1 Bacillota bacterium
CTATGTACATATTGCTGGGATGGTAAAGAATAAAGGGATGCATCGCATCCCTTTTACATATTTCCTACAAAAAAATCTTTGATAATCCCAAACACTTCTCGTAAAGCGTTATTAGGAAGATATAACCAATCGGATTTCGCGCTTAGACCATACGCATTTGTCAAACCTTGTTTTTTCGCAATACCACAGGCACGAAACACATGAAAGCCATTAGAAACCACACAAATAGAAGCACTTATATCCTCCAAATATTTCATACTAAAACGAATGTTTTCTAACGTATTAGTCGACTTATCCTCTTGAATAATTCGTTCCATAGAAATACCATGTTCTACTAAATACTTTGCCATCCCTTCGGCTTCGCTACAAGGTTCGTTAAACCCCTGTCCTCCCGAAACGATACAAAGTGTTTTCTCATTCTTTTCTAAGTACTCTTTCGCTCTATCTAAACGATATTTTAATGCCTTGCTCGGCCCTGTTTCTTTCCATTGTGCCCCTAAAACAATTATATATTTCGCATTTGAAATGCCCTTACTATAGTATTTTGAAGCTATGCATCCTAGTAGAAAAATGAGAAGACTCATTCCAATAAGAAGTAGCACAACAGCTATTTTCCAGAACCAAATGGGTAAGTAACGATATAGTGAAAATACAAAAAAGCTTTGAATTCCCATAAAAAAGGCACCAAGAAAAAACCAGAACACATAAAAATACGTTCCGGAATTCTTCCATCCCACACAAATTCCATAAGCTACACTCATCAATCCAAATATCCAAAACATAAAATGAGTATATCATATATCGTTGGACAATAGATACCATCCTTATATCCTTTCCCGATTTTGTAAGATTATGGTATTTTTTTTTTAGAAAGAAGGAAAAATCAACTATGAAAATTTATTTAGCCAGTCCTCTTTTTAATGAAGAAGAACTTGCCAACATTGATAAAGTTGAAAAGTTATTAAGAAGCAAAGGACACATTGTCTATTCCCCAAGAGAACATGAATATCGTGGTGCCGATGCCGGAACTCACGAATGGGCCATGGAAATCTTCATGGAAGACCACCAATTCATCGATTGGGCCGATTGTTTAGTCATGTTGTATTACGGGAACTATTCCGATTCAGGAACGGCTTGGGAATGCGGTTATGCGTATGGAACACACACACCAGTAATCGTAGTACAATTAGGAACCGATTCAAACTTAATGGTTCACATTGGTAGTCATGCCAATATCACAATGGAAGAATTAGAAACTTACGATTTCGATTTAATGCCAAAAAAACACTATCATGGAAGCATGTTCTAAAAAAGACAATCTCAATTGAGATTGCCTTTTTTTTATTATTTAATTGAACCTTGATCGTCTACTTTCGCTTTTTTAGTAGCTGGCATTTTTGAAGTATCGTTGCTGATTGATACTTTTCCATCTTTAATGTCTTGTACTAATTTTTCGTAATCTTCTTTTGTGAAAGTGTCACAGAATTGTGTAGAAGCCGATAATCCAACATAGTCTCCATCGATTCCTAAGT
>JAUNDJ010000102.1 GCA_030526175.1 Bacillota bacterium
CCCCACAGTGGACTTTCACCACCAAGATATATGCCATGCCCGGCATACAAAAAAGCAGATTTAATCTATTCATTAATCTGCTTCCAATGAAAGATTTACCTTTTGAATAACTCAGAGTGTGTTCCTAGTCGATATAGCATTAAGACCAACACATCGTTCTGAATCTCATATATTAGTAACCAATCTGGTTCAATATGACATTCTCGTGTACCTTTGAAATTCCCTGTAAGTTCATGATCTCTATACTTTGCACCTAAAACGCCACCATTTGCGAGTATTTCAATAGTTTGAAACAACTTATCTAAATCTCTATTTTGTTTTTTCGCAAGTTTCAAATCTTTTTTAAACTGATTGGTAAATTTGATTTTATACTTCATACTTCAAGAGCTTCCTTAAGTTCATCCATATTAGAATAACTCGGAGCAGAAGAATCAGCTAATAGCTTTCTTCCTTCCTCTATCGCTGAAGCAGTAATTTCATTCGGTACATCTAGTTTTAAATCAAATGGAATACCATTTTCTCGAATAGCTGTTCTTAAAAACATGTTAATGGCAGTAGTCATATTTAGCCCTAACTCATTAAAAATTGCTTCAGCCTGTTCTTTAATTGCTTTATCTGTCCGGATATTCAAATTTGTAGTTGCCATAATGATTACCTCCCTATAAATATAATACCACAAAAAAGATTTTAATTGTCAACACATCGTCATTACATTATACAACAAAAATATATCCCATGTATTATTAAAAGGTAATTATATATACAACACATTTCTTAAGCGAACTTCTTTCGTATTGGATGTCGAATTACTGTCTTTTGTTTCTCAGGAGCACATCTTCTGGGATCGGAAAGATAGATTTCATGATGCATACGCGTATCCGAAAGATCGTTCTCATATCCATTTTCAGCTAAATAAGCATCCATAAGCGCAACACTGGCTGGTTCCTCATCGAAGGATCCAATATGCATAATCTGTACGCATAGGCCTTCTTCTAATGTCAAAAACTGTACCGAAGAACAATCTAATTTCTTCTTTTTCGAAGCTGTTTCAATAGCCCAATCAAAATCTTGTTTAGAAATGAAATCGGGTAGTCGAATGACAGAAATCCAATGAAAAGATTCTTTATTCGAATAATCTACACCCTTTACATTTTCTTGCCACCAAAATCCTTCTAGAGGAGGAACCACGTATTGAACAAATCCATCGATTTGATAATCCGTCTTATAGCTCATTTTTAATGTATAGGCTACCGCATACAAAAGATTCAACGCTTGTTGATAAGCGCCACCTTCTTCGTTAGGATTCCCTTCTCCCTGGATTGCCAAAAAGTTGGCTTTGGGAATAGTCACTATTTCGGGCTTTTTCTTTGGCAAATAGTATTCTTTATATTCTTTTTTTAAATCGAATGGCATGAGCTCACCCTTTCTTTATTTATAGTATTCCGGTCTTCTTAAGTTTGTATAAGGTCTACTTTTTCTAATTCTACTCGATTCTTCCAAATCAATATCTACATATACAATTTGTTCTTTATCATCGGCTTTTTCTAGTACATTTCCATTGGCATCTACGACAATCGATTCCCCAGAAAAGTCCATATCTCCTTCTTGTCCCATACGGTTACACATCGCAATACTCACACTATTATGAAAAGCTTGTACTCTAAGTTCCCATTCAAACATTTGGGATGGTTCACTTTTCGTATTTACCGTAGGAATTAAGATTAAGTCTGCATCCATTAAAGCTTCGCTACGAATACTTTCTGGATAATGACGGTCGAAACAAACCACAATACCTATTTTTCCAAAAGAAGTATCAAACACCTTAAATCCATCATTTGATGGCGTATAGTAATCTTGTTCAAAAAATTGATTAGCCTGGGCCACATGAACCATCTTTTGAATCCCCAAAATTTTACCATTTTCATCAATCATCAAGCTGGCATCGTACGCTTTTCCATCTTCTTCCAAGTAAATATTAGGAACCGAAAGAATACGATATTGTTTACTTGCCATTTGAAAAGCTTTTACGATTGAAGAATCTATACTCACTCTATATTTATTTACATCCAACCCCTCATATTGAGGAAAGAATTCTGTTAAGTGTACTTCAGGAAACAAAATTAGATCCGCATTGTGTTCCGAAGCCTCCTTCATACACAATAGACTCTTTTCAAGATTTTTTTCTATGCTTCCTTCATTCTTTATTTGTGCCAAGGCAACTCGCATTTTACCACCTCATATCTTATTAGTTACTAATACTATAGCACACACAGAAAAAGCCACATACGTGACTTTATTTCTTATCTTCTTTACTACGTTTCGTCCAAACCGCTCCTAAGCATAGATTTGATGAACCTAATGCCATATACAGATATCCCATTCCCAATTGTCCTTTGACAAAAAATAAGATACAGGTAAGAAACGAAATGAAAGAAACTAAATAAAAGATAATCGCTAATATTTTACTATTCATATATTCTTCCACCTTTTTCTTTTGAAATTTTATATTGTACCACTAACACTTGTTCCACATCTTCTTCATCTTCAAAATATTGAACACTTTCAAATACGTATCCATCGTGAATAAGGCACGTTTCTAAGAAATATAAGAATATACCTATATCAATACGATTGTAGTACGTTACTTTATCGAGTGGCATAATGCCTCGTTTTCCTGGTTTTTTATACCGATATATATTTAAAATACCTTCTCTATGTTCCACCTTCCAAGGTTGAGTGTTACAAGCGCTTGGAGCAAAACGGATAATATTGGAAAGTGGTAGTTGTTCTCCTTGCCAGATTTCTTCTAACGATTTACGTTTAGCCTTAAACATATCTTTTCGAAACGAGTTTTCTGGCATTTTTGCGATAGCCATCATAATGACAAACTGTTGATTTCCTTCTTGTTTCTCTTCGGGTCTACCAATCCCAAACCATAGAGAACCAATGTTTTTCTTAGCTAACCACAAATCGATTTGTTCACCAATATAACCAATATTACGAAGATAATTTCCCTTTTCTTCACTATAGAATTCAATACAATATTGAGATCCTCTTTTGCCTTCAGAAACTATTTTTATAGAATATGGAATACTTTCATCCAAAGGCTGAATGTTTTGAATAAAAGATTGTAGTTCTTCCAATTCCTGGTCATTAATTTGTTCAATATTTCTAAATACATGGAAAGACTTTCTCTTAAAAATCATTTCGTAATCATTCATATTCTTCACTCCTTTTGTTTCCCTGTCATTCCCCAGTTTTCCAAAGGAGGTTCATAGAAGATAATAAAGATATCTTTCTTTGAAATCTGAAGAGTACTATTGATATGTTCAGTCATTCGTTCAATCGCTTCTCTTTTCTTCTCCCTACTTCGACCAGGGAAAATGGTCAATTCAATTATCATAAAGTCCTTACTCTTAGAACTTGCGGTTTCAAAGTTCTCTTGAGAATATTCTTCAATTCTTTGAAAACGATCTTCGGAATCAATCCCAAAAGCTTCTTCTAAGCCATTATGTATACAATCCAATAATTTCTTCTTATACGCTACACTCTTTCCTTCGAGCATACTCACTTTTACAATCGGCATATTCTTCTCCTGTTTCTTGAAAAAAGCGTATCAAAGACTAAAATGATACGCAATGAAATGTGAAATAAGATGCCAACTTATAAGGATAAGATGCACAAAAAAAGCACCATAATAAACAGTGCTTCTTCCTCTTATTTTAAAGTGTTGTACCAAACCGAATGTTCGATTGGAAATCTCTTACCACTCATCTTAGGATTTGGAACAAAATCTTCTGCAGGATAGCCAATATAGAGCATATTATTCGGTTCCCAGTTATCTGGTAATTCCAACAATTTACGTGCTTTATCCTTGTCAAAATAACTAATCCAAACGGTTCCTAGTCCAATGCTGGCAGCTTCTAACATCATATGTGTTGAAACAATTGTCGCATCTGTAGAACCACTTGATTCCCCACTTTCTGGATGTTTCCAACAAGCATCTTTATCGTAACATACAAAAAGTACAAGTGGTGCCCCATAATAATACACACATTGATTATGTTCTTTATCATCACACGCTTTTTCTAATTGAGCGTATTTTTCATCGTAGCCAAAAGTACAAAACTCACGAACTTTCACAAGACTCTCTTTTGTATTTAACACAAGGATTCTTTGTGGTTGAGCATTGACAGCCGTAGGCGCCCATTGTCCAGCTTCCAAAATTTTATCCAATTTTTCTTGTTCCACTTCGACTTGTGCAAATTGTCGAGTCGTAATTCTTCGTTTTGAAATATCAATAAAGGTGCCGGAATTTCAATAAAAGAAAGGACATACGACAAAGCTACGAGTAAAGCCGTAATGGTAATCATACGAATATTACTAATTCCTGTTTTATTCATACTTTTCCTCCTTCATTATATCTTCTATTACCCGATCTATATCTTCGTTGATACAGATGGATTTTTTCACAATTTCCGCTGGTACATACGCTTCCCCTTTATTTAGACAAATATAGTTTGCCTGAGGAAAAGCTTTAGTCATTTGCCAAAATGGATACTTAATAATCCCTGGTGTGTTATATCCAACCCCGAGTTCTAAAAATAGTACTTTTTGGTTCACATGTTCGTTCAAAAAATTAGTATATCTTTTTGACGCTTCGTGCCAGCCTTCGTCTTCGACAAACGTCGCATCGGCTCTTAGATTCATACTCATAGGCTTACCACATTTTGGACAAACAGGAATCAATTCAGCAGGAATGGACGATTTTATAGAATCTGTGACAATCAGTTCTCCATTTTCTATCTCAAAACCTTGACTACGAACCATTTTTTCAATCGCTTCTTTATTATCGTATGTTTCTGTATGACAAGGACTACTACATTGAAACAATCCATAATCTCCTTGTGTATAGAAAAGTCGTTCCTTGGAAAATCCCGCTTTTTGGAAACAATGATCGACATTTGTGGTCAGGACAAAATACTCTTTTTCCTTGACTAAATCGTATATTTTCGAATATAGATTTTTGGGTGCATCCATATATCGATTGACAAAGATGTATCGACTCCAATATCCCCAATGTTCTTCCAATGTCTCATATGGATAAAATCCTCCAGAGTACATATCGGAAAACCCATATTTTTGTTCAAAATCGGAAAAATATTTTTCAAAACGAGAACCACTATAGGTAAATCCTGCCGAAGTGGACAATCCGGCACCGGCTCCAATAACGATCGCATCGGCTTCTTTTATTTTTTCTTTAATCAAATCAATCTTATCTAAGTAATTGTTCATAGATTTTTTCATCCTCATCTTTGAAAACATTAAATACCACCTTCATCTTCGAATTTGTTTGTTCCTTATATTTTTTCACTGTTTGAATCGCAATTTCAGCAGCTCTGAAATTTGGAAACATGAACACACCCGTGGAAATACAACAGAAGGCAATACTGGAAATACCATTCTTTTCAGCCATTTCTAAACAAGACTTGTAACAAGATTCTAGTTGTTTCTCATGTTCCACACTAAGTTTTCCTTGGACAATAGGACCTACCGTATGAAGGATATAGTCACAAGGTAAATTAAAAGCAGGGGTAATCTTTGCCTGACCCGTTGGTTCTTCATAACCTTGTTGGTTCATCAAATCATCACAATAGTTTCTAAGTTGAATGCCCGCATATGTATGAATACAATTGTCAATACAATTGTGACAAGGCTGAAAACACCCTCGCATTCCACTATTGGCTGCATTGACAATAGCGCCCACTTTCAATCTTGTGATATCCCCTTTCCAAAGATAAAAATCGGGTTGGATTTCTTCCATATCCTCAAGAGTTACAATTCCTTTATCACGATTTACTTCTTGAAGATAGGCATCCTGAACCCTAATAAAGCTTTCGCTTATATCTTTTGGTAAACGAATATTCATCAGCGTTCGAAGCATTCTATTTTGTTCCGAATCCACTATGGGAATCTTTATACTACGATATTCTGAATGCTCATTTAACAGCTCCTGAATTAAATATTTTCTTTTTTGTACCTGATTCATATTTATTCAACAATCTTTACTCTTCCTGGTTTTCTTGGTTTACTTTGTGGTTGTTGACCATTAATATATCCAAGGATCACAAATCCCTGACAAGCATAGCCTTCAGGAACTTCCCATTCTTTCATAAGCTCTTGTCCTTCTTCGGATGCGAAAGTTTCATAGCCTCTAGAAATAATACAAGAAGCAATACCGAGTTCGGTAGCTTGTAAGACCATATTTTCCATCATACAAAAGGCATCGGCTGTCTTAAAAAAGAAATTGTCTTGGCAAAATACACAAATAACAGTCGGTGCATCATAAAAGCCATTTTTAATAGTTGGATCGTCAATTGTACTAGGTTGTTCTTTAGAAACAAATCCACCAAGTAGTTTGGAACGATCAAATCCAGCCATATTCATTTTTCCTAGCTTTGTTGCCAGTTCCTTATTATGGATGGCCACCATCATACTTCTTTGTCCGCCACCCGCATTCGGTGCAAAATTTCCCGCTTCTAAGATTTTTTCCAAATCTGCTCTATCAATTTGTTGGTCTGTATATTTTCGAATTGAATGTCTTGCCTTAATAATGTCCATCAACATGTTAATTCCTCCCCTGTTATATCGTTTCTTTTTTTCCAACATTGTGGATCAGCCGAATAAAAATCTCCATTTGTTCCATTGGCAACCGCTGGACATCCTCGACACCATGCCTTTAGTTCACACTTGCTGCATTTGGCGAAATCCTCGTATTCTCGATACGATTCCATTTGAGAAACCCATACATCGACCAAGCGGTCTTCAAACACATTCCCTACTTTACTATTTGTGACTCTTCGACAAGCCATGATATCCCCATTGGAAGAAATGGTAATATGACAATTACCACAGTTGCATCCTCCATAAATCATATTTGGAAGGGCATCTTCGGGAAGAATAAATTGTCCTGTTTCATATTCATACAAAGTCCATAAGTGATCCTTCTTATTAAAGAATGTCTTACAACCTTGTTTCTTATACTCTTTATATTTCGCATCACAGATTTGTAGAAGCTCACGATATTCTTCGGGTGTCATACTCGTATCCACTTCGCCACCCGTTGGCACATAACGAGAAAAGGCATAAACGGTTACGTTGGCTTTGACTACTTCATCAATAATTTCTGGGATCTCATTACGGTTAGTCTTAGAAACCGTAGACATAATTACACTTTTGATTCCGGCTCGATTTAGGCAACCAATTTTTTCAATAGTTAGATCAAAGCTACCTGGTTTGCGGAACCAATCGTGTGTCTCTCTCATCCCATCAAGAGACATTTGGTATTTATCACAACCGCATGCTTTCAACATACGGCAAATTTCATCGTTTAAGTGAAATGGATTTCCCATTAAGGTAAATGGGATATCCTTTGATTTTAAAAGAACCATTAATTTCCAGAAATCCGGATGAAGGATAGGATCCCCGCCGGTAATGTAGAAATAGGGTTTTCGATTGTATACTGCACAAAAATCTTCGCAATTTGCGACAACCTCTTGCATCTGTTTCCAAGACATAGACTTCAAGTCCTTGCAGCCTTCTCCTGAAAATATGTAACAATGTTTACAACGCTGATCACACTCATCTGTGATATGCCATTGAAATGAAAAATACTGACGCATCCTATACTTCCTCCTTCTTTCTATTCGTTTACTTACTTGTCAGATGCACCACATGCACTTCCGCATGCAGCTGGTTTTTCTTCAGGTTTTTCTCCTGCACCACAAGCACTTCCACATGCAGCTACTTTATCTGTAGCTCCACAAGCTGTACCGCAAGAAGAAGCAATAGTTGCTTCATTCCAGTTTGCGATGTTTGATAATGCCATATTCACTACCTCCTTTTCGTAAACGGTTAAGAGAACTCTCTTAACGCTCATAGAATATCAAGTAAGAAAACAAGAAAAAAGTACGCACATTTTTATTACATAGGCACCTTTTGGTAACCAATGGACACATTCACTTTTTTATGTTACATTCAAATAGTAACTATTAGGAGGGAAATTATTATGCGTACGAAATCTGAATTACCAGAATGCCCTGTCGCAACAACCGTTGGCTTGATTGGAAGTAAATGGAAATTATTAATCATACGAAACTTGTTGGTTCGTCCTTGGCGTTTTAACGAATTGAAAAAAAACTTAGAAGGCATCAGTCAGAAAGTATTAACCGATTCCCTTCGTTCGATGGAAGAAGATGGATTAATCACAAGAACGGTCTATCCAGAAGTACCACCAAGAGTAGAATACGCATTGAGTGAATTGGGAGAAACATTACGTCCAATATTAAATGCGATGCAAGAATGGGGTACAAACTATAAAGAATCACTCTAAAAATAAAGCACTGTCCTTTCAAACAGTGCTTTATTTTTTTTCTTCTTTGTAAAGTTCATATACATACGACGATCCTTGTAGATACAAGCCTGTATCATTATCTTGTAACAATTCAAATGTTTTGGACCGATATAATTTATTCATGGCTTCTTCTATCGATATACAGTCATCTTCGATAATGAACTCTATTAAATCTTGTATGATATATTCTTTTAATTGTTCTTTCTTATCCATTTATTTTCCCCACTTTCTTCAAATATTTCAGTGAGTGATTTGAGTGAAATGAAATTTGATTTGTGGTTTTCTTATACTCCATCCCTTTCACTAATTCTTCCAAACTAATTAACTCGTGTTCAAACTTTCGAAAAAGCATAGCTAAATTATCATCGGCTATTGGCCCAATCACGATATCATATTCCCCATTTTTATTATTCATTTTGGATCCTAAATAGTTCTTATTACGATTATTCATCACAAACTGAGCCCATTTTTTTGAAACATATTCCCCGAAATCTAATATTTTCAAATCGGATTGTTCTATCTCATTCCAATCCAACTCAAAAATATTTACTATAGGACTCCCCCCATAAATCTTAGCTGTTCTTTTTGCCATTAACACAGCCTGTTCCTGAATATATGTCAAGTAAAATCCTTGGCCAAAATCTTTAAACGGACGACATTTAGTTAAATCAATTTCCTCTATATCTACATTGGTTCCATGAAATAATCTCATGACAAATCACCACCATTATTCTTACAGATGATAGTCAAATCTTCTATCACATTATCAAATGAAAGTAAATGTTCCACTTCATAGAACTCAATCAAAAATTGTATTCCTTTAAACTCAAATAAGTAAAGAAATGCATCTTTTTGATTCATGTTATAGTATTTAGAAAATTCATTTACACATGCTACTGTATAATTGATTTTTTTTCTTTCTGATATAGACATATTCTCACCTACACTTTATTTAAGTATATCATACATTACACTAAAAAATTAGATAATATATTTCAATAGTTATTTTTAATTTATGTGTATTTCTGTG
>JAUNDJ010000183.1 GCA_030526175.1 Bacillota bacterium
TAATTATACCATATATTTATAATTATATTAATTTTTATTTATATATATTTATAAGTATTAAGAATCTGTTTATTAGCCCCTCGCAATCCATGAAGAATGCGTTTATATTCCATGTGTGTTGTTTCTTGGATTTCTACCATTGGACCTGCTTCTTTTTGTAGGATGTGATATAATTCTAAAGGTTTTCCATCATGTCCATATGGAGCATTACCTTTAAGCATACGGTGCAAATTGGTTTGTCCAGTATTTTTATCCACATAATTGAAGTCGATATCATTCCTTTGATAGACCCGTCGACTGACATCTCGTTCAATACCGTTTACTTTAACAGTGCCTTCAAATTGAACAGGAGTAAAAATACAGTTCTTTTTCTGTGATCCTTGAGTAGAACCGAAACCCCCATGATATCCAGAACCCATTAGACTACCTCTTTGTGCGAAATAGAAAAATCGCTAGGAAATTGGATAATTTGGATTCCCTTTTGTCGATATTTATCGAAAATTATATTTGGAGCAGTTCCGTACACAACAATTACTGAAGGTTGGATTCGTCTGACAACTATATCGAGACCTTCACAAAAGAATTTACGGTCTTCTCTGTTCTTTATTATTCCATGAGTACCAATAGCAATTATGGTATGTTTGGAAATGCCATCACAACAACATCTATATGTTCGATTATCGGCATAGCGGATATTTGGAATTACTTTGATACCATGTGTTTGTAACCAAAAACCTATTGCTCGGCTTCGGTAAATATTCCACAATTGCATAACATAAGGCATATCTCGGTATAAGCTGAAATCTGGAAGAATGACACCGTTGTATTTGCATAGTATTTTCAAGTAACGTTTAGGGTTTCTCCAAATTCTTTCAAATAAGTAATCATCTTCAAAAAATGTACCCATTGATTATAATCAGTACATGAAATCGCTTTCGAGAAGCTGATTAATCTATTAGGTATACAATAAGTTGGTTGAATGATTGGGAATTCAAAGATTCCTCCATAATAAGCCAATTCTACAAGAAAGGCATAGAATACATCTTTGCAACTTTTACGTTGTGAGTTAATAATACACATATTAAAGTCCTTTCTCCCTCATTTTTGAGGGGTAAAAATGGGTATAATATCCCCATATATTCGTGAATTTCGTCAATTGACGAGTAGACTCAGATATGCTATCTTTTAAGTAGCTACACTTAGTTATGTAAAAGCATACCTGAGGAATGGAATGCATTGATAAACTGCTGGTAACAGTTTTTCGATGCATTTTATATTTTTACATACATACGACATCACCTCCTTAAAAATTTCGAAGAGACTTAAGCTGAATTTGTGCAGCGGATAGAGAGACACCACATTTTTCAGAAACAGCATAGGCGTTCATTCCTTTTATTAAATATGAAGAGGCAAGTAGTTCACCGCCAAAGGCGTCTGCTTGCCATTCGGGATCTTCATAGGGTTGATGCTAGTATAAAAAACGGACAGGTTAAATATCTGTCGTAAGCATATGGTAC
>JAUNDJ010000184.1 GCA_030526175.1 Bacillota bacterium
AAGTGTGAATAAAATACCCTAAAAATGAGCGCACTAAAAAGAGCGTTTTTGATTATTGAAAAATTTTAAATTAGTTTAACTGTAAAGATGAAACATCGATGCCTTGTTGCTGCAAAAATAAAATGGCATTTTCAACTGTTAATTCTTTCTTGTTTTGATTGTAGCTGTTTGGATTTAGAATTCTATCAAAATCTGTTGGATTGAATTCTTCACCGGTAAGGATCATATGGTAGATACATACAAGCATCATACGAGCGATAGCGATTATAGCTTTCTTATGACCTCGACGCTTTTTGATTTTTGTATACTTTCTTCCAAAATATCCTTCTTTATCCTTGATGGCACTTAATGCACATTGAACAAGTAATGGTTTTAGATATTGACCTGCCTTATTAATTCGAGTGGTTTTCTTCTTGTTTGCACTTTCGTTATTTGCAGGAGCTAATCCCGCCCAACACGCAAGCTGTTTAGAACTTTCGAATTTGGTCATATCAACACCAATTTCGGAAACGATAATAATAGAAGAAAATAATGAAATGCCAGGCATGTGGCTGATGTGAATAAATTGATCCGACATTGGATAAGCACGTTTGACCATTTCTGTTTCACATGCTTCGATGTGTTTGTTTAGTTCTTCCATGTGCAATTGAGCTGTTTCCATTTTAAAACGCTGATCAGATTCAATCTTGCATCCATGTAGAGAATCTAGAATTAAATCTGATTTCTTGCAGTTCTTGTGGATTAATTTACGAATCTTGTCATCATCGATTGTTTCGGAAGAAAGTACTTCATTCATGATTTTAGAAGCAGTTTTCCCAAAAGGATCACTTACTACAGAAGCAAGACCAATATTGGATTCGGTCATGCAGTTCTGATATCTGTTTCTTTCGGAAGAGCGCATGCATACAAGCTTGTAGCGATATCGCGCTATTTCGCGAAGTTCTCTTATTTCTTTACAGGGAATATAGGAGAAGCGGATAAGATCGTGCTTAAAAAGATCACAGATCCATTTGGAATCTTTCTTGTCAGTTTTCTTGCCCTTGATAGCTTTGACGTATTTAGGATGAGTAAGGTAAACATTGATCTCATCTTCAAGTACATTAAAGATAGGAATCCAATATTTACCGGTAGATTCCATACAGGCATCAAAACAATTGTATTCCTTCAACCAGGTTTTCAATTTTAATAAATCGGGATTAAGTGTAGAAAAACATTCCTGAATGTATTCAGTAATTCTGGTTTTGGTATCAGTAATACCGATTGTGGCAACAATAAGATCCTTGTGGATGTCCATACCGCAGCAGATAGGGCGAACAATTTTCATGGAAGACATAAAAAAACTCCTTTCAAAATAAAAGGAGAAGTGGCATTGACTGTCATTCTTAGCTATCGACATCAGTTGATTAAACAATCATAAGTGTCCAGGCTCTATTGTCCTACTTATTTGTGCTTGAAAGAATGGCGGCAACTTATAAATATACAGGATAAACTATTTAAAGTAGAATTACCTACT